>CAZFCK010000013.1:0-38316 GCA_964517355.1 uncultured Desulfovibrionaceae bacterium | reverse complement strand
CTTAACTCCGCAATGTGGGAATGACTTGTTTTTCCGAGGGGAAAACCAGCGCTGCTATCTTCATCCCTAAGGCGCGATACAACCGCGCCCAAGGGCTGAAGTTCTTGAAAGAGGTTCTTCCCCTCGGGCTCCCCTTTCCAGAACTTTTTATATAACACAATGTTATTATAAAATAAGTCTTTGGAAGGGGGGTTCGGGGGGAAAACCTTTCTACAGAAAGGTTTCCCCCCGGAAAGTTTCATAAATTAATCCAGAAATGGGAAATGGTGTTCTGCATTTCTCTGAAACAACCAACATTGTTTCAGGGGTGAGCCTTGTGCAAAGGCGAAAATGCGCCGGGGTGGAGCCCCAATAGACATCCAATCCCAAAATTCTGTCGCCCTATTGGTTGTCTTCAGCCAGCCCTTGCGCCTCTTCCACCAGCGCGCGCAGCGTCTTGTTCTGCCCGCTGGCGGCGCTGACCTCCTCCAACCCCGACAAATAGCCGCGCAACGGCGCGTACAGGCTGTCCTGACGCAGGGGCAGCGCTTCGCCGTGGCCGTGCATGAAGCAGCGCACAACGTCAAGTATGCGCATGGTTTCGGGCGCGTTCCGCAGCATGTAGACCTCGCGTTCCTCATCGTCCACGCGCGCCACCAATCCCGCTTCCGACAGCCTGAAGAAGATGGAGCGCATCAGCGTCACCGGCGCATGGAGCCGCGTGCAGAGCGTGCGCAGATCCGGCGGCGTGTCGCCGTTCATGAAACGCAGTCCCATGCGGACCAGGGCCTGAAGGGCCAGCTGGATTTTTTCCGCTGGGCTCGCGTCCGCGTATCTGCTCTCCATCTCTACCGTCACGGCGTTTTGAAACATGAAAACCAGTTCCGCCCCCATAAGTACGATGACCCAGCTCATGTAAACCCAGACCAAAAACAGGGGCAGCTGCGCGAAGCTGCCGTAAATGGCGTTGTACTTGGCCGCGCCGACCTGGAACGTGATGTAGCCCCACTGCGCGATTTGCCAGACGCTCCCCGCAACGACCGCCCCGAAAACGGCGGGCAGCAGGCGGACCTTGGTGTTGGGCAGCAGCAGATACAAAAACGCCAGCACCAGCCAGATGAGCACGAACGGCAAAACGCTGAGCGCGGTCATGTAGATAGGCCCGAAATAGGCGTTTTCCGCTATGTTCTGCACAACGGTGTTGTTTTGCAGCGTGGCCGAGACGCTAATGGCCACCACGGTGAATATGGGCACGATGAATATCGTGGAAACGTAATCCGTGATCTTGCGCACCCAACTGCGCCCTTTATGCACCCCCCACAGGGAATTCAGGGTATTTTCAATGTTCGAGATGAGCATGATCGCCGTGACAAAGAGGAAGCCCACGCCGACCACACCCAATGTGCGTACATTAGTCTGATTGATGTAGGTGATGATGTGGTCCACCACCTGTTCGCGCCCGGCGGCCACGCGCAGGAGCAGGTCGCGGATAAAATCCGTGTTTTGGATACCGAAGCCCTTGAGTACGGAAAAGGCCACGGCCAAAAAAGGCACTATGGAAAGCACAGTGGTATACGTGAGGGCCGACGCGCGCAAGAAGAGCTTGTCCTTGAGCACCATGCGCACGAACAGCGGCACCCAGCGCATCACATGCCCCACGCCGGGCAGGCCTTGAGCAAAACGTAAAGAAGAATTGTACAAAGAATGCATCATGCTTGTTCCTTGTCCTTTGCCGCGGCCTCGGCCGGCGTCGTTTCCGGGATGTGCTGACGCACGTGCACGTCTTGCTGCGGATAGGGAATTGAAATCCCCCCGGCGTCGAAAGCGAGCTTCACCCGCTCGAGCAAATCACAGCGCAGGGACCAGTAATCCGCGCTGTTGACCCATGGGCGCAGCAAAATATTCACGCTGCTGTCCGCCAACTCGCCCACCCCGATGAAAGGAGACGGGTCGCGCAAGACCCTGTCGTCGTCATCCACGATTGCCTGTAGAATCTCTTTCGCCTTTTTCAGGTCATCGTCGTAGCCGATGCCGAACACAAGATCCAGGCGCCGAACAGGATTTTTCGTGGTATTGACGATGACGCTGCTCATGATGTTCCCGTTGGGGACATAAATCTGTTGATTGTCGGGAGTGCTGAGTTCGGTGTTGAAAATATTGATGGCCTTGACCGTGCCCGACGTGCCTCCGGCAGTCACGTAATCGCCGACGCGGAAAAAGCGGAAAAACAGCAGCAGCACGCCCGCGGCGAAGTTTCCCAGCGAATCCTTGAGAGCCAGGCCAACGGCCAGGCTCGCAGCGCCAAGAACGGTCAGAAACGATGTGACGTTGACGCCCATGTTGCCCAGCACCGCGATGATCACCGCGGCCAGGAGGGAATAATAGACCAGATTTTTTATAAAAGGACCGATTGTGGGGTCCACCTTGCTTTTCAAAAGCAACCGTTCCACAAGATGGGATATCTTATTGCTCAGGTACCAACCCGCAGCCAGTATGAGCACGGACTCCAAAAGCCGCGGCCCGTAATACAGGATCAGGTCAACGCCCTTGTTCAATAGTGTTGTGTAGAACTCCACACTCAGTTCTTCCGCAAACATGGCGCCCTCCCTTCTTGTGATTTGAATTCAAAGTGCGGCAATTGTCTTTCGACCGGGTACCGGGGATAGGGCTCCGGGCGAAACGTCTTTACATTCCCGCTCCCGTGCATGGCTTATGGTGTTTTCCTCCGCTTCACCTTTACAGACTCGACTTCCTGAGCAGAGCGCACACCATAACAGTGTATATTTGTTGAAAAAACAAGAATTGAATTGTCCTTTTTCCGGCGTCCAGAGGCCTCCCCTGTTCGTTGTGCGGGCGCGAAAGCCCGCGACTTTATTCCTTTTTTCTTTCCGTCCGAAAGTCGTATTTACAGAGCCAAACCATATGATTATTTGAAGGGCATTGAAACCCTTTAAATCATCATTTCATATGATTACAGCACTAAAGTACGGTAAGGCAACTTGCATCGAAAGGCAAATGCCGGACAAGGAGCACGGAACTTCAAGGCAAAATGTATATATTTATCTGTAATCATTCAGCACTTTCAAAAATGGGCTAATGTTGAACTTTATACCACGGCTTCCCTCTGTCACATCGTTGTCCGATTCCGGGTCCTTTTCCCATCCGGCTTCCCCTTGACGAACGGATGGTTTTCGCAACATACTCAAAAAGATACAAAAGGAGATACTTCCATGCCTACGCAATCGCAGCGTACCACCACACCCGGAAGTAACGCCGCGAATTCCGCGGAATCTCTACGCAGCCAATCCAGGAGTTGCAGCATGAAAGATTTACTCAAGGACACCTTGTACGTCGGCCTGGGCGCGGCCCTGCTCACCAAAGACAAAGTGGAAGAGACCTTGCGCGCATTGGTCGAGGAAGGAAAAATCAGTCAGTTGGAGGCCAAGCAGACTGCTGAAAAAATACTGGAAAAAGGCCAGGATGACTTGAAAAAATTTCTGGAGCAGTTCCAGGGCGCGGTTTCCGGTAAAATGCAGTTCCTGGACTTGGCTTCCAAGACCGAGCAGCAGGAACTGACGCGCCGCCTGCAGGATGTGGAAAAACGTCTTCAGGCCATGGACATCCGCCTGGCCGCCATGGAGGAAATGCAGACCGCCCCCGAAACGCCCAAGGACAACGCCTGAGATGGACCTCAATACCTTACGCCACCTGGGGCGCTACAAGGAGATCATCCTCACCCTCGCCCGCTTCGGCTTCGACGAGGTTATCGAACGCCTGGAGCTCCCGGAACGCATCATCCCCTTCCGCACCGCGGACGTGCAGCGGGATATCCCCTTTGAGGAGCGCCTGCGCCTGCTCATGGAAGATCTCGGCCCCACCTGCATCAAACTGGGGCAGGTGCTGAGCCTGCGTCCGGACCTCGTCCCCCCCAATGTCATAAAATCCTTGCGCAAACTCCAGGACCAGGTGGCTCCGGTCTCTTTCGCGGAAATCAAATCCGTGGTCGAAGAGAGCCTGCATAAGCCTTTGTCTGAAGCATTCAAGGCCTTTGAACAAACACCGCTCGCCTCGGCTTCCCTGGGGCAGGTGCACCGGGCGGTGCTCCACGACGGCACCCCCACTGCCGTGAAAGTGCTCAAGCCCGGCATTAAGGAACGCCTGAGCGTCGATCTCTCCATCATTCAGGACCTGGCCGCGACCCTGGACGGCAAGGTTGAGGCCCTGCGCTTCTACGACCTGCCGGGCATGGTGCGCGAACTCAAACTGGCCCTGCTCAGAGAGCTGGACCTGACCCGCGAGGCGCGCAACATGCGCATCGCACACGCGAACCTCAGCCAAAACACCGGCGTCCAGGTACCCAGAGTCTACGACGAATACTCCGCATCCCGCGTGCTGACCATGGAACTCTTTGTGGGGCAAAAGCTCAGCCAGGTTGACCCCGGCGACCTGCCCAACAGTAAAGAACTGGCGCGCATCGGGCTGCAAACCGCCCTGCAACAGATTCTCGAAGACGGCTTCTTCCACGCCGACCCCCACCCCGGCAACATCATCATCCTGGACGGGGACACCCTGGGATTCATCGACTGGGGCATGGTGGGGCGTTTGACCACCAATATGCGCTATTCCCTGGTGAGCATGATCAAAGCCGTGGCCGATCGCGACAGCGAACGCATCATCAGAGTCCTGATCAAACTCAGCGACTCGGACCCCCCCGGCAACCCCGAACTCCTCCAACGCGAAATCCTCGATGCGCTGGACGCCTATACCCATGTCTCGGTTGGGGAAATCAAGGTGGGCGAACTTATGGCGGAGTTGATCAACCTCTTCCGCGAGCACGGCTTGCGCGTGCCCCCGGGCCTGGCCACCGTGGTCAAGGCCCTGCTCAGCGCCGAAGGCTCGGCGCGCATGCTCTACCCCAAGCTCGACGTGATCGAGGAGGCCGAACCCCTGGTCCGCCGGCTCGCCGCGGAAATGTACAGCGCCAAATACATCGTCCACTCCCTGAAAACCACCCTGGAATCCGCCTGGCAAATGCACAGCATGATGCCGGCGCGCCTGGACCGCATCCTGCGCAAGGCGGAACGCGGCGAAACCACCATCCGCCTGCAGCACGAGAAACTCGCCGGACTGCGCATGACCCTGGAAAACGTCACCAACAGACTCTCCCTGGCCATCATCCTCGCCGCCATGTTCCTGGGCTCGTCCATCATCATCACCACGGACGTGAAACCCACGCTCTTCGGCTACCCCGCTCTGGGCGTGATGGGCTATTTCATTTCCGGCATCCTCGGGCTCTGGCTGGTCTGGACCATTATCAAACGAAAAAAATACTGATCATTTTGAAGAGAGGCCTTTCTACATTCTTTATAAAAAAAAATGCGAGAGGGGAGAACCTTTTTCAAAAACTTCAGCCCCTGGGCGCGGTCGTTTCGCGCCTTACGGATGGCGACAGTAACGCTAAGGGTTTCCCCCTCGCATATCCAGTGAATTAATCAGCGTTTCCTTAAGAACCTTTTTCAAAAGGTTCTTAAGCCGCCGGAGCATTCCTGTTTCAGCGCTTGAGCTGATATTTTCTCACGGCTCTGTTGTGTTCGCGCAGATTTTTGCTGAAATAATGGCTTCCGTCGCCTTTGGCGACGAAATAGTAGAAGTCGTGCTCTTCGGGGTGGGCCGCGGCCAGCAGCGCGTCCAGGCCGGGCGAACAGATGGGGCCGGGCGGCAGGCCCGGCTTTTGGTAGGTGTTGTAGGCGTTGTCCGCGTCGTTGAGGTGCGGGCGGGTCAGGTTGCCGTCGAACTGCTGCCCCAAGCCGTAGATGACCGTGGGATCGGCTTGCAGCAACATGTTTTTCTGCAAGCGCTTGGCGTACACTCCGGCAATGGTGGGGCGCTCGGAGGCCACGCCCGTCTCCTTTTCCACCACCGAGGCCAGAATGACGACCCGCTTGAGGATTTCAGGCGCGGGACGCCCTTCGGGCCAGACCTTGGCCGCGCGCTCCCAAAACGTCTTGAGCAGCAGTTCCACCACGGGGCGCGCATCCCGCTTTTTCGGCCGCTGCAACAGGTAGGTCTCGGGAAACAAAAAGCCTTCGGCGTTCTTGAAAGGAATGTGATACCTGGCCAGCAATTCCGGATCGCGAACCGTGGCGGCGAAATCGTCAAAGCTGCAATACCCGGCCTCGCTCACGATCTTCCCGGTTTCCCACCAGGTGAGCCCTTCGCGCAATGAGAGCCGGTACAGAATGGGCCTGCCGGAAACAAGCATGCTGAGCACCTTGTCCGGAGTCCATCCGCTATGCAGCCTGAATTCACCGGCCTGAATGCTGTTCAAGTTGTTTTTGTAGCGCGCCAGCAAGCGAAAATATTGCACGTTTGTGATGAGGCCCTGGTCATAGAGGCGTTGCGCCACGCTGTAGAACGTTTCACCGGGTTCCACGGTGAAAAAGGCCTCCTCGCCCGGCGAAGAAGGGGGCACGCGCAAAAAACTATACCCCTCATAGGCGATATAGCCGGCGGCAAGCAAAATGACGATGAACAACAAGGAAACCGAGGCAAGAAGGAATCTGCGCATTGGTCAAACCGTTTCAAAGCCCCCCTCGACGCCTCCCTGGGAAATGAAGGCTTCGAGGATGCGGGCCGCTGCTTGCTGGTCCAGTACTTCCTTGAGCCGGACACCCCGCAATCCAGCACTGCGGAGCTGCTCCTCGGCGTCGCGCGACGTGTAGTACTCGTCCACTAAAAAAATGGGAAGTTGACAACAGCGCTTGAGTCGCTGGCCGAAATTGCGCACCTGGCGCACGATGAGGGCCTCTTGCCCGTCGGCCGCCCGCGGCCCTTCCGGCAGACCAAGCACCACAGCCTGCACCCCCTGCTCCTCCACAATCTGCATGACCGCGGCAAAAAGTTTGTCGCGCGTTGTCTTATATATGGTTTTATGTGGAAAAGCCAGCCTGCCGTCAGGATCGCTCAACGCCACGCCCACACGTTTCAGCCCGAAATCTATGGCGATAAACTTCAAACAACCGCACCTTTGGAACGCCCGGCGCGCGCCCCTTGCATCACTTGGCGCACGAGGAGCGCCTCGAACCGCGGCGCCAATTTTTCCAGGGAGAACTCGCGCTGCACGCGCCTGCGCCCGGCCCGCCCCATGGCGCCGCGCAACAAGGGCTCGCGGCACAGCTTGGCCAGTCCTCCGGCCAGCGCAGCGCTATCGCCTCCGGGGCGTAAAAAGCCGGTGACGCCGTGTTCAACAATCTCGGGCATGCTGCTCACCGCGAAACCGACCACGGGGCGCGCCCTGGCCATGGCTTCGAGCACGGCGTTGCCCATGCCCTCCCACAGGGAGGGAAACGCGAAAATATGCAGGCTGTCGTAAAAACCGGCCATGTCCTTCACAAAGCCCAGGAAATGCACCCGGCGGGCGATGCCCGTTCGCCAGGCCTTGTTTTTCAGCTCCCGCTCCAAAGGACCTTCCCCGGCGATGCACAGCTCGCAGGGCACGTTCTTGTCCCGCAGCAGGACCATGGCCTCCAGCAGGTGTTGCAACCCTTTTTGCGTGACCAGGCGTCCCGCGGTGCCGATGATCACGGGGGTGTCCGGCCTGTCGCATGGCGTAACCGGAAGCCGCAGCAGACGCTCCTCCACGCCGTTGGGCAAAAGGTGGATGCGCTCTTGAGGCACCAGTTCCGGATTGTTGGCCAGCACGGCCCGGCCCGTATCCCGCGAATTGACGATGACGCCGTGCGCCACGCGGCCATAGAGACGACGGTTGAAGGCGCTGTCGCGCACGTTGAGCCCCATGCCGCGCCGGTAGAACACCGCGGGCACCCTTGCCCAGCGCGCGGCCTGCCCCGCCGCCTTGAGGTCCTGAGGCAATCCCGTGACCAGCGCATGGGGGCGCATTGCGCGAAAAAAACGCACCAGGGCGAGCATCACCACCGGATCCAGAAAACTTAAACGCCCCATGGGCATGGTGGAAACTTCCAGACCGGCGTCACAGGCGCGTGCGGCAAGGGCGCTGTTGATATCGGTGAGCACGCGCACCGTGTGCCCCCGTTCCGCCATGCGCCGCGCCATTTCCAGATGCCACTTCTCTCCTCCTCCCCAAACGCGGTTGCTGTCGCAAAAACAAAGACGCAAACGAGGCTGTTCAGTGGCGTCGGCCACCGCTGGCTGGTCCATGGGCTCTTCCTAGTCGCGTTTCAAATGAATGGGGCGTATGGGGGAGCCGGGCGTCGCGGTGCCTTTGACCGCATTGATCACGCTCTGTTCCCAATCCTCTCCGTAAAGTTGCAGGGCCATGTATTCGGTCGTATGCAGCACCGGCTGCTTCTTGCCCAAGGCCATAAGACTCCGGGCAATGCCGATTTTACAGGAGGGGCAGCCCACAACAATGGGCGCCTGCTCAGCGTAGTGTTCCAAATCCCCTGTCAACTGTTCACGTTTGCGCTGCTGCAACCGTGCGTAAATATTAGGCGAAGTCATGGCGCCCAACCCGGACTCGCCACAGCAGCGCGGGCTGAGGCGCACAGGCACGCCGGCGAACGAGGAAAGCGCCTTGCGGTACACTTCCGGAGCCTTGTTCGAAGGCACGTTGCTCCACTCGGCGTGGCAGGAGGCATGATAGAGCAATTCCCCCCCGGGGGGCAACTGCGGGATGCGCTTTTCACCGCGGGGCGGCAGCTCGTACAGATACTGCATCACGTCCATGATGCGTAATTGATCCTGCATGTTGGGATCGAGCTCATAACGCTGCAACCCGTCGCGGCAGGAACCGCAGGCGGTGAGCATGGTGCGGACGTACACGCCTTCGGCCTTGGCCTCGTCCAGCAACTTCTTGAACGCGAAAATGTTGCGCGCCTGGTTGGTGGTGTACGCCTCCTCGCAGCCGCTGACCAGCAGGGGATAACCGCAGCAAAGGTGCTCCTTGGGCAGCATGACGCCGATGCCTGCCTCCAGCAGCAGCTTCATCGTGGCCAGACCGATGGAGCGGAAAAAAAGCCCGCCGCCGCATCCGGGAAAATAAAACACGGCTTCGGTGCGTCCCGGCGGCCTGGGAGCCGGGAGAAAAATTGAACCGCGCTCAAGATCAAGGGTTTGCGCCAGGTTCTTGTAGCCCGTGACCGGTCCCGGCCCGGCCAGCAAGGGGTTGTCGAAACGCTTACGCCATGCCCCGGGCACCAGGCCGATGAGCTTGTTTTGCAGATTCTGGCCCAGGCTCGCGCCCTTGGCCGCCATGGGCACACGCTTTGCCGGCGCCGCGGCCAGATATTCCAAGACCTTGGTCTTTATGGGGTGCCCGCCGGAATGCTTGTCCTCCAGCAGAGAGCGCAAATGCAGCATGACTTTGGGCGAATCGATTTTCACCGGGCACGCGGCCGTGCATTTGCCGCATCCCGTGCAGTGCTCCATCAGCCGCCGCAATTCATCCATAAGGCGCTTGTCGGGCACGCCGCGATTTATCTGAGAATAGTAAATGGCCTCTATCAACGCGCCCAGGCTGATGTTCTTATTCCGGGGGTGGAAGATCAAGGACTGCTTCGGCGAATACATGGGGCAGACATGCTTGCACTTGCCGCAGCGCGTGCAGACCTGGATGTTCTGCAACAGATTGATGAGCCGCTCTTTTTCCGGCAGGCCGCTCTTGCGGATATCCTGGATAAGCCGGTTGAAGGAAAAGGTGTAGGGCTTCACCGGTAGCTCGCGCTGCGTGAGCTTGCCGGGGTTGAGCACGTTGTTGGGATCGACCTCTCGCTTGTAGGCGCGCAGGGCCTCGATTTTTTCCTGAGCCAGGAAATTGATCTTGGTAATGCCTATGCCGTGCTCGCCCGAGACCTGGCCCTTGAGTTCCAGAACCTTGGCAAAGACCTGTTCCGCCGCGCCTTCGGCCGCGTGCAGCATTTTGGGATCATTGGAATTCACCGGGATATTCACATGGCAGTTGCCGTCTCCGGCGTGCATGTGGCTGGCCAGCACAATGCGCGTGGCCTGCAACTCCTGGAAAATGTGCTCCAGCTCGGCTTTGATGCCGGGATATCTGGACTGCAGGTCCTTGAAAAAATAAAAGACCTGCATTTCAAGCTCCTGCTCGCTCAAGTTGTCCGCAGTCACTTCGCCCTTGAGCACCGCCGAGCTGAAATCACGCTCCATTTCCACGAATTCATCGGTTTCCTGCACCCAGGGCAGGGAGATGACCTTGTGCAGGGCCACCCGGTAGGCCTTGGCCAGGTACTGGAGATTCAAGGATTCGAGAAAGGCCGCGAATTCCGGGATGACATCCGTGGGAATCACGATGTCTTCATTGATCTTGAAGCCCGAGGTGCGTTTGGAAATGGCCGACAATTTGTGCCGGTCTTCCCAGAATATTTCCGCCTCCCTGTCGTCGCTGGCCACAAACACGTCGGCGTTGTCGTAGGGCTGCACCAGATCCTGAATGTGCTGCACGATGTTGTCGAGGGCGGCCGCATCGTTGGAATCGACCTGCACCAGGAGCACGGAAATGGGCATGCCCTCGTACTGGCTGCTTTTTTTCGTATAATCGATGGCCTGCACATACTTGATGTTGAACTCCTCCAGGGCGCTCATTTTCACCAAGTCGCCCTGGGCGCGGATCACGTCGCGCAGGGCGATGAGGTCCTTGATCACCAGCATGGCGTTGTGCATGGTGCGGCCGAAGAACTCCAGGCACAGGGTGCGCGAATAGGCCTGTTTGGGGTGCAGGGTGAAACAGCCCTCGGTGATCACTCCGTCCACGCCCTCTTTCTGGATGCCCGGCAAGCCGCCCAGGAATTTGTTGGTCACGTCCTTGCCCAGGCCGGGGCTGCGGATATCTTCGCCCCTAAGTTCCACCGTATCCCGCAGGGTCAGGGCGCCTTTGTCGTCGCGCTTGAAGACTTCGAACACCACGCGCTCCCCGGGCATGATCTTGTGCCTGGGGTGATCCTTGCGGCGCACCTCCAGCACCTCGCCCATGGGAGTGACCATCACGTAACTCATGATGTTGTCTATGGTGGTGCCGTACTCGAAACAAAAGGGTCCCCCGGCGTTTTCCGAAAGGTTCCCGCCCAGGCTGGAGGCCGTTTTGGAGGCCGGGTCCACCGTAAAGAGCAGATCCTGCTCGGCGGCGGCCTTGATGGCGTCCATGGTGATCACGCCGGTCTGCGCTCTGAGCAACATTTCCTTGGGGTCGATATCGATAATCTTATGGAACTTGGCCAGACTAAGGATCACACTGCGCCGCATGGCCGGGATGGAGCCGCCCGTAAGCCCCGAACCGCCCCCCCGCGGCACCACGGAGAACCCCAGCTCGTTGGCCAGGGCGAGAACGGCCTGAATCTCTCCGGTGGTCGTGGGCATGACCACGACCAAGGGCAACTCCATACGCAAATCCGTGGCGTCCGTTGAACACTCCACAAGCATGTTGGGCCGCGTGACCACCCCCTCTTCGGGCAGAATCCTGCGCAACCGGCGCAAGAGGCGCTCCTTGAAGGTCTGGTCCTCCTGATATTCCTTCCAGTATGTCTGCACGCCCGCATCCAGCGTACGGACGTATTCGTCCGCCAGGGAAGGCAGGAACTGACGCAAGCGCGACTTGACGCTGACATAGACCAGGCCGGGATCAATAAACGGATTGTAACGCAACAGGAAAAGTTCCTCGGCAAGACGCAGTGCGAGCTCGCGCACGTCTTCCGGCCAGGAAGCGGTCTGCTCCGGGCTCAAACGCAGCACCCGGGAAAGCAGATGATCAGAAGCGATGGATATATGTGGACCTTTTGAAGGCATGGATAAACTTCCTTTATGCTAGAAATTGCTCCAAGGGTCAATACTATAACATGGATTGCGCCATGACAAGTGCCTGCGGAAACGAGGGCCCGCACGCCGCAACAAATTCAACAGGCCGAAATTACTATTATTGCCTTCCATTACCCAAAATGATAAAAAAGTTCCCAGGTATTTTTTTCATTTTGCCGCACATCAGACCAGAAGACCACCACTCGCCGGCGTACCGTAAACCCTGTTTACTTGAAGACGGTTCTCAAATAATAAAGTATTGTTCCGAAGGAAAACAACTCGCAGGTAATCGCATCCCGCATCCATACTCATTGTGGAACATACACTGGCAAATACAGACGGTAACAACATGTCGCACACGACCGCTTTTTCTTCCAGGACTTGGCTGCGGCTACGCCTCGTGGCCGCCCTTACCGGTCATCGCGCGTTCCCCTTGCGAACGGTGTTGCGCACGGCCCTGCTCCTGCTTCCGCTCCTGGGGCTCTGCCTCCTCTGCTCGTGCGGCGATGCGCCGAGCACCGCGCCGCCCGCGTCCACTGCGGGCATGACCGCCGCGCCCCCGCCGGAGCGGGATGCCCCAATGAAGGTCGGCCTGATCATCGACTCCAGCGGGCTGGGTGACCGCGGTTTCCAGGACAGCATCTACGAAGGCGCCATGCGCGCCTGCCGTACGCACGGCGCCGCGCTCAACCTGGCGCATACGCCCGCCGACAAGACGGACACCCCAACCTATCTGCACCTTATTCAACAATTGGCCGCGCAAGGCAGCGACATCATCATTTGCTCCAGCGGCGGCATGTCCCGCGCCATGATGCGGGGCGCGGCGCTTCATCCGCAGGTGCATTTCGCGCTCATGGACGCCATGCTCCCGGAGTATCCGCCCAACGTCTGCAGCGCGACCTTCGCCTCGGAGCAGAGCGCTTTTCTGGCCGGGGCCCTTGCGGCGCGGATGTCGGCAAGCCGGTCTCTGGGCGTCATCGCGGCCACGCGCATCCCCGCGGTGCAGGATTTCGTGCTCGGTTTCACGTACGGCGCGCTCCACGCGGTCCCGGGCGTCGGCGTGCACGTACTCTACATCGAAGACCACGACACAAAAACCCTTTTCTGGAACAATCCGGAAACAGCGGCGGCACTCGCCCGCCGGCTGCACGAAACAGCAGGGGCCGACGTGCTGTTTCCCGTGGCCGGAGCCTCCGGCATAGGCGTCTTCAACTACGCTCAGGCGCATAACTTGTACGCCATCGGCGTGGACGCGGACCAGGACTATCTCGCCGAGGGCTGCATCCTCACAAGCGTGGTCAAACGGATGGACATCGGCGTGGAGCGCATTCTCGACGCCTTGGCGGCCGGCACCCTGCGCAACGCCAACTACCTGTTCACGCTGCGCGACGGCGGCGTTGACATTTCGCCCATGCGCTACACAAAACGCCTGGTCCCCACTGAAGTCCTGACCCTGCTCAAGCGGCTGCGGGAGCGCATCATCGCCGGGACCCTTTCCGTGCCCAGCGCCACCCGCCACCAGTCCCTCTGACACCTCAACCGGGATTCGAACGCATCGTGATCGCCTTTCTGCGCCGCAATCTCTCCCTGAAAATCAACTGCATCATCTGCGCCAGCCTGTTGCTTTTTTTGCTGCTTCCCGGACTCTATCTCGTGGAGATATTTTCCGACCTGCTCGTGGACAACGCCCGCAAGGGCGCGGAGGCCACGGTGGAGTTGTTCGCGGAAATGTGCCGCGAGCCTCTGGCCCGGCACACCTACGGCACGCTGTATTACAATGCCGAAAACCTGCTCAAGCGCGCCAACGTGCTTGACGTGCGCATCCGGAACGCCAAAGGCGAATACGTCATTCCCAACCCCTCACGCCTCGAAGGGGGCGCCGACACGCTGCTCGTCAGCCGCAAGGTCTACGATGAAACCCTCGGCACGGGCTACGTGGGCAGCGTCCAGGTTCTCGTGGGCATGGCCGAAGCCAGGCAGCACATAGACAGGATGCGCAACGTACTGCTTGCCGGCATCGTGACCGTCGCCACGGGGCTGGTGCTTCTGCTCACGCTGCTGCTCAGACGGAACGTGTTGCGCCCCATTTCCGCACTGGTGGACGCTGTGCAGGTCATCGCCACCGGCGATCTGCAACATCACATTCCGGTACGCGGCGAGGACGCCTTGGGCGTGCTCGCGAAAAACGTGAACATGATGACGCACAATCTGCACCAAAACATGCAGGCCAGGCACAAAGCCGAAATGGACCTCGCGGAACTCAACCGCCACCTTGAAGACACGGTGAGGCAACGCACCGCGGACCTGGCCAACAAGGCGGCGGAACTCCAGCAGGTGAACAGGCTGCTGCAGGACTCCAACCGCGCCAAGAGCGATTTTCTGGCCAACATGAGCCACGAGATACGCACGCCCATGAACGGCATCATCGGCATGACCGACCTGGCCCTGAACCTGCCGCTGCCCCCGAAGCAGGCCGAATACCTGCGCGTCATCAAATCTTCCGCGCGCTCGCTCCTTGTGCTGCTCAACGACATCCTGGACCTCTCCAAGATCGAGGCCAACAAGCTGCATATCGAAAACACCCCCTTCAGACTGGACAATCTGATGGACGAACTGGTCGATCTCTTTCGGGGGCAGCTCATGAACAAAGGCGTGGAGTTCATCCTGGACATGCCTCCGGACATTCCCAGAGTGCTCCAGGGCGATCCTTTGCGGCTCAAACAAATTCTCACCAACCTCGTGGGAAACGCCTGCAAATTCACTGAAGCGGGTGAAATCAAGCTCACCGTGGCCCCCAAGACGCGGCATGACGTCGAGATAGTTCTGACCTTCAGCGTCGCCGATACGGGCATCGGCATTGAAGCGGAAAAACAGTTCCATTTATTCGAAGCCTTCACCCAGGCGGACGGCTCCATCTCCCGCCGCTACGGCGGCACCGGCCTCGGCCTGACCATCAGCCAGAAACTCGTCGTCTTGCTTGGAGGGCGGGGGCTGGACGTGAAAAGCGCCCCTTCCCTGGGCAGCACCTTCTTGTTCAGCCTGCCCTTTTCCATTCCCGGGCCCGAAGATATGGGCGTATGCGCTCTCACCGCGCCCGCACCCCGCCATCATGCGGACACGTTGCGGCAATTGGAGCTGCTGGTTCTCTCTCCGGACAGCCGCTACGCCTCCATGCTCGTCCAAATGCTGGCCTCTTTCGAGATCCCGGCGGTCACGGCCACCACGCTCGAGCAAGGGGTGCTCCTACTGCGCGATGCATCCCGCCCCTTGCATTGCGTGCTGTTGGACGCGCGCCTGCCGGGCAGGGAAGGCCTCCCGGCCTTGCAGGCGCTGCGCGACGAAACGGCTCGGGTGCCCGTAATCATCATTGCCGCGTATGGGCAGGAGTATGCGACCCCGGACCGGGGCGTGGAATATGTTTCCCGCCCCTTGAAAAAATCCGACCTGTTTGAAGCCTTGTCGCGCACGTTCAAGCTCCCGTCCGCCTGGGAACAGGAAAGCGCCCCAAACGTGGCTGCGCCGGATTTACGGAATTTCCGCGCGCTGTTGGCCGAGGACAACGCCACCAACCAACAGGTCGCGCTTGAGCTTCTCCAGCCCACGGGCATGGCCGTGGACGTGGCGCACAACGGGGAGCAGGCCGTGCAAGCGGCATGCAGCGGAAAATACCACGTGGTGTTCATGGACGTGCAGATGCCCGTCATGGACGGCCTGGCCGCCACGAGCGTCATCCGCAAGCGCGTGGGCGGCGCTCTGCCGATTATCGCCATGACCGCCCACGCCATGCGGGGAGACCGGGAAAAATGCCGCAACGCGGGGATGGATGATTATGTCCCGAAGCCATTGCACCGGGAGCGCCTCTACGAGGCGCTACGCGCGTTGCTGCTCCATACACCCGGCGACACCGGCGGCGCGGCCGCATCGGGCGGCAGCCGGGATGGACGCGAAGGGCTCCGTATCGACATCGATGGCGCGACCAGGCGCATGGGCATGACCCGCAGCGCCTTTGTCCGGCTCTGCGACGAGAGCCTTGTGGAGCAATATAAAGTCGTGGAAGCCCTTGAACGCGCGCTGGCGGACAAGGACAAGCAGACGGCGGAGGTGCTTTCCCACTCCCTGGGGGGAGCAGCGGACAATCTGGGCATGCTGCGCCTGGCGTCTTTGGCCCGAGAAATGGAAACGAGCCTTTGCGCCCTGTCTCACATGGATCTTCACGCCCGGCATGGCGAAAGACTCGCTTCTCTGCTGCAAGCCCTGTGGCGCGAATACAACGAGACGCTCCAGGCCCTGCGCACGCTCCAGGAGAGTGAGGGCGCAATGGATTCCACCCCCGTCCCTGTCGGGGAGGACAATGCGCTGACGCGCAACGCCCCCCTGCTTGCCGCGGCCTTGCGGGAGGCGGACCCGGTGGCGTCGCGGCGGCTTATGGATGCGATACTGGCCGCGCACCACTCGCCGGCCCTGCTCAAGCTGCTGGAGGAATTATCCGGCGACATCCGCAACTTCGATTTCGACGGAGCGGAGCGAAAACTGCGCGCCGCAGTGCGGCAGCATGCCGATACGGCAGACTAGGCTGTGTTTCTAGAGCATCTCACGCTTGAAAAGCGCTAGATGCTCTTATGCATTTCTCTGGAACAATTGGAAATTGTTTCAGGGGGGAGCCTTGTTTCAAGGCGAAAATGCGCTAAATTCGTTTCGAAAAGAAAATGCGAGAGGGGAAACCCTTAGCGTTGCTGTCGCCATCCGTAAGGCGCGAAACGACCGCGCCTAACGGCTGCCGCTAAAAAGGGTTTTCCCTCTCGCGCTCTCCCTTTCCCAAACTTCTTAATTTTACAATATCAGAGATATCATAGTATCTCTGGCATTATTCCAAGCCTGGCAATTCCTCCAACAATGTGGAAATCGGTGCCTTGCGCCGACACTATGAACAGGAAACGGCATAACAATCTTTTTCCCGGCGTCCAGGGGCCTCCCCTGGTCGTCGTGCGGGCGCGAAAGCCCGCGACGTTATCTTTTTTCGTTAAGTCCGATAATCGTATGTGCCGTTAGCCGTCACCCGCCCCGGCAGGGGGCAGGCCCTCGTCGGCAAAGCGGTGTTTGATGTCCACAAAAAAATCAAGCCGGCTTCTGAAGGCGTTGACCACATCCGGGTCGAACTGCGTGCCTTTTCCGGCCGCGACCTCGCTCACGGCTTTGGTGATGGGCCATGGCGCCTTGTAGGGGCGCGCCGAGGTCAAGGCGTCGAACACGTCGCAAAGCGCAGTTATGCGCCCCGCCAGGGGAATGCTCTCCCCGGCAAGCCCCCCGGGGTACCCCTGTCCGTCCCACCGCTCATGATGGGTCAGGGCGATGTCGCGGGCCATACGTATCAGGCCTGACGCCCCGTCCTCCAGCATCCTGGCGCCGATCACGGTGTGGGTCTTCATTATCTCCCATTCCGCCGCGTCCAAGGGGCCCGGTTTGAGCAATATGTGGTCCGGGATGCCGATCTTGCCCACGTCGTGCATGCTGGCGGCGTAAAAAAACACATCTCTGTCCGCCGCGTCCATGCCCATTTGTTCGGCAATGCACTCGCAATAGTGGCTGATGCGCTTTACATGGTGGCCGGTCTCGCTGTCGCGGAATTCGGCGGCCAGACACAAACGCGTGACGACCTCGATCTGAGTGTCGTGCAATTCCCTGGTGCGCTCGCGTACGCGCTTGTCCAAGAGAGCGTTTTGATTGCGCAGACGCTCTTGGGCGCATTTAAGCGAAAGATGCGTTCTGACCCGCGCCTTGACCTCCAAGCCGTCGAAGGGCTTGGTGACATAGTCCACGCCGCCCACGGCAAAACCTTTGGCCTTGTTTTTCCCTTCCCTGACCGCAGAGATGAATATGACGGGAATCTCCCTGGTCTCGGGCGCGGCCTTCAGCCGCCGGCAGACCTCGAAGCCGTCCATATCGGGCATCATCACGTCCAACAACACAAGATCGGGCTTGTGTACTCCAGCGTATTCCAAGGCCTTGGGGCCGTTGATGGCCACACCCAGCTTGTAGTCCAGCTTGAGGATGTCCACCAGCACGTTGAGGTTTGTCCTGTTGTCGTCGACCAACAGAATACGACGCCCCTGCACGCACAGTTCGGCGAAATCGGGGGCGACATCGCTTTCTTCACAGGCAAGGGCAGGTGAAGAGGCCGCCGGGATCTCCTGCGGGGCGCCCTCCGCCTGAACGTGTTCTACCGGCATTCCAGCTGCTCCATTTGTAGTCGCTCCAACTCATCTTTTCGGTACAATGCGCTCCCACCTTCGTGCTACCCGCGGTCCCGGTCCGTCAAGCGCGCAGGGCGCATCCGGCGCTCCATCACACGTATCCGCGTGCAGGAAACGGAACAAGGCGGGAACAACCGTGCGCCGCAACCGACGGGAGCCGTGCCTGAGCGCCCCTCATTCCGACCTTATGAACTTTAAATGCATTTCGTAGTCTCGACAAGAAGAAGGGGTACGTTTTCCAGCGACGCATTGGGTCAACATGGTTGACGCATCAAAGCGAATGGCGTATAAATAAAAATTCTATGTGGGGCAAACAAAAACGCCCCGCATGTTGGGGCATGCGTCATGCGGCATCTGGGGTACAATCTACGCTCCTTTCTGCGCGAAAAAACCCAGGCGGATACATCGTTCCGGCTGGTGCGCTTGTGGAGCGACTGGGCGCGTGTGGTCGGCGAAGAGGCCGCCGCCCTCGCACATCCCCTGGGGCGCCGCAAGACCACCCTCCGCCTGGGGGTGGAAGATGGCGCGGCCATGCAGGAAGCGCATTTTTACGCGCCACAGATTTTGGCTGACGTGAATGCCTATTTAGGTGAATTTTTCTTTGACAACGTGCAATGTGAACTGCTAATGGGCAAAACCCCGTTAGATGCATGCGCCACGCAAAAGGCGGTGAAACACGCACCTCCGCGTCCCGGCAAATTGGGACAGGCGCTCAAACACATGAATCCGGACTCGCCGGTTGCGCGCAGTTACCGGGCTTACTGCGCCGTTTTCGGCGAAAAGACATAAAAACAGGTCGGAGCGGGCCTGAGCAGGAGATAACCATGGAAGAAATCAAATTCGACGATCTCGGACTGAAAAAACCCCTGGACAAAATGACGGCCAAAGAGCTGCGCCAACTCGTCATTGACAAATTGCCCATGATCACCGGTGCCTCGGGAATGGGCAAGGAAGAAATCATCACCTCCATCAAAGATGTTTTCGGCATGCACGATGACGAAGGCCAGAAGGTTTCTCCTTACAAGGCGCAAATTTCCGACCTGAAAAAGGAAATCAAAGAGCTGCGTTCAAGCAAAACCGAAATGAGCGAGCGGAAGCAGCGTGACGGTTTACGCCGCAAGATCAACAAGCTGAAAAAGCGCACCCGTCGCCTTGCCGCCTGGGCTTAGCCCGGAAGACATCATGGCCCCAACGGGCCATGCGACCTCGCTTTTCTTGCCCGCGCTCCTGTTTTTCACGCAGGGCGAACAAGGCATTGCCCGTAGATTTTCTTCACGAAAAGACATAGGCAATGTTTTGTTCGCTCTTTTGGATTCATAGCGCCCCTCACTCCGTTCTTTTCTCGCCCACTGGACCGCCCCCGCCCAAGGGGCTGCCGCGGCTCAGGAAAATATCTCCCTGGGGCGTCCAGCGCATCCACTGTTCCAATCACATCCTCTCCCCCTCCGATAGATTCTTGCGACTTTTTCCCTCACGAAGTTATTTTTTTGTAGTTTACTTCCTCTTTTTCATGTAGGTTATCAGAGTGTTTTTCTTACGTATCAGCATGCCGCGACGAGAAATGAATTCCTGTTTCCGGGTTTCACGAGCACCAATATTCAATGAAGAACTTCCGTTATCATATTCTCAAATTGCGGTGAAACTTGTACACGCTGAAATAAATGAACCAGATACAATATCTTCAAGTACAGCTCGAAAACATTGCAAGCCTTATCCACTGCGAAATCCAAAGGATAGAGGATGTCTTGTTATATTTGTCGCATCAAACCGTGCAGCTGCTGCGCGCAACGCCCCATAACCCGGAAGACATAGAGCGATGGCTGCGAGACGAACAATTCCAGATCAATGAAGACGGCTTTTTCCTGAGCGTTCCCAAACTGCACGCCTGCCGCGCGGGAACCCTGGACAACCTCGCTATCAGCTATTCCTGGCCGCCGGAACGCCGAGGCAACCGCGATGCTCGGTTCCGCATGTTTTGCCACAGGAATCTGGGCTCCATGCTCAAGGACACGTATACCCAACTGAAAGGCGTTGTCTGGATCTATTATCAGGACGTGACCAATACCGCGCTCCAGTATCCGTACATCGATCAAATCACGGCCATCACTCCAGATTTTCAATGGTCCGAGTATCACACCTATGTCTCCGTGTGTCCGGAACGCAATCCGGAACGGCTTATCCGCTGGACGGAGCCCACCATAGATTACGCGGGTCAGGGCCTGATCATCTCCGCCTCCATCCCCGTATACCTAGATGACGTGTTTGTGGGGTTGTGGAGCATAGACCTCCCCGTGCGCAGATTGATCCATCAGGACAGCCTGAGCCATACATGGCAATCGCAAGAGACCTTTATACTGGACCGGAAAGGGCTGGTCATCGCAAGCAACCACGATGTGTCTCCGGCCCGCCAGGAAAAAGGCGATGTGGTGCGCATCACGCACGATTCCGCTCACAAGGCCCTGGCCGTCACTCCCGTTGAACAACTATTTCGCTCCACCGCCGGAATGCTCGAAGTGGATGCCGAAGACTCGCCCTACATCTTGCTCTGGCACGCGGTCGCCACCATGCCCTGGGTCTGCGTGATCACCATCTCGAAAAGAGAACTTCTTTTTTCAGTAAGAGAGCGTTTTCAATGGGCATTCAACCGCCTGGCCCAAGGCAGTTTCGACCAAAGCATCACCATCGACAATCTGCCCCCGGAGCTGGTCGAAATGGGCAACGCCTTCAACGCCATGGTCTCGGACCTCAAAGAGGCCCACGAGCGGCTTCTCATGCAACACTACGCGCTCAACAAGGCCAAGGAGCAAGCCGAAGCCGCCAGCAAAACCAAATCGCTTTTTCTGGCGAATATGAGCCATGAAATCCGTACGCCCCTCAACGGCATCCTGGGCATGCTGCAGCTGCTGCAAACAACGCCCTTGAGCGAGGAGCAGAATGAATACGTCCATGCCGCGATACGCTCCTCCAGCCGTTTGACCCGCCTGCTTTCAGACATCCTGGATCTTTCCAGGATCGAAGCGAACAAGATCTCCCTGGTTCAGGAACCCTTTGATCCGGCCCAGACACTGAAGCACACCTGCGAGCTTTTTTACCTGACCGCGCGTCAAAGCGGCATAGATCTGCATTGCCATACGGGCCCCACGCTGCCTTCAAGGATCATCGGCGACACAACACGCATGCAGCAGGTGCTCAACAATCTGGTGGGCAACGCATTCAAATTCACTTCCGCAGGCAGTGTGACGCTCCAGGCGCAGCAGATCTCCCAAACGTCGCCGGATCACAGCAGGATACTGTTTTCGGTGGCGGATACGGGCATCGGTATCCCCCCCGGCAAACTGCAAACCCTGTTCGAGCCTTTTTGCCCCTCCGATCAAGGATACAGAAGAGAATATCAGGGGGCGGGACTCGGGCTCTCCATTTGCAAACATCTTGTGGAATTGATGGGCGGGACCATTGCCGTGGAAAGCGAAGTGGGCGTGGGCACAATCGTCTACGTCAGCATCCCTTTCGGCGTCGTGAAGACACCTGACGCGGCTGTAGAGGAAATCCCGCGCATGCGCCCTGCGCAGATGCCGGTTCTTCGCGTCCTGCTGGTTGAGGACGACACCGTGAACAGGCTCTCCATGACCAAGCTTCTGGAACGGCAGGGACATCACGTCACAGCGGTCGAAGACGGCAAACAGGCCTTAGCCAGTTTGCAACACGCTCATTTTGATCTGATTTTCATGGATATTCAAATGCCGGTCATGGACGGTGTCGAAGCGACGCTGGCCATACGCAGGGGCGATGCCGGCGCTCATGTGGCCAACATTCCGATTATCGCCCTCACGGCCTACGCCATGGCCGGGGATAAAGAAAAATTTCTCGCGGCGGGAATGGACGACTACATGGCGAAACCAATTCAAGCAAGCGAGCTTCAAGAAATTCTCCGGCGAAGCGTCCTGTAGTGATACGCGCCAATGGCGGCCCTGTTGCGTCACTCCGGGCCATGATTGCCGCATGGCGCCGGGAGCCACGTCTCCAGGCCGGGAACCAGGGGCGAACGCAACAGCCAATCCACAGGCACGCCGGTGACTTCACCGCTACCGGTGACAACCAATCCGGTCATGTTTCCCGCCGCGTCATAGCCATACGTAATGCGCCCCTTCGCATATGCGGCGTCCACCAGGCGCCCGTTGTCGTCGTAGCCATACTCGGTGGCGCCCGGGAGTCCTTCTGCAGCCCCCGGCGCTGAAGCCGCCGCAACCAGCAAGAGAATGACCACAATGGACTGCGCTGTGAGCAAGCGTACAGATGTCCGTATGTTCATGCGGCGCCTCCATGCATCTCGCGTGAATGAATTTATCCGGGGGGAAGCCATATTTTTATCACTCTTCGGAGGTAAGGAAATAACCACGTTCCAAAAGGTTCTCAAGCCGCCGGGGGCCGTTCCGTCATCATGATGCGCGTTTCACGGCGTCATTTCAGGCTCCGGGTCACGTTGCCCCCAGGCAGGTCCATGCCGGCCTCGGTATAGGCGCTGTTGATGATGCCCGCTATTCGCGCCATGAGCTGCGGAGAACCGGAAACCTGCCCCTCTTTCATCTCGTTTACCAACTTCAGCATCATGGTGCGCCGCAGATGTTCGCGGGTAAAGCCGTCCCTGGTGCGGCCCCAGAGCTTGAGGATATCCTTCCAGCGGGCTCCCCGCATTCCCACCAGGCGCTGGACATAGAAAAAGCGATCCGCCTCCCGCGCCCAATCCTTTTCCTTGTTGATGACCCATACGGCCATTGATGCGAAATGCTGCAATTTTTCGAGGGCATCGGGATAATATGTCAGGTCATGGCCTTCATAGGACTCAAATTCACGCAGCAGCTCCATGTAATCCACATGACTATCCACGTACGGCAACTCCCGCAATCTCTGCACAAAAGCATTGCCCTGCCCCACCACGCCGAGGACATCGGTGTTGAACCAGCTCGTACGCGGCTCCATCTTCTGGATTTTGCCGGCCAGGTTGAGATACTGTTGCCGCTCCGCGGTAGTGTAGGCCCCGTTGCTGTCCAGGAGAGATATGGGGCTGGCCATGGCGTAGAGATACGGGTCCAGTTCCAGGGGCGCGTAGAGATCGGGCCAATTGGGATCTTTGGACACAAAGCGGCCCGTGGCCGCGTCGTAGAACCGTGCGCGGATCTGGTAGAAGTCGCCCGCGTCTCCCTCCCGGCGCACGCCTGCGCGCCCCAGAAAGGTGAACGGCTGGGCGGAGCCGCCTTCATGAGCCAGCTGCAGACCATAAGGGGTATAGGCGTAGGCGTCCGTCACAACCCCGCTTTTGTCCGTGAGGGCCAGGGTGCTGCCGATTCTGTCGAAAAGATAGTGGTAATCGCTATTGTCCGCGGCAGCGTCGATCATGTAGAGCAGCTGCCCCCCGGGGGTCCAGACGTAATAGCGGAGTGCGCCGCCCGAGGCCGCGTCGACTTCGGCCATGATCGGACGTCCGCTCACGGCCAGGTTGTAGAGGTAGCGTATGGCCGTTCCGCCCCATGACCGGGTGAGGCAATCGTTCAGGCCGTTATAGGTCAGGGTCGCGCCGTTCACGCCGGTCAGGCGCGAGGCGGCGGCCCAGGTCAGGCTATGCCGGGGGGTGGTGGTGACGCGGCCATGGCTGTCGTGGGCATAGCCCGTGGAACTGGTCTGGCAGGCCGCGTCAAAGGTCAGGGTGCGGGTTGCGGACACCAGCAGCGCCCCCGGATCCAAAGGCGCAGTCATCTCCCGCCGCGTCACCTGCCCGGCGGCGTCCAGGGTAAAGGCCAGATTGACGACCGAGCCGTGAGCGAGACCGGTCAGCCGCCCGGCGGCGTCGTAGGTACAGGAGGAATGCACGCCGTTGCTCCGCGTTATCGCGGTCAGCCGGTTGTCCTCGTCATAGGAGAACGAGACGGCGGCGTGCGTCAGGTCATCGCTCACCGAGACCAGGAGTCCGGAATCGGGGGCGTAGCCGTATGTCACGGCAAAGGCGCCGTTGTCATAGGTGACGCGCGTCAGTCTGCCGGCGGCGTCGTAAACGGCGCCGCAATCCTTTGGCCCCGGATTGCGGGTGTTGGTCACGTTGCCCGCCGCGTCGCGGGTCAAACCAAGCCCGGTTGTTGCGGTCAGCAGGTTGCTTTTGTTGAACGTGTATTTCTGTTCCAATCCGCCTGTGTATTGTCTGGAGACGATGTTGCCGACGCCGTCGCAGGTCAGGGTAAGGATGCCGCCGTCCGGATAGACGACGGTCTTCAAGCGCCCTCTGGAGTCGTACGTGTAACGCCATATTCTGGAGAGCGGGTCCGTGATGGAGGTGAGCCGGCCGTTGGCGGAATATCCCATGCGCCATTGTTCGCCGTTGAGATCGGTAATGCTTGAAACCTGGCCCAGGGCGTTGCGCGCGCAGACCACCTTATCGCCGCTGGGCAGGGTCAGCCCCACGAGCGCGCCGGCGGCGTCATAGCTGAACGATGTCGTGCCGCCGTTGGGGTCCGTGACGGAGGCCACCTGCTGCTGCGCGTTGTAGGTCACGCCGCTGGAGGAGAGCGGACTCGCCACGCTGGTGAGCAGCCCGGACGTGTCCGTGCCCGCTTCCGTTTTCAGGCCGGAGGGCGAAGTGGCGCCCGAGACCACGCCTTCGTCATCGAACAAGGTGGCCCAGGTCTTGCTATTCAAGGTCACGGAGTTTCTCCAGCCTCTGGGATCGTAGCCGTAGTTCACGGTTACGCCTGTGGGCAGGGCGGCGCTCACGACCTGTCCCAGAACGTCGTAGGCAAAGGTGGTTTTTCCGCCGAGCCTGTTGGTGATGGTCCGGATGCGGTCCATGAGGTCGTAGGTCATACCGGTCTCGCTCCCATCCGGGGAGACCACCTTGGTGACGTTGCCGTTGGCGTCGTAGACAAAGGAAGTGGTGTTGCCGTTTTCGTCGGTCAGGGAGATCAACCTGTCCAGGTCGTCGTAGGTGAAGCTGCGCTGGGCGCCTCCGGGGTAGGTGATGCCGACCAGGCGTTTGAGGGTATCGTAGGCGTAGAGGACCGTTTCGCTGCCGGGATCGGAATCCGTTGTGCCGGCCAGTGTGCCGTCGGCGTTGTAGGTGGAGGTAAGGACGCCCCCGAGGGGGTTGGTCACCGTGAGGACCTGCCCGGCGGCGTTGTAGGTATAGGCCCAGGAATTGCCCCGCCTGTCCGTGAAGGCAAGGATGTTGCCGTGTTCGTCGTAGTCGTACGTTTCGCTGCTGCCGTCGGGGTAGATGATCCGCCGCACGTCGTAGACGATGAAGGATTCCACATGCCCGTTGTCCGGGTCCGCGGCGTATTGCTGCAGCCGTTCGCCGTAGATGAAGCGGATGGTCAGGCCGCCGGCGTTGGTGACGGTGGCCGGCAGGCCCGAGGGTTCGTGCATGGCGCAGCTCACGGTGCCGCCCAGCCTGTCCGTGCCGCCCGCGAACCGTCCGTCCTCGTTGTAGGAAAAAGCCATGCTTTTGCCTGTGGGGTCGGTTATCGCGGCATCGCCGTATGTATACCGGACTGTGGAGGCGTCGGGGCGGGTCACCAGGAGGTCTTCGCCGTAATAGCCGGTATCGCTCAGGGTGGTGGCGTTGCCGTAAGCGTCCGTCTGCGTGACGACTCGGCCGAAGCGGTTATCCTCATACTCCTGTGTGAACGGCGTGTTTCCCGCGGGCAGGTGTTTCGCGGAAAGATGTTTGAAGTCCGTGGCATACTCGAACGAAGTTTGGTTGCCCATGGCGTCCGTAAGGGCCGACAGCCTTTCATGCTGCCCGCCCTCGCCGTACGTGGCGGCGGCGATCACCCGCCCCGAATGGTCCGTGACTGTCGTTATGCGCCCGAAGGCGTCGCGTTCCAGAGCCAGAGAGCGCCCCAGGCCGTCCGCAATGGACGTGTCCGTAAAACTGAGGGTATTGCCGTTGGGGTCCATTATGTAACGAAGGACCGCATTGCCATCCTCGTCCGTATACCTGAAAACATAGAGCCGCTGGGTTGCGTAATCTAGCAGGTAGAGTGATTCGAGCGCGCCGTATTCATGCAGCGCATAGCCGTACATGGCCGCCCCTTCGAGCTGCCAGTAGCCGGAGAGATTTTCAAAGGCGAGTTGCGTGAACTCGCCGTTCAGGTTCGTCACTGTGGGGGCGCCGTCCACACTGTCGCGAACAACGCCGGCCCGGCTATCGCTGTAGGAATGGCCAAAGGCCTGGTTCATTGAAAAATAGTTGGCAAAGGAGGTGTAGGCCAACTGATAGGTAAACGGCATGGGGCCGTTGAAAGTAAACAATGGCTGTGAGAAGCGGTAGGAACGGGTATCCGCGTGGATCGGATCGCCCGTGTCGAAATCGTTGCGCAAATCGTAGGATTTCCATGAATTCGCGCCGACTGTGGATGGCGAGACGAGGCCTGCCGCCCACAAAGCCAACGCCGACACCAGCAGCACCCGCACCAGCCGTCCCGGCGGCGACACGGGGCGTGCGTCCTCGAATTCTGGCCACGTCGCGGAACCACCAGGCAGAGGAAAAAACATATCACCCCCTTTTTATCACGTATCGCGGCACCACAGGCGGACACGACATGAAACCGCATGCGCCTTTTCGATAATTAGTTATCAAGCACGGGTCGCACCTCCCGGTCAAGTCCTTTTATCGCAGCTATAACCAGTTGTTATCTTGTAGCTGTTTTCTTTCAGATTATAAGGCGTGGGGTTGTTTTGGGGAAAGGCTTCCCGTATGCGCGTACCGTTATTGGCATGAGGCGGATTGCCCGGGCGCAGCCCCGGTGAGGTGGAAGGGACGTACCCGCGGCGTATCGAGGAGAAAACCTCCGGTTCCGCCGTCCCGGTTCGGCAGGCGGGGCGTCGTGCCTCATACGGATGGGGCGGCAGCCCCAAAGTTCTCCCCCTTTGGGGCGTCACGTCCCGAGCCGCCGCATAAGTTGATTGAGATTCTCCGACAGCGAATTGAGGGCGCCCACAGCGGTCCTGGCCTCCGTCATGCCTTCGGTGGTTTCCGAGGCGATGCGTGTGACATCCTCAATGCTTTTCGTGATCTCCTCGCTGGCCGCGGATTGCTCTTCCGCGGCTGTGGCTATGGACGCCACCGCCTGGGCCGTCTTTTCCGAAACCGCGGTGATCTGGACCAGGGCGTCCTGGGCCTCGCCGCTCAATTCGTTCGCCTCTCTGACGGAGGAATGCATGCCCTCGGCCACTTGGATGCTTTTTTGTATGCCTGACTGGATGGCGCTGATCTGCTGTTCCACCTCATGGGTGGCGCTCATGGTTTTTTCAGCGAGCTTGCGCACCTCATCGGCCACAACGGCGAAGCCACGGCCGGCCTCGCCCGCGCGCGCGGCTTCAATGGCCGCGTTCAGCGCCAGCAGATTGGTTTGATCGGCGATATCGTTGATGGTGGAGATGACGCCCCCGATAGCCCCGGCCTGGGAGCCGAGTTCCGTCATGGCGCGCTGAAGCCCCTGCGTCTGGTCCGTGACGTTGCCGATGGACGATTTGACCCGTTCCACGGCATTCGCGCCTTCCCGGGCGCGCTTCATGGCCTCGTCCGCGTTCTGGGCGGCTTCGGCCGCGATACGGGCGACATCCATGACGGAGGCGTTCATCTGTTCCATGGCGGCCGCGGTGGCCGCCGTGCGCTCCTGTTGCGCGTTCGCTCCCGACGTCGCGCCATCGATCTGCTCCGAAAGGGAATACGAGGCGTCCGCCACCTGCTCGGCCACCTGCACGGCCTGCTCCGCGGTCCGGATAATGTTTTTGTTGGCCTCCTCCGCGTCGCGTTGCTGATTCCTGAGATCCGTGAGATCGTAGAGCGTGGCGAAAGCGCCGAGCAATTGCCCGTCCAGATCGTAGAAAGGCGTTGAAACCATGTCCACGACGAAGCTCCGGCCCTTCTGATTGGTGTAGGCTATTTCCTCGCTCATCCTTTTGCGCTCGCTGATGGCGCGGTCGGCAATGGTCGTCTGGGCGGCGCCGTTGAAAATGCATTCACCAATAGACATGCCTTTGCAATCCTCGACGGAGCAATCGCGGCCCGCCAAATCGACCAGCTCCCGGTTCACCCAGGTGAGCCTGTGATCCTTGTCCGCAATGGCGCAGGGCATGGTCAGCCCGTTCAGCACCCCTTGGGCGAAACCGAGTCTTTCCTTCAATTCCCGAACCATGACGCCGACATTCCCGGCCAGTTCGGAAAGCTCGAACCGGAAGCGATTCTCAAGCCTGGCGGTCAGGTCGCCTTGCGCGACACTCTGGGTAAAGCGTTGAATCGCGTTCAGGGGATTGATGATCAAAAAGCGGGCGGCCAAAACGATGGCCAGAGTCAGGACCAGTATCAACGCAACTCCCAGCGCGATGAGCATGGTGCGTTGCCGATTGGCCATTACGGTCAGGTCCGAAGCGTACACCGTGCTCATCACGATCCATTTTGTGGAGGGCACTTCATTGAAATACATGACTTTGACGCGATCCTGATACACGTACTCCAGGAAGCCCCGCTTTTTTTCGAGGATCTCATTGGTGAATGAATACGTGGTGACATCCTGCTTAAAGGCGAACTCCTTGCTGGGATGCGATATAATTTCTCCTTTATCATTAGTGAGATAGATATAGCCTGACGTGGCAATGCGGATATTGTCGATGAATTGCTTCTTGTATTCCTTCCAATTCACCGCAACGGCCATGGCCCCCAAAAGGGCGTCGCCCTTCTTGATGGCGCACACGACGGAGAAGAACTGCCTGCCGTCCACTTTGGATTCGCCCACATCTGAAACAAAGCGGTCCTGGCCGCTGGTGATCGCCTTGAAATAATCCCGCGAAGAGATATCGAGCCCCGAGATGCGCTTATCCGGGGCGCTGATCCCGAATTGGATGACACCGTTGGTATCGAAAAAGTAAAACACCAGAAACTCTGGGTGGTTCTTCATGACTTCTATGATAAAGTCCTGTGCTGCAGCCTGTCGTTCCGCATCGGGGGCGTGGATCGCCCGCTGTATGGAGGGCTCCAGCGAGATATCCCGCAAGTTGGCCTCCAACTGCAAAAAATCTCCTTCCATGCGGTTGATCACGGAATCCACCACAATCTGCATGGACTGGCTCTCCGCATCGAGGATAGCCTGGTATGTGGAATTGCTTGTGTAGAACACCAGCCCTGTAACTGCGCCAGCCACCAGGACGACAACTACAAGGGCCAGTTGCGTGATGACGCTCCGAAGTCGCATAAGCCCCCCCCTTTGGAAGAATAAACAGAATGTGGACAGGCTGCCCCACCGCACGAAAGACTTTCGCGCTGATTATTCTATAGCAAGCAACATCCCGGCGATCAATAAGGAATGTAGAAAAGAATACATCGCTCGCATAATTATTGATCATTTCATAGCTGCGCGTCGCAGCACTTACCATAGACCGCTATACAAGGGGAATTTAGGATTCGTTTCCCCCTTTTTCTCTGGCATAACGTAGTATCATATTTACAATTTTACATATGCTCTTCGCGGGTCCGGGTGCGGCCTTCTCCTTTTGAGCTCTCGTGACCGCGCCACTGGCGCCTGGGGCATGAGATAAACTACAGGCTATTACATTTTTGTTAGAATAATTCGTCAATAAAAATACAATTTTGTTATTATTATACAATATCCCGCAGCCGCCCCATCGCCCGCCAGAAGCCAACATACTGAAAATATGAAGCATTCGATAAAATCATTCCTTCGGCATTTTGGCATGCATATTGCTTATTTAAGAAAAAACACCACTTCACCAGAGGAGGTAAACCGTGTCGTTCATTTGCCGTTTCATAGCCACAGCACTGGGCCTCGCCCTGATTGCCGCCCTCGTGGCCGCCTATAGCCAGCACTCCATGCACAACGCCGCGTTCGCGGCCGGCCAGCCCCAAGCGATCACCCCCGTACTGGCGGCCCTGGCCGGCATGTGCGCCGCCGCGATTCTGCTTGTTCCCGTCCTGTACTTTATCCGCAGAGATTTCAGCACACCCTTGCGGACCATCATCGACTTCACGCGGCAGGTGGCCGCCGGAAACGGCAGGGTGCGCATAGAGGGAAAATTCCCCGGAGATTTCGCCGCGCTCAACCAATCCCTGGAGCGCATGGTCGCCCTGCGCAACGAGCACATACGCCAGATTGAGCAAGCCGGCGCCGCGGCTGACGAGAACATGCGCTCGGCCGAGACGGCCCTGGCCGAGGCTCGGACATCCGCACGCAGGGATGCGGCCCGGAGAAAAGGATTGGTGGCTGCGGGGCGGGACCTGGAAAAAGTCGCCGGCGCCGTGAAACAGGCTGCCGACGCCCTGGCTTTCAATGCGCACGAAACCGCATCGGGCATGTCCACGCAAATGGAGCACGTTTCCGCAACCATGCAGGCCATGGAGGAAATGGCCCTGGCGACATCGGAGGTCGCGCGCAGCGCGGCGGAGACTTCGAACCTGGCCGACGAGGTCGGACACAAGGCCCGGGACGGATCGAACATCGTCAATCGTTCCGTTGAGGCCATAGGCAATGTCGGCAGGATGTCCCAAGCCTTGAAGCAAACCATGGGCGATCTGGGAACGCGCGCCGAATCCATCGGCGCGGTTATGAGCGTTATTACGGAAATCGCTGACCAGACAAACCTGCTGGCTCTCAACGCGGCCATTGAAGCCGCCCGCGCCGGCGATGCGGGGCGCGGCTTCGCCGTGGTCGCCGACGAGGTGCGTAAACTGGCGGAAAAAACCATGCAGGCCACCAGCGAGGTGGAAAGCGCCGTGCGCTCAATTCAAGGAGGCATCCACACGGGTATCGACAGCATGGAACAGGCGGCCGCGGCTATGGACGGAGCGCAGGCCCTGGCCAGCGAATCCGGCCAGGCACTGGAAAACATCGTGGAATTGGTGGACGAAGCCGTGGAGCGCATCCGCAACATCGCCACCGCGGCTGAAGAGCAATCTTCCGTGAGCGATCACGTCTTCCAGGCCATGAAGCGGGTCAGGGAAGTTTCCGAACAGACTTCCCACGGCGTGGAGCGCTCCGGGCAGAATCTGACCAATCTGACCAGGCAAATTGAGGAGCTCGGCAAGCTCAAGGGAATATTCCGGCTCATCGGCGAGGGAACGGCCCAAAAGGCCGTTGAGGACGCGGCCGCGCATCCCGCCCTTGTCGCCGGAGACCGTAAAAGGTCTGAGGATATCCTGCGCAGCCTGGTCACAGGCGCGGAGAACCTGGAACTCGTCTATATGACGGACAACCGGGGGGTGCAGACAACCTCAAACATCGGCATACACGACGGACACCTCACCACCGACGCTGCGGCCTTTGGGAAACACTGGAAAGAACGGCCCTGGTTTTCCGGCGTCCTGAAAACGGGCGACACCTATGTCTCACCCATATACATCTCCACAGCCTCCGGAGACTGGTGCCTGACCATATCAACCCCCATCATGCGCGGCGGGGAACTCGCCGGCGTCCTTGCCGCCGACGTGAAGCTCTTCACGTGATGCGCAGCCAGCGACGAAACACCCGGGGCGTAAACCTCAGATCCCGTCTTTGCGCTTCGTGCGGACTGCGCCGCCTGAGGTTTCCCCCTGGCCCGCCCCGCGCACTCGAGGGAAAAACCGCCCGCACGTGCCGGCCATGAGCGCGTTGGCGGCTCCGGAATAGAAGCGGATGGCGCCGAACACGAGAAAAGGATAGATTGCCAGGTGATATCGCTCCTGTACTTCGACGAAGATATGCAAAGTGACGATCATGAGCACAGGGAGAGCGACGAGCAGGTCCACCGCGCCCCCCCGAAAAATCGAGCGCAGAGTCCATAGAAAAAAGCCCCATAGAATGACGTAGTAAAATGCGTTGGTCGCCTTGACGACACTGTTTTTAAACATGCGGGCGACCTTGTCGCGTTCCGGAGACTTGGCGACGCACCATTTCCAGGCGAAATACTGGTCGCGCCACAATCGTTCAATTTTCGTCGTCATGGCGAACGCAAAAAAACCGCCCGGATCTGAAAAAATGCGTTGCCTGGCAATTTCAAGAGCCTTTCGGTTCGCCTGCTCCCGGGGCAGCGTGTCGTATCCCGCCAAATGAAAATCATCCCTATTGAAACCGCCTGAGGATTCCTGATTGGAGCCCACCAAAAAAAGAAACGGCCCCATGGAATTGGATGACATTGTGAAACGGCCGGCAGACATCAGATGCAGGAAACCATACCCCGCCGTTACCGAGGTGAAAGACAGGACCACCAAGGCAAGGGCGATCAGAGCCTGTTTGGCAGATGACTTGCTTTTCCGCGCTTTTTCAGATGGATGGCACAATCCCGGCACCAGGATTGAAAAACAGGCGGCGATAAAAAACCCCGCCCCCGTGCCTCTGGAAAAATAGAGCAAGGCCCCCGAGACGCCTAGCAGTATGCAATGGATGTTTTTCAGGGTTTTCAGGTAGGAAACCAGAAAATACAAGCAGGCGCAGGTCATCAGGAAAAATGAGGCCTCGGAGGAAATAACCGGTGTGTACGACAAAATGCAGGGAGAGAGCGCAAAGGCGGCGGAGACCTGCCTGTTCAGTTGCGTGTCTCCCGCTTTCCGTAAGGCCAGATAGCCGAGGTAGCCCCCTCCGAACCAAAGCAAAGCCGATGCGGCGTACACGCTGGCCAGGGATTTGCCGAACAGAGAGAAAAACGTCCCGTAGAGCAACACCGTGGTGGGCGACTTTGATTTGATTATGGAAGCCGGGGCTGAAAAGGCTCTGGCGCTCTGGGTGAAAAAATTGGCGAAATCGGAAAACGGCACAGAGTTGGAATACACTCCCCACAGCACGGCCAACGCCCCGGCGCCTGCGAAAATCCAACCGGGATGCATTCGCTTTGCAGCGCAGAACACCGCGCACACCAGCAGCGCCCCACACAGGATGTGGGAAACATCATAGTTGCCGGAAATTTGAAACAGCACATTGCCGCAATACAAAAACAGCAGACCATACACACCGGCGCTGGCCATTCTCACAAGCAGCTGAAACGCCGAATTACGGTTATCCACTCCGCAACGCACCTCTGTTTTTTGCCGTCCCGCCTTTCCCGCGCCCAGAGGAAAAAGGGCACGCCGGCTGTCTGCCGAAAAAAAACCTTTTCCAATAAGGGGATAGCGTCAAAGACACTTCTTCCATGCGCCATGCGAGACAGGCATTCTTTTCGCACATCCGCACGGCGGCGGGCAACGTTTATTTCCGGCATAAAAAAAGCGGCATGGAGCCTCCACGAAGAAACGGCAGAGGAGAATCGCTCGCCTCTGCCGTTTTATTAACATCCGGAATGCAAACAGGCCTGATCAGGCCCGCTGCGCTTGCGGAAACTCCGTACGAGTTAGACGGAGTGCACCTCCAGATACACCAACGTCTGGTTCAGCAACTGGTAGGCGATTTCCCCAAAAGTAATGGGTCCGCTGAAGGGTTCCGTCTTTTTACCTTCCAGCTCGGAATAAAGGTAATTCAGGATGCAGTTGCAGGAAAACACGACATCGTCTTTTTTCACAGCGCAGCTCCCTTCCAGCATTTTCTGAAAGGCTGCGGTGTAGTTTTCCACGGGCTTGGCATGCTTATATTGTATTCCTTTAAAAACAGGAGCATACAGAGCCACCTCGCCGCTGTCCACGTCCACGTTCTGGAAGCTGGTATTGATCATGGCGCCGTAATAATCGGCCACGAGAGGCAGCTTGGTGTCCAGTTTTTTCTCAAGGACATAGGCGGCGAAATTTTTCTTTTCACCGTTGACCAGCACTTCTTTGGCCGCAAACCCGTCGTTTTCAAACGTCAGGACATCGCCGCCGCCCTGTTCGAACAAATTGATAATCCCAACTTCCACAGCCTTGCCCGCGGGCAGCGAGGCTTGCAGCACCAGCGCGCCTTCTTCCAGGACCGCCCCGGTTTGGCCGTTGAAGATCTTGGGGGTCTTTTTGCCCAGATCATCCAGGTGCACTCCCGATATCCAGCCTATCAACGGCGTGGTGCCGAAACCTTCATACTGGGGGCTTTTCATGGCAAAGCTCAAATGCGCCTTGCTCATGGCCGGGATGACAATATAACTGAATCCGTTTTCCGGTCCGTCCTCATGAACGCTCGCCAGATCGTCCGGGCCGTATTGGCGGATAACGAAGCCGCTGAGCAGCGAAGTAAGATCCGTGGCAAATACTTTTTCACGCGAGACCACGCCCCCTTCTTCACTTCCAATGAAGTAGGGAATGGTTCCGCCAATCCAACTCCCTTTGGGCAGCTGGGACAAGGCAGTCTCCTCACCAGCAAGCAAGAGAGTTTTTCCTTGTTCAATCAAGGCCTTCGCCTCAGAGAGTGATACTAACTGCTGTTGCATGGTTCCTCCTCATATATTCCGCAACATTCATTCTCTGCGTTTTGCTCTCATATCTGCCTGAAAACCACTTTTTCAAACATGTGACGGCTTGTGAGCCGGGGCGGGCGAGGCCCGCCCAATGCCGCACCATGTTACAAAACCATGCGACAACTAGCCGAAAATAGTTTTTAAATCTTCCTGCACTGTGCCAATATGCACATTCTTCACATAAACATTGCGCAATTGATCAATAGCAGCGCTTATGTTGTCGGGGCTCGGATTCTCCTTCACGGAACGAACCACTCTGCCCAGCAGAATCTTGGCTGCCAGGAATTTCAAGTCATACGTCTTCTTGCCTGTAACGACATCTACCCAAGTTTTGTGGTTCTTCAATGGCACATCCATTCTGCCACCCTCCTTTTGTTAGCATTGCCGAGAGGCTCCTCAGGACACTATATAGCAGCAGGGATTGACTCCATAATTAGAAAGCTCGATATGATAATGAGCTTTTTCGCGCATTTTAGCCTTCTTTTTTTCAATGCGGATATCACTATTTTTATTTCAACATTACGCTGCCATCCGTATCCGGTCAACACCTTATCTTCACTACCTTGTCTTGATTTTTCCATCTTACGCTACAATTATTCATCTGACATAAAAAACTTGTCGGGATAAATAAGAATCTCCATCATTATTTTTTTAAAGGCATCCCTGATCGACTCACCTGCTTCCGCACATTATCATACTTTATTGCAGCTTGTGTTCCTGTTATCACTCCATCACCGTCTTTTCCTCCGGTTTCCGCAGGATCATCTTTTCTCCAAAGACAATTCTTCCGACCGCGCCGCGTTCTCGGCTCTTGAACCGCCGGCCTATCTTGTTTATGATGGACCCCTCGGACCAGAATCGCTCATTTCAACAACTAACCGCTGGGATTGTCATGAAAAAATATATTCTCGCTCTTGGCGCGGCTCTTCTTCTTATCGCGGGTACGGCATTCGCCATGGACCTCAGCCAGGGATTCCTGGGCTATGCATGGGGCACGGACATTACCGGCAACGACGATTTCGCGCCCCTGCACTCCGAAGGCATCATCGACTATTATGCCAATGAAAAAGCCATCTACAACATCTCGGAGTCCGACGCGGCCGATGTCGTGTTCGGCGCCATCCAGGGAAAACTGTATGCGATCTTCGTGAATATCCAGACCGAAAAGGGCTATGAACGCACCAAGGACTATCTCCTGTACAAATTCGGCAACCCCAAAGTGAAAACCCAGGGCAACGTGCTCGTATATTCCTGGTTTGTCGATGGCTTCCGCATCCAGATAAAACTCAAGCAGGATAAAGACAGCGGCAACATGAAGCTGGCCATTTACTACAAGGAACTCATCGCCCCGAGCAGCCCCGCGTTTTCCAAGGCCATGGATGCGTTCCCTTCGTTCCAGTGGAAAGAAACCCCCACTAACCCCGAGGCCATTCCCCTTCTTTCATTTTAAGGCGCGTCACCTTTCATGATAAAGAGGAGCGGTGGTAGACCTCGTTGCGTGCCTTCAACGCCTGTTCACGGCGTATTAACGCATTTTGCCTTTGGATAAGGCTCACCCCTGAAACAATATTTATTGTTTCAGGGAAATGCATAAGAGCATCTGTATTTTTTCAAAGTTAAGATCTCGACTTTCTGAGTATGCAAAATGCTATAACATTCGGTATTTGTTTAAAAAATAAGTATAAGAAACGGTCGTTTTTCCGGCGTCCAGGGGCCTCCCCTGGTCGTCGTGTGGCCGCAAAAGCCCGCGACTTTATTCTTTTAGTCCGAAAGTCGTAGTTAAGATGCTCTATCGGGCGCGGAAACACGTAACGGCGCTCTCAACGAGGTTTACCCCCAAGAAAAAAACCGCCAGGCTGCGCGGCCGTGCAGAGCCCCCGGCTTCGAGCCGCGCCGCCCCTGACGGATCGTATTCGCCCTTCGCCAAAAAGACCCGCCTCTCTGGCCTTTCCATTCTTTTCAGCGTATATATCCCATACCGGTATTGTCCTGTCGGCGGATAAATTCGCCATCTCTATTGCAGGCGATCGCGCCGCTGCACCATGAATTGAAAAAGGAATACTTATGAACCGTAATGAAATGATCTCCGCATTGCAGCAATACGACGGCTATTGGGACTGCATCGTGGTGGGCGGCGGCGCCACCGGCCTCGGTGTGGGCGTGGATGCCGCTTCCCGGGGCTACAAGACCCTGTTGCTCGAACAGCACGACTTTTCCAAGGGGACATCCAGCCGCAGCACGAAACTCGTACACGGGGGCGTTCGCTATCTGCGGCAGGGCAACATCACCCTCGTGCTCGAGGCCCTGCATGAACGCGGCCTTCTGGTGCAAAACGCCCCGCATCTGGTGAGCAACCAGTCTTTTGTGGTGCCGAACTATGAATGGTGGGACGGCCCGTTTTACGGCGTGGGCATGAAAGTGTACGACCTCATGGCCGGAAAACTCGGACTCGGCCCCTCGCGCCGCCTCTCCGTGGAGGAAACCGTCAAACGCATTCCCACCATTGAAACAAAATCCCTGCGCGGCGGCGTCATCTACTACGACGGGCAGTTCGACGACTCGCGGCTGGCCGTGAACCTGGCGCAAACCATGGTCGAGCACGGCGGCACGGCCCTCAATTACTGCAAGGTTTCCGGATTGCTGAAGTCGGGCGACATGGTGCATGGCGTCACGGCCAAGGATATGGAGACCGGCGCTGAATATGAGATCTACGCTCGCGTTGTCATCAACGCCACCGGCGTGTTCACCGACGATCTGTTGCTGCAGGACAACCCCACGGCAAAAAAGATCATCTCCTTGAGCCAGGGCGTGCATCTGGTGCTGGACAAGGAGTTTCTCCCCGGCGATTCCGCCATCATGGTGCCGCAAACCTCTGACGGCAGAGTGCTTTTCGCCGTGCCCTGGCACGGCAAGGTGGTGGTGGGCACCACGGATACCCCTGTCAAGGAAGCCAGCCTGGAGCCCAGGGCTCTGGATTCGGAAATCGATTTCATCCTGAAACACGCGGCCCAATACATGACCAAGCACCCCACCTGCAAAGACGTCAAAAGCGTTTTCGCCGGACTGCGCCCCTTGGTGAGCACCGGCGAGGTCAACAATACCGCCGCTCTTTCACGCGACCATTTCCTTGTTGTCTCCGAATCCGGACTCGTGACCATAACCGGAGGCAAATGGACCACCTACCGCAAAATGGCCGAGGATACGGTCAACCAGGCCGCCCTGGTCGCCGGATTGGACGCCCGGGAATGCCGCACAAGCAAAATGCGCGTGCATGGCTGGCTGAAGAACTATGACAAACAGGACCACCTGCATGTGTATGGTTCGGATGCCGTGTATCTGAAAAAACTCATGAAAATGGACCCGCAACTGGCGGAACCCCTGCATCCCGCATTGGGCTACGTCAAGGCGGAAGTCGTGTGGGCCTGCCGCGAAGAAATGGCCCGCACCGTGGAAGACGTTCTGGCCCGGCGCACGCGCTCCCTGCTGCTGGACGCCGCGGCAAGCATCGAAATGGCGCCCGAAGTAGCGCGCCTCATGGCCGAAGAACTGGGATACGACCAGGCCTGGCAGCAACAGCAGGTGGAGCAGTACACCGCCCTCGCCAGAGGCTACCTGCTGTGCTGAGCCGCGCCCTGCCTCTGAACGTATAATTCGGGAAAGGGAACGGCCAGGAAGAGAACTCTTTTCTGCGACAGCCGTCAGGCGCGGTCTTCCGCCCCTGACGGCTGTCCCGCTTCAACTCCGGAACATCGTATTGTTGAACGTGGCTATGTCCTTAACTCCGCAATGTGGGAACGACTTGTTTTTCCGAGGGGAAAACCAGCGCTGCCATCTTCATCCCTAAGGCGCGATACGACCGCGCCCAAGGGCTGAAGTTCTTGAAAGAGGTTCTTCCCCTCGGGCTCCCCTT
>CAZFCK010000012.1:0-42123 GCA_964517355.1 uncultured Desulfovibrionaceae bacterium | reverse complement strand
GAACAATTGGAAATTGTTTCAGGGGAGAGCCTTGTTTCAAGGCGAAAATGCTTTAATCCGGAATTCGTACCGAGGAGGCTCCAAGCGCTGCCATCCTCCACGTATACTCCTTTTTTCCAGTCCGGTAACTCCGACTCCATATCCATTCTTGACATAACCTGCTTTTCTCTTCACAGAACATGGAACAATAGCGGCCCGCTTTTCGCTGATGTAAGGCGGATGCCGCTACCCGCCAAGCCACTGGAGAAATCACCATACCCGCATAACCTGCGGGACACGCCCGCGACCTTATCGCGAGGCGCCCAACATGAGGAGGGAATCGCATGATTCGTGTCTTTTTGCTTCTTGTCGTGTCCTTATGCGCCGTATTACCCGTCAACAGCTTTGCCCAGGACCCCATACGCATCGGCGCCGTCTTTTCCGCCACCGGCCCCGCGTCTTTTCTTGGAGAACCCGAAAAGAACACCGCGCTGCTTCTTCAGGAACAAATCAACAATGCCGGTGGGTTATTGGGCAGACCTGTTGAACTCATCATCTACGATGATGAAACAGACGTAAACAAGGCCGTGCTGAACGCCGACAGACTCCTGAAAAAGGACAAGGTCGTGGCGGTGGTGGGGCCCACGACTTCGGGCAACACCTTGGCGATTATGAACAAATTTTCCACGGCCCAGGTACCCCTGGTCTCGTGCGCCGCGGCTGAAAAAATCGTGAAGCCCGTGAACCCCTGGATCTTCAAAACCCCCCAGTCCGACCGCCACGCCGTGCAGCGCATCCTGCAGCATGCCGGAAAACAAGGATATAAAAAAATCGCCATCATCACGGTCTCCGACGGATACGGTCAGGCCGGCAGGCAGGTGCTCAAGGAACTGGCCCCCGCCATGGGATTCGAGCTTGTCGCGGATGAGGTTTATGGCCCCAAGGATACCGACATGACCGCGCAGCTCACCAAAATCAAGGGACTCGCCCCCGACGCCATCATCTGCTGGGGCACCAATCCCGGCCCCGCGGTCATCACCCGCAACCGCGCCCAACTGGGCATCAAGACGCCTCTGTACCAAAGCCACGGGGTGGCTTCAAAAAAATTCATCGAATTGGCCGGCGAAGCGGCGGAAGGCGTCATGCTCCCCGCGGGCAGGCTCATAGTTTCCAACCAGATCCCTGCCGACAATCCGCAAAAACCCGTGCTCGACAAATACATCATGGATTATGAGGCACAATACAACATGCCGGTCTCCGCTTTCGGCGGTCACGGCTGGGACGCCCTGATGCTGGTGTTCAACGCCATCGGCAAGGCCGGCTCCGCCGAGCCCGCGGCCATTCGCGACGCCCTGGAAAACACCAAGAATTTCGTGGGCACCGGCGGTATTTTCACCTTTTCCCCCGAAGACCATAACGGCCTGGACGCGGACGCCTTTGAAATGGTCGTCATTGAAAATGGGGAATGGAAATTGTTGCAATAATCGGTTATTATCGGGCCTTCTCCCCCATTGCCGGAGCATGCTCCGGCACTGGGGGGATACAAGGAGCCCCGTATGCCCGATGCCGCTTTTCCACTCTATCTGGGGGCGCTGCTGTTCTTGATCGCGGGGGCGGCGGCCGTTTATGCCTACAACCGCCTGGTCACTCTCAAACAACGCGGTCTAAACGCTTTTGCCCAAATAGACGTACAGCTGACCAGACGCCACAACCTGGTGCCCAATCTCGTGGAAACGGTCAAAGGCGCCATGAAGCATGAACGCGAAACCCTGCTCGCCGTGGTTCAGGCGCGCAGCCACGCCATGGAAGCCCTGCGCATGACGCCCCCTTCACTCCTTGAACAGGAGCGCCTGATGCATCTCGCCGCGAGTGAAAATACGCTTACGGCGACGCTTTCCGGGCTTGTGGCGCGCATTGAGGCCTACCCCGAACTCAAAGCCATGCGCAACACGCTGCAGCTCATGGAGGAACTGCGCAGTACGGAAAACCGCATAGCGTTCGCCCGGCAGGCGTACAACGATGCCGTGGCGCGTTACAATTCCCAGCGCGACTCGTTTCCCACACTGCTTGTGGCCGGGCTCATGGGATTCGCCCCGCTTCATTACCTCCAATTTTCCTGCGAACCAGCCAACTAGCCGGATTCTTGCCATGGTTGATTTCTTCGCCTCACAGGAACGAGCCAAACAGGCCAGCGGCAGCCTCGTTTTTTATTTCGTGCTCGGCTTTATCGGCGTAATTGCGCTGGTGGTCCTGCTGACCATGCTGCTCATCCTGCCTTTGCAACCCTTTTTCATGCCGCCTCCCGGCAAATGGGCCTTTTATGAATTCCGTTGGCTGCTTCTCGGCGTGGGCCTGGGCACGGCGGCATACATGCTCCTGGCCTCGTTATGGAAAATGCACACACTGCGCCAGGGGGGCGGAGAAGCAGTGGCCGCAATGCTGGGGGGGCGCTTGCTGCGGCCGGACACAACCGCGCCTCTGGAAAGAAGACTGTGCAACGTGGTGGAGGAAATAGCCATTGCCTCGCAAACTCCCACGCCGCTGATCTTCGTGCTGGACAAGGAATGCGGAATAAACGCCTTTGCCGCAGGATTCACGCCGCACCAGGCCGTGCTCGGCATCACGCGGGGCGCAACGGAGCTGCTGCCCCGCGACGCGCTCCAGGCTTTGGTGGCCCATGAATTCAGCCATATTTGCAACGGAGACATGCGCCTGAATCTGCGTCTTATGGGATTGCTGCACGGCATCCTGTTTCTGGCGCTCACGGGATACGGACTCACCCGCGCCAGCCTGGGAAACACCGGGGATTCCGAAGGGGCCTTCATCCCGGGCATCCTGGCGGGATTGGCTCTCGGCGCCATCGGCAGCGCCGGTACTTTCAGTTGCACATTGCTGAAAGCGGCCGTGGGACGCCAACGCGAATTTCTCGCCGACGCCGCTGCTGTGGAGTTCACCCGCAATCCCGCGGCATTGATCCAGGTATTGCTCACAATCGGCGGCTGCCGGCAGGGATCGCTCATGGACTCACCCCATGCGCCCCTGGCCAGCCACCTCTATTTCGCCAACGGACTGAATACCTGGCTGGCGCGAAAACTGGCGACCCATCCGACTCTGGAAGAGCGTATCCGGCGCATAGATCCCTTTTACCAGGGGCCATGGCCCCATAAATCCGCCGTGGAAGAAACCACTTTGCGTCAATCAGTGCTGGCTCAGGCGCGGGTAGAGCTTGCCGGTTTCGCGGGCGCCCCCATAAACGTCAGAAAAATGCCGGTGGCGATTCACGATGAAAAGCTCCCCGGCGCCTACCGCCGCCATGCCCTGGCCCTGCTCGACAAGCTGCCCCACTCCATCCAAAGTGCGGCGCGCAGCGGACGCGACGCCCCATCCCTGCTCTGCGGCATGTTGCTTGCCAGGTCGCGGCCGGATGAGCGGGATCTCATGAGCGACGTATTACTGGAATACAGCGACGTCACCTTTCACGACAAGGCCTTGCGCCAGGCCGAAATACTCGCGTCCGTGCCTTGCGCGGCGTTTTTGCCATTGCTGCACCTTATCCTGCCCCATCTGCCCTTTGCGGGGCGCGAGGAAATTCTGCGTCGCGTCAAGGCGCTCATAGCGGCGGACAAACGAGTCAATCTTTTTGAATGGATGCTGGAGAAGGTGCTCGCAAACACCCTGCAAGATCCCGAATCAACGCCGCAACGCGACGTCCTCCCCACGTGGGAGGAAAAGGCCCTTGCCTGCGCCATGTTGCTTGCGGCCCTGGCGCGTTCCGGCATGCGCGGCACGCGGGATGCGCCATCAGCGCAACAGGCCGCGTTCAACGCCGGCGCCGGTGTTTTGGGAATAAGCGATCTGAAAATGCCGCGGACGCAGCGCGTACGCTTGCGCGATGTGGATGCATCGCTCGAAGTCCTCGGCCGCCTCGCCGCGCAGGCGCGGCAAGGATGCATGGCCGCGTGCCTGGCCTGCGTGCGTCACACCGGAGAAGTGACGCAGGAGCAAGCCGAGCTGCTCCAGGGCATTGCCGCCGTGCTGCGCTGCCCCGCCCCCGCACTCCTGCCGGGACAGCCTTTATTCTTGGAGGAATGAGGAGGCGCGTCCACCAAAAGGCAAGGTGACATGGAACACTGCTCCGCTTTGGGGGCTCGCTTCGGCCCAGATTCTCCCGTTGTAATGTTCCACGATCTGCTTGCAGATGGCCAGGCCCAACCCCGTGCCCGGCGGTTTGGGGCCATAGCGGTCATCCCACTCCACCTGATGGAACTTTTTGAAAATTTTCTCCAAATCTCCAGGGGGAATGCCCGGTCCGGTATCGGAAACCGCCATGTGCAGCAGGTCTTGCGGCGTTGTTTCCACCGTAACCTGAATTGTCCCCTTTTCAGTGAATTTCACGGCGTTGTTCACCAAATTCAACACCACCTGGAGCAATCTGTCGGGATCTATGGTCAACGCGGGCAAATCGTTTTGAATTGAGACGCGGAGCCGCAACCCAGGCTTTGCCGTCAATTGACCGTGCACCGCCTGTAGCGCCTCCACAACGACGTCCTCTACCTGCACTTCAGTCTCGTTCCATTCTATCCTTCCGGATTCTATCTTTGACAGATCCAAAAAATCGTTGATCATCCGCGTCAGCCGTTCGCTTTCCTTGCTAATGATGTTCAGGTTTTCCTGAATACGCAAGGCTCGGCTCTGCAACAGGCTGTCCTTTTTGGCCAACGGCACAAAGGATCGCTTGAACTCCTTGGCGATAAGTCTGGTGAAGCCCAAAACGGACGTCAAGGGGGTGCGCAATTCATGAGACACTGATGAAACCAGCGTGTTTTTGACGGCATCAAGTTCAAGCAGCCGTTGATTCGCCTGCTCCAGTTCGCGCGCCTTTTCTTCCAAATCCCGTGTGCGCTCCAGGACCAGCCGCTCCAGTTGCCTGTTCAGAGTGGCCAACTCTTCCTGGGCTTGTTTCCGCGCGGTGATGTCCGTTACAAAACCTTCGATGATCGCGGGTGATCCGTCCACATCCCGAATCAGACGGGCCGTGAGCGAAACCCAAACGCTCTCGCCGTCCTTGCGGCTAAACCGCAGCTCCCGGTCAACGACCTTGCCGCCCCTTTGTATATCGCGCAAAAAAAGGTCTAGATCGCGCACATCACGGCAGATTTGTTCATGAAAATTAGATACGCTTTCCATCATATCCTGCGGGGAGGTATGGCCCAGCATTCTGGCCAACGCGGGATTCACGCCAATAAGCCGACCTTGAAACGTTGCCTGAAGAATGCCTTCCACCGCGTTTTCCACAATCGAGCGGTATTTCTCCTCAGCCGCTCGCAAGGCTCTTTCCGCCTGAACACGTTGCGTCACATCGCGGGCCACGACAACGGCGAATTGGTCTTTGCCGATACTGCGCACGGTGATGGTCATTTCCAGAATCGTGGCGCAATCGTCTTCACCTGATTCGATGCACACCATGCGGTGCAGGCTGCCAACTTCCATTTCCGGAGAACGCAAGGCGGAGAGCACGGCGTCCTTTCCCACAGTGCGGAACAGTTCAGCCACGGGGCGCCCCCGCATCTCCTCGCGAAGCTCGCCAAGAACCATGGCGCCCGACTCATTGCAATCAACCAACACGGCCTGGGGCAATTGGATAAGATAGATGGCGTCGTTGGCCTGATCCAGCAACGTCCTGAAACGTTCTAGCTCCTCCAGACGCTTACGCAACTCGGGATAATAGCTCTTATGGAAGGAACGCTCTCCCAGGCCGATAAGCCGTGCCCGCTCATCGGCTGAAGATTCGCCCTTTGCATCGGGTGAAACCAATTCCGCATGCAAGCGCCTGTGCATTTTCCCCACGCCCTCCTGTTACCCACCGGCGTACGACAGCATGTGTAAGGCGCTTTTCACAGTATGCGACCCATGAATTCCGTACATCTCCCTCCCCTCACCTGACACAGCCCAACTCACTTTATATGACAATTTACTCACATTGCAAAGCCTCGACTTCGCATCTCCGTAAGATCATGCTATTACCCGGGGCAGTTGGCAGATACCCGCCGCTTCGTGACGCCCCCTGGCCGTTGCGGCACAACAAAACCCGACGTAATGAAGATCACACACCTCAGCCAGACACACCCCATATGAATAAGCACGACAAGCGCACCGTATCCCGCTTCCAGACCTTCAGACGGCCGCCGGCGCCATGGCGGCAAAAACTGCAGGAAATCATTTTCGAGGCGGACACGCCGGCCGGCAAAGCCTTTGACGTGGCCCTGCTCATCCTTATCCTCGCCAGCGTGGCCGTGGTGTTGCTGGACAGCATGCCGGCCATGCGTCAAGAATACGGCGCCCTGCTCACTGCCGCGGAATGGGGCTTTACCATTGTTTTCACGGTGGAATACGTTCTGCGCCTCATCTGCGTGGGGCGCCCCTTGCGCTATGCCGCCAGTTTCTACGGCATGGTGGACCTGCTGGCCATTCTGCCCACGTATCTGAGCCTGTTGCTGCCCAGCAGCCGCTATCTGCTCGTGATCCGCGCCTTGCGCTTGCTGCGCGTGTTCCGCGTGCTCAAGCTGGCCTCATACACGGGGGAAGCCCAATACATAAGCCGCGCCCTGCGCGCCAGCCGGCGCAAGATCCTGGTCTTCCTGTTCACCGTGCTCACGCTGGTGCTTATTTTCGGAGCCCTGCTCTATGTGATCGAAGGTGAGGAAAACGGCTTCACCAGCATACCGCGCAGCATTTACTGGGCCGTGGTCACGCTGACCACGGTGGGCTACGGGGACATCGCCCCCAAAACCGGACTGGGGCAAACCATGGCCGCGCTGATCATGATTCTCGGCTACGGCATCATCGCCGTGCCCACCGGCATCGTCACCGCGGAGATGACCAGAAAGATCCCTGAAAAGCCAGTTAGTACACAGAGTTGCCCCTCATGCTCCAGAGATGGACATGACGTTGACGCCTTGTATTGCAAATATTGCGGGACACGACTGTGACGGCGCAGTATTGAAAGTCTCCCGGCACAACGGCCGGATACCGCGCGCCATATGCGCTCCGGCGTGAGGATGCGGCCCTGAACAATAAAACGTCAGGATCTGGTGTACACGAGCTTGCCCGTGGTCATGCGCAGACGCTGGCTGATGAGCTTGGCGATATTTTTCAGAATGCGAATGGCCAGACGCGGGTGTTCGACCGTTATGCGCTCGAAATTCGTGGTGGACAAATAAAGCAGCAAAGCGTCTTCGCGCGCCACGGCCGAGGCGGAGCGGGGCTCTTCGTCCACAAAGCTCATTTCTCCGAAATAGGTGCCGGGCATGAGCGTGACCACGATCATCTCCAAGCTGTCCGCGCTCTCTTTAATGATGTCTATCTTGCCTTCAATAATAAAGGCCATGAAATCCTGACGATCACCCTGCTTGAATATGTGATCGCCCTTGGTGAAATTCTGCAGGCTTATATACCGGGAAATAATTTCAATATCCTCGCGTGGAAATTCTCTTCCCCATTTAGTCTCGTCCAGCAGATCAGCCAGATTGTACTTGGCGCTCATTCAGCCCCTTCCTCCGGTGCTCCAAGGTTATCCTGCGGTCAACGTATATTTTCCGTGCAATTGTTTAGAGCATATCAACCTTGAAAAGGTATAGACGCTCTTATGCATTCACCACCCATTTTTCGCGGGAAGCGTTGCTTCGATCAGTGATTATAGCCTCAGGGAGAACAGTGTACAAGCCGCAACTCCGCATCTCGGTCATATCGGATCGCTCTCGTGCAACACGCTGGAATGATGCACCCAGGGATCGCCTTCAAGGGCGCGCACCAGGCGTTGCGCCGAGCGCTCCGGTGAAATGAGCTCCCCTTTGGCGTGCCACGGAGCGAACACCCGCTTGAGCTGTTCCGCCGCGCCGCCGCGGCTTTGTCTGGCTTGCGCCTGCATTCTGGTGTCCACGATGCCCGGACGGTACACGAAGCTGCATATGGCCGGGGCCTCGGCCGCCAACTGGCGCATCAAATGCTCTTCCGCGGCCTTGGCGGCACAATACGCGGCTATGCCCGGTTGGACGATCTGCGCCGCCCCGGAACCGAAAAACACGGCCACCCCTTGTCCGGAGCGCAACAGGACGGGAACAGCGTGACGCACCAGCATGTACGCGCCCCGCACGCTGGCCTCCATCACCATATCGAAATCTTCCGGGGGCAGTTCCCACAGCGTCGGACCCGGCGCCAATACCCCCGCCGCGTGGATGAAACCGCCGAAATCGCCCAACTGCTCGGCTTCCCGCACCAGGGCGGCGGCCACCCCCGCGTCGCCGACGCTGCCGGCCACGCATACCGCCCGTCCCTTGCATGCGCGGCACACCTCCCGCAAGTCGCTGTCCGGCCCTTTCGCCCGCGCGTTGAGCACCAGGGACGCTCCGCGCTCAGCCAAGGCCAGAGCCAGGGCGCGGCCCACGCCGGTCGAAGCCCCGCTCAGAATCAATGTTTTATTTCGTATAAAGCTCATGTATACACCCCTTGCCGCTTGTTTAACAGAATCGCTGTCTCTTTGCATCCCCGCAACCGAAGCACAGGCAGTCACAGCGCGGGGTAAAGGCCGCTTGTCCGACCCGACACCAGGAGGAATGATGATCACCACTGCAACATATGCAGGCTTTACCCTTGAAGAAGAACGCACGCTGCACGAGTGCGACACACTGGCCCGGTTGTGGCGGCATACAGCCAGCGGAGCCTCATTGCTTTCACTTGTCAACGATGATGAGAACAAGGTCTTCGGCGTCACGCTGCGCACGCCCCCAGAAAATTCCACGGGTGTGGCGCATATATTGGAGCACAGCGTGCTGTGCGGTTCGCGAAAATACTCCCTGAAGGAGCCTTTCGTGGAATTGCTGAAAGGCTCCCTGAAAACATTTCTCAACGCATTCACGTACCCCGACAAGACCTGCTACCCTGTGGCCAGTGCAAACCTCCAGGATTTCTACAACTTAATTGATGTCTACCTGGACGCGGTCTTTCACCCCCTCATTCCCGAGCACACCTTCCGCCAGGAGGGCTGGCGGCTGCACCCCGCCCCGGAAGCCCCACACGGCTTCATCTTCAAGGGCGTGGTCTTCAACGAAATGAAGGGGGCGTACTCGTCGCCCGATTCTCAGCTCTATGAAAAGGCGCAGCAGACACTCTATCCCGACACGGTGTACGGGCTCGACTCGGGCGGGGCGCCGGAAGCGATTCCGGACCTCGACTACAAAAGTTTCAAAGCCTTTCACGAAACATACTACCATCCCAGCAACGCCCGCTTCTTTTTTCACGGCAACGACCCGGAGGAAAAGCGGCTGGAGATGATCGACGCCGTAATCGCCCCATTCGGCGCTCTCGATGTTTCTTCGGAAATAAAGCCGCAAAAGCCGTTCACAGCGCCGCATACCGTGCATCTGCCGTATCCCGCGGACGACGCCGATCCCGTTGAAGATGACCATGATCGCCAACGCTGCATGATGGTCGTGAGCTGGCTGTTTCCCGATCCGCCGAACGTGGAGCAGGCCCTTGCCTGGCAAATGCTGGAGACCATGCTTGTGGGGTTGCCGGGAGCGCCCCTGCGTAAAGCGCTCCTGGATTCCGGCCTGGGCGAGGACCTTGCCGGGGTGGGACTGGAATCGGAACTCCTTCAATCCTATTTTTCCACCGGCCTCAAGGGGATCGCCAAGGAGCACGAGCACGACGTGGAAGACTGCATCCTGCGGACGCTGACCCTGCTGGCGGACAACGGCTTTGCTCCCGAACTGGTGGAGGCCGCGGTGAACAGCGCGGAATTCGACCTCCGTGAAAACAACACGGGACGTTTCCCGCGTGGCCTGCACCTCATGCTGCGCAGTCTCTCCCGCTGGCTCTACGGCGAAAATCCCCTCGACGTTCTGGCCTTCGAGGCTCCCTTGCGGGCCATCAAACAACGCCTTGCCGCGGGCGAACGCTATTTTGAAACCCTGGTCGAAACTCTTCTGCTGGACAATCCCCATCGGGTAACGCTGGTGCTTGAGCCGGATGCGCATCTGGCAGCCGGGATGCAGGCCGAAGAGCAGGAACGCATCGCCGCCATGGTCGCTTCTCTTGATGCTAAGGGGCGTGAGGAATTGAACAGACTGGCCGAGGAGTTGCAAAAACTGCAACAAACGCCGGACAGCCCTGAAGAGCTTGCGAAACTGCCCCGCCTGACCTTGGCCGACCTGCCGCGAGAAAACCGCGTCATTCCCCGCGAAATGGACGAATGCGACGGCGTGCCGCTGCTGCGACACGATCTCGGCACAAACGGCCTGCTCTATCTTGACCTGTGTTTCGACCTGCGCCCCCTGCTCGATCAGCGGCCCGGGCTTTTGCCGCTGGCGCCGCTTTTCAGCCGCGCGCTTCTTGAAATGGGCACGAAACGCCGCGACTATGTCGACATGAGCACTCTTATCGCCCGCAAAACCGGCGGGATAGACGCCTCTCCCTTCACAATCCCCCAACACGGCAGTTCCCAGGCCCATGTCAGGCTGGCCGTGAGGGGCAAATCCACCCTGGATCACGCCGAAGACATGGGGGGCGTTCTGGAGGAACTGCTGTCCGAAGCGCGCTTCGACGATAGTGAAAGACTGCGCCAGCTCGTGCAGGAGGAACTGGCGGGCATGGAGGAGCGCATTGCCCCCATGGGGCACCGGGTGGCCCTCTCCCGCGCTACGGCGCGGCATTCCGAATCCGGACTCTTCAGCGAATTCCTGAGCGGCGTCAATCAGCTCTCCTTTTTGCGGCGCCTCGCCAAAACCATGAAGCAGGACATGGCCGCGGTGCAACAAGCCCTCGAGGATTTCCGCCTCCTGATCCTGAACCGCGCGAACCTGCTGTGCAACGTCACCCTGCCGGAAAACGACATGCAGCACGCCCTGGCCGTCATAAAGGGCATTTCGGGAGCGCTCCCGCACGATGCACCGCAAGCGCCCCCTCCGGCCGCGCTGGAAACGCTCCTGGGCAGCGACTACGCCGATCTGCGCAGCCGGGCCTATGCCCTGGACGCTTTGATGGAAGGTCTGCACATCACCTCCCAGGTGAATTACGTGGCCAAAGCCGCCAACCTGTATGATTACGGCTACCAATTCAACGGCGCCGCCCTTGTGGGCATGCGCCTGCTTTCCACAGGATGGCTCTGGGACAAGGTCCGGGTGCAAGGAGGCGCCTACGGCGCGTTCTGCCAGTTCGACCGCTTCACCGGCACGCTGGCCATGGCCTCCTACCGCGATCCGAATCTGGAAGCCACGCTCGCGGCCTTTGACAACACGGTCAACGCGCTGGCCGAACTGGCCGGGGACAGGTCCGGGCTGGAAAGCGGCATCATCGGCACCGTGGGAGATCTGGACGAACACCTGCTCCCTGACGCCAAAGGCTATACCTCGCTCATGCGCTGGCTCATGCACGACAGCGACGCCGTGCGCCAGGAGATGCGCGAACAAATACTGACCGCCGGCGCCCCGGCTCTCGCTCCCTTTCAGGAAGCCCTGCACCACTTCGCCGCCCACGGCAACGTGTGCGTGTTGGGGCCGAAAAACGTATTGGAAGCCGCTGCCGGCGATCAATGGCGGCTGTCGCGCCTGCTTTAGGGCGTACGCAACGTGACCATGCGAAGGGAGAACCTTTTTCAAAAACTTCAGCCCTTGGGCGCGGTCGTTTCGCGCCTTAGGGATGAAGATAGCAGCGCTGGTTTCCCCCCGGAAGTTTTCATAAATTAATTTAGAAATGGTAAACGGTATTATTTCAATACGGTGTCCTATTTCCGGCGACAAACGCCGTTCATGTTCTTTTCCGCCGGAACAAACGGAATCTACTGAAAAAAGACAAGAATACTTGATCATTACCCGTACGGAATATAATAGAAAGTCCTGGGAAGGCTGGCCCGTCCAAGGCCAAGCTTTTTCGAACGCTCAACAACCCGTTAATAATATAGGCCAAACAGCCTACTATCGTTCCACAACCCGTTGTGAACCGTAAAGGGCCGTGCGCAGTATGAGTGAGCCGGAAAAAAAATCCAACACCGCGGAAAATCCATCCTCGGAGCAATGGCAAGACGCCCTGCCCATTGTGGAATCACATCAACGGGAAGGCGTGTGGATCATTTCCATCGCGGGCAGGCTCGATTACCAGGGCGTGGCCTCCATTTGGGACAAAGTGCTCAAACTCGCAGACCAGTGCGGCATGGACAAGCTGATTTTGGACATGGCCCAGGTGGACTATCTGGACATGGCCGGAGCGGGGTTGCTCACCGAGCTGCAAGTCAGACGCGGACGTTCCGGCCGTTTGCTGGAAATTCACGATCTGAAAAAGGACTTTCACCCCCTGCTGAACATGTTCGCGGCCACGGACTTCGTGGACACCAAGGAACGCCCCAAATTCAGTCTGGCCGAGGAGGTGGGCCGCAACGCCGCTGATATCTGGAAAGACCTGGCGATCCTGGTCTCTTTCGTTGGAGAGTTGGGATCGGCTTTGTTTTTCGCGCTGCTGCACCCCCACACCATTCGCTGGAAAGATTTTTATCAGGTGTGCGAACGCGCCGGGGTGAACGCCCTGCCCATCGTCGCCTTGATCGGCTTTCTCATGGGGCTGATCATGGCTTTTCAGTCAGCCGTGCCGTTGCAGCGCTTCGGAGCCGATATCTACGTGGCCAATCTGCTGACCATTTCCATGGTCCGCGAGTTGGGGCCTCTGGTAACGGCCATTCTCCTGGCCGGGCGTTCCGGTTCGGCCTTTGCCGCTGAAATCGGCACCATGAAGGTCAACGAGGAAGTCGACGCCCTGAAGACCATGGGACTTGATCCCGTACATTTCCTGGCCGTGCCGCGCGTGCTCGCGGCCATGGTCATGACCCCGGTGTTGACCATCTTCTTCAACCTCTTCGCCCTCTCCGGGGGAGCTGTGGTGGTCACGCAGTTCGGCTATCCATTGATCACCTACCTGTTGCGCGTGGAGTCCTCCCTGCGATTGGGGGATTTATGCGGCGGACTGTTCAAGGCCGTGGTCTTCAGCATCCTTGTGGCGGGCATCGGCTGTCTTCGCGGACTGAATACCGGCCAGGGCGCAAGCTCTGTGGGCACGTCCACCACCAGCGCCGTGGTCAGCGGGCTGGTGCTCATCGCCGTCTCCGACGGCGTGCTGGCCGTGGTTTTTTACATTGTGGGGTGGTGAGGTATGGGTTCGAAACGAGACAGCTCCGGCCCCATCATCCAGGTGCGCGACCTGATCATAGGCTACGGCGACACCATCATCCAGAAAGATCTGAACTTCGACATCCAGCCTGGTGAAATCTTTGTCATTCTCGGAGGTTCCGGCTGTGGGAAAAGCACCCTGCTCAAGCACATGATAGGACTCCAGCCTCCCATGTCCGGCAGCATCATCATCGACGGAGACGACATGGCCACTGCGAACCGCGCCGTGATGCACCGCATATTGCGCAAGATCGGCGTCACCTACCAATCCGGCGCGCTGTTCGGCTCCATGACGTTGCTGGAAAACGTGCGCCTGCCCATGGAGGAATTCACCGAGCTGCCTGACGACACCATGGATCTGATCGCGCGCATGAAGCTCTCCCTGGTGGGGCTTCTGGGCTACGAGCACCATTTGCCGTCCGAAATATCCGGCGGCATGCAGAAACGCGCCGCCATGGCCCGGGCCATGGCCCTTGATCCCATGCTCATGTTTCTGGACGAACCTTCGGCCGGGCTGGACCCCATCACTTCCGCCAGCCTGGATCAACTCATGCTCAAGCTGCGCGAAAGTCTCGGCATCACCTTCGTCATCGTTTCTCACGAGCTTGCCAGCATTTACACAATAGCCGACAGAGTGATAATGCTTGATAAACGCTGGAAGACCATCATAGCGGAAGGCAATCCGGCCGACCTGCGGGACCATTCGGATAATCCAACGGTACGACACTTTTTCAACCGCGAGCCTGAATAGGCCTAATATACTCGTATGTCTGTAAGCAAAGGTAGTTACTTCCGTATCGGCGTCTTTGTCCTCACAGGAGTGGGCATCCTGCTCGCCACGATCATCATTATCGGCGGGGCTGCGATATTCCAAAAAACCATTCCCGCGGAGACCTATTTCAACGAATCGGTCCAGGGCCTGGATATCGGCGCGCCCGTGAAATACCGCGGCGTCTCTTTGGGGCGTGTGTCCAACATCGGCTTCATCAGCAACAAATACAGAAACAAAGAAAATTCTCAATCATCGCGCTATGTTCTCGTTGAAATGGAGTTGCGCGAAGACCTGATGCAGGATTTTCTTTCCATGAAGCAGATGCGCAAACGCCTCCAGCAGATCGTGGAAAAAGGGCTGCGCGTGCGTTTGACCACGCAGGGACTCACCGGCGTGGCTTTTTTGGAAATCAATTTTTTCGATCCCAAAACCAACCCGCCCCTGCCCATCACCTGGGAACCTGAATCCATGTATTTTCCCTCGGCTCCCAGCACCATGAGCCGCTTGGAAGCCGCGCTGGACGCCGTTGGGGGCGTGATGCGCGATCTGGAAAAAGTCAACTTCGCCGGCTTCGCCCAAACACTGGACGATTTCATCACCACCTTGGACAACTCGCTCAAGGAGGCCAACGTCAAGGATATCGGAGAACTTCTCGTGCAAAGCCTCGCGGAATTGCGTGACACGCTCAAGCGCGTGCATACGCTGGTCAACAATCCCAAGGCCGATTCCATCATCCCCGACACCTCGGCGACCATGGCCAGTGCGAGAAGCATCGTAGAAACCGGAGAAGGACGTATCGGCAAGGCGTTCGTGGCCATTGAGGAAGCCGCCACCAATATTCAGCGCGTATCCGTCAACCTGGATACCCTGCTTGGCGATCCGGCCCTCGCGAAGAGCGCGCAAAAGCTCCCCGAAACCCTGGCCAACGTCAACGACGCCTCCAAGGATATCCGTAGAAGCGCCGCGGAACTCGACCGCTTGCTGCGCGGACTCAACAGCGTACTGCAAGGGCAAAGCGGCAATGTGGGCGCCATCGTGGAGGATACGCGGACAGCCATTCAAAAATTCAACGACCTGCTTGAAGATATCAACAAGCAACCTTCCCGCCTGTTGTTCAGTGAACCGCCCAAGCACATCAATCCGGAGCATCTGCCGTGAATGTTTTAAAAAGCATCATCCTCGCCTGTCTCGCCTTGTCTCTCGCCGGGTGCGCCGGAGGGGGCAGTTCCCTGTTCAAGCAGCCGGACCCGGTGAAACAATACTTTGTCCTGCAAATCCAGCGTCCCATGCGCTCCTGTCCCAACGACTCGTTCGGCGTGCTGAAAATCAGCAGGTTGCACATCTCCCCCACCTATTCCACGCGCGAACTGGTCTACCGTGTTGGCGTGGAAACATACGCCACGGATTATTACAATATATTTCTGGTGCAACCACAGGATATGATTTCCGAAGTTCTTCTGGAATGGTTTACCGGTTCCGGATTGTTTTCCCATGTTACCCCACTGAACAGCCCCGTACAGCCAAACTATCTGCTGGATAGTTCCGTCACGCAGATTTACGGCGATTACAGCAAACCCGGCGAATCCCGTGCCGTGTTGGAAATGCAGTTTTTTCTGCTCCGCGATGTCATGGCCAAATACCAGGTCGCGTTCTGCAAGGATTATGCTGCATCCGTGGCGCTTCAAGACCGCAAAGCCGAAACCCTTGTGGCGGGGTTGCAAAAAGCGCTGCTTTCCATCCTGGAGCAACTGGAAAATGATATCGCCGCAGCACTGCGCTCATCCGACGCAGAGCCCGGCCCGACCTCATAATAATCTCTCAACCACTGTGGAGGGGCTGTATGCAAGGAGTAATTCGCATCTGGCTGTTTCTCGCTTTGGCTTTGGCGCTGTCCAGCCATGCGCTTGCCGCTGATCCTATCGTCCTTGGAGCCGTTTTTTCCATTACGGGTCCGGCCTCATTTCTGGGTGAGCCGGAAAAAAATTCCGTGGATCTGGCCGTGGAACAGGTGAACGCCAAAGGGGGCGTTTTGGGCAGACCCCTGGAAGTCGTCTTCTATGACGATGAAACCGATGTAAACAAATGCGTGCTCAATATGGACAAGCTGTTGCGGAAAGATCAAGTGGCGGCGGTCATGGGCCCCACCACCTCCGGCAACACCCTGGCCGTATCTATGAAAGCCGCGCAAAACCAAGTGCCCATGATGTCCTGCGCTTCCGCGGATAAAATCGTGCTCCCGGTGAAGCCTTTCGTCTTCAAGAATACGCCCTCGGATCGTTTCGCCGTGGAAAAAATCCTGATGCACGCCAAAGAGCAGGGATATAAGAAACTGGCCGCCATTACGGTTTCCGACGGTTTCGGACAAGCCGGCCGCGCTTTCATCCAGGAACTGGTGCCCGCCTCCGGCTTCGAACTGGTGGCCGATGAGGTTTACGGTCCCAATGATACCGACATGACCGCGCAACTGACGAAAATCAAAGACCTCAATCCGGACGCCATCATCTGCTGGGGCACCAATCCCGGCCCCGCGGTCATCGCCCGCAACAGGCAACAACTCGGCCTGGACATCCCGCTGTACATGAGCCACGGCGTGGCCTCCAAGAAATTCATCGAGCTGGCCGGGGACGCCGCCGAAGGCCTGCTGCTGCCGGCGGGGCGGCTTATCGTGGCCGAACAGATTTCTGACGACCACCCCCAGAAAAGCGTGCTCATGGAGTATAAGACGCTCTACGAAGACCGTTTCAACTCCGACGTCTCCACCTTCGGCGGACATGGCTGGGACGCCGTCATGATTTTGGCCAAAGCCATAGAACTCGCGGGAAGCGACGACCCCAAGGCCATCAGTCAAGGTATTGAAAAAGTGAAAAATCACGTCGGAACTGCCGGTATTTACAACTTTTCGCCCCAGGACCACAACGGGCTGGACGCCAGCGCTTTCGCCATGATCAAAATCGAAAACGGCGCCTGGAAGATCATCGAATAACCCCGCGCAGCACCGTTACCCGCGCAATCTGGCCTTTTCGCGGCGTCATCATGTTGGCTCCGCCCCATCCTGGGCCTCAGAGAGGGAAGAGAGTATTATGGAGCGGTATGCTTCATGATACTCTCTTCCTTTTTCGTACCCATGTTCCACTCTCCTGGATAATGATGTAGCGTCTGAAATATACGTGTCGCCTGCGCGTGATCCGTGCCGGGCGCACTGCAAAAAATTTTCCATTGCATAAGGGAGAATGGACATGCACCAATTCATTGTGGACCAAGACGCCTGTATTCAATGCGGAGAGTGTGTGGCGGACTGTTTGTTAGGATGTCTTGAAATGGGAGAATCCGCTCCCCACATGACGGAAGATGGAGCGAAAAAATGCATAGCATGCCAGCACTGCCTGGCGGTATGCCCCACAGGCGCGGTTTCAGTGGCGGGCCGCACCCCTGAACAGTGCGAGGAATTCGCCGGGCGGCTGCCCGCGCCACAATCCCTGCTGCTGCTCATGAAAGCGCGGCGCTCTGTCCGGCAATACAAGCAGGAAGCTGTGGAACCGGAAATATTGGACATGCTCATGGAGGGTCTGGCCAGCGCACCCACAGGGGTGAACAACCGGGGCTTGCTCTTCCACCTGGTGCGCGACCCCGCCGTTATGGAACGCATCCGCCAGGATGCCCGTATGGTCATCCGCGGCATTCTTGAAGAGTACGGCCAGTCCGCCATTCCCGAACGCTATCTGCGCTACATGCGCGGATTAGTTCAGGGCCAGGATCCGGTCTTTCGTGGAGCGCCCCATATGCTGGTGGTGACGGTGCGCAAGGACGCTCCCTGCGCGAACGCTGATCCGTTTATCGCCATGAGCTACTTTGAGCTGCTCGCCAACAGCCTGGGGCTGGGAACAGTGTGGTGCGGCGTGGCCGTGCGCACGTTGTTTGAATTGGCGCCCGCGTTGGGCAAAAAGCTGGGCGTTCCGGATGATCAGCAGTTGGGCTACATCATGATGTTCGGCAAACCGGACGTGACGTACCACCGCACCGTGGAGCGCGGTCCCGCCAACACGCGCGAGATAACCTGGGAGGATTGAGCCGCTGTTTAGAGCATCTCACGCTTGAAAAGCGCTAGATGCTCTTATGCATTTCTCTGGAACAATTGGAAATTGTTTCAGGGGGGAGCCTTGTTTCAAGGCGAAAATGCGCTAGCCAATATTTCCGGGGAAAACCTCCGCTGAGATGTTTTCCCCGGAAATGGTTCCCTCTCATCAAATCGAAATGATCATTGCTCTCCACCGTCTCCCGATCTCTGCCCATCTACCTCTGGCCGAATAGTCAGGAGCGGCGTCTCCCCCGCATGAAACCGGACAACAGCAGCAGCAAAGCGAAGGCCCCCAAAATCCAGGCTCCGTGTCCCGGGAAAACCGGCACGTTGTGTAGTGTGGTCAGCGTTTCCTGTCCTGCGCTATAGGCCGTTCCGGCCAGGGTGGTGGCGTACGCGCGCACGTAATACTTGGTCCCTGGTTGCAGCCCGCTGACATCGCTTATAAACGAACCGCCCCCTCCACCTTCGTCGGTGCAGGTGTCCTTTACGGTCGGATTGCCCGCGGTGTTGTAGCATACGCCCCGGGCCGTGACGGTATTGCCCCCGTCTGATGACACAATGCCGCCCGACCTGAAGGCGGTTGCGGTAACATCGCTGACCGTGGCGATGGTAACGGCGGCCAACGGCTGTTTGTAACGCAAAACGCGGTTGTTGTCGCTATCGGGCACCAACAGGCTCAAGGAGGCGTCGTGGACCCAGGGAGTATCCGGGTGGTGCAGGGTATTGGCAGCCGGCGCCCCACCCCTGTTGGCGATTGTTCCGGTGAAGTCCTCCTGCCCGAGAACATTGTCAGCGGCGCCGCCGTTGGCTTTGCTTGCCGCATTACGGAAAATCATGATGCGGTGGTTGATGAAATCCGCAACGCTCAAAGTGCCGCCAGCGTCCACGGCCACGCCGCGAGGATAGTTGACGCGCGCGTTGAACGGCAAGATCTCCCTTGTGGTGAAGGAAAGCTGCCCGAGCACACCGTCGGCATTGCCGCCAATGGCTTTCGCCGCCGCGTTATCGTAGCGCAGCACGCGATCATTGTTCGCATCCGCGGCCCAAAGCCGTCCTTGCGCGTCCACCCATAAACCTCGGGGGGCGCTGAGCGTATTAGCCGCCAGGTCGCCACCCTGGTTTTCACCCGAACTGACGAAATCCGGCTGCCCCAGCACGCCGTCGGCATTGGCGCCGTTGGCTTTGGCCGCGGCATTGTCGAAACGCAGGATACGGTTATTGTAATAATCCGCCACCCAGAGTGTTCCGGCCGTGTCCACGGCCACGCCCGTGGGGCCATACATGGTGTTTTGCCCCGGAGTGCCGCCCATACCTTGATTGTCCGCACTGGAAACAAAATCTGGCTGGCCAAGCACTCCGTCGGCGTCACTGTTGCCGGTCTTGGCCGAAGCGTTGTCAAAGCGCAAAACGCGGTTGTTTTCCAGATCCGCCACCCACAGCCGCCCCGCCGTATCCACGGCCAGATGCATGGGGTGGTCGAGAGTATTCGCCAGGGGCGTTTCACGCCCGGCATTGTCATTGCCGCTGACCCAATCCTCCTGGCCGAAGACGGCTTCCGCTGGATTGCCGTCAAGCAATGTCTGCAGCGAAGCGAAACGAAGCACCCTGCTGCTGGAATAGTCCGAAACAAATACTTTGTTGGTGGTGGGATCGACGGCAATGGAAACGGGATAGCTCATGCCGGTTTGCGAAATGTTCGGGGTGTCATCCGTGAAATTCTCTTGCCCCAAAACAAGCATGGCGTCCTGACCATCGTGCCAGGCCGCCGCCGGTTGCGCATAAAAACTTACAAAACACCATAAAAACAAGCCAAAGAGAAAAACAAAACGTTTCATAAATCTCTCCAGTGTGCTGCAGGGTGTAACGCAATATACGCGATCAAAAGGGAGGGAAACACTCAGTTACATAACTGGAGCGAATGATTTGGGCAACCGATTACGGCCGTTTTTTTCAAGACACTGCGCTTTTCGTTAAAACTGATTGAAAGACACTGTGATCAGGCTGCATTGCATCAACGCCGCGTCATTGTTTTCGCCATTGCGCACGAGCCGGCAGCCGAAGAAATACAATTCAGGAAAAGTAGCGGGCGTTCGCGCCCGCACAACGACCAGGGGAGGTCCCTGGACGCCGGAAAAGCGACTCTTTATACTTATTCATTCAACAATCGCTGAATGTTATAACACACATTCCATCCGGAAAGAGAAGTCGGAAAAATTGACCGCGGCAGAGGACTTCCGAGGGAAACCAGCCCTCGGAGGCCGGGCCCGGGAGTTCATTTTTCATGGTTATTCATCCCATACGTCATCCTCGAAAACGGGCGTGAACCCCCGGCGCATGGTGTTCTCGGTCACCACGCGCGGGTCCATGAAGCGCAACAGATAATCAGGTCCCCCGGCTTTGGAGCCCACGCCGCTCATTTTGAAACCGCCGAAGGGCTGACGCTCCACAAGCGCCCCTGTGCACCCCCGGTTGAGGTAGAGATTGCCCACGCGAAACTCTTGCCGCGCGCGAGCCAGGTGCCCGGGGCTGCGGCTGAACACGCTCCCCGTGAGCGCGTATTGGGTGCTGTTGGCCATGGCCAGGGCATCGTCGAAGTCTTTGGCGCGCATCACGGAAAGCACCGGCCCGAAGATTTCCTCCTGGGCCATACGATGCTGGGGGCGTATGCCGCGAAAGATGGTCAAGGGCACGTAGCAGCCGTTTTTCGGCACAGTGCGGTGCACCACCAGGGCTCCTTCGTTTTTCCCGACCTCGATGTAATCCAGGATGCGTTGTTGCGCGGCCTTGTCCACCACGGGACCGAGGAAATTGGCCGGATCTTCGGCAGGACCGATTTTCAGGGATTCAGCGGCTTCGGCCAGACGATCCAGGCAACGCTCATAAATGGAATCCAGGACAATGACCCTGGAACAAGCCGAACACTTCTGCCCCTGAAAGGCGAAAGCGGAATGAATAATCTGCACCACCGCCTCGTCCAGATCCGCGTCGTCGTCCACCAGAACCGCGTTTTTGCCGCCCAACTCGCAAATGACCTTTTTCAGCGCCACCTGTCCCGAACGCAGCAGGTTCGCGCGCTGCATGATCCTGGCGCCCACGTCCAAGGAGCCTGTGAAGGCGATGACGGCCACGTTCTTATGCTCCACCAGGTAATCGCCCATAATGGCGCCGCGCCCCGGCACGTAATTGAACACGCCTTCCGGGACGCCGGCCTCCCGAAAGACCTGGGTCATGGCGTGACCGACAACGGGGGAGACGTTTGAGGGTTTGTAGACCACGGTGTTTCCCGCGACCATGGCCGCGGCGCTCATGCCGCAGGAAATGGCCAGGGGAAAATTCCAGGGAGCGATCACGGCGCACACGCCGCAGGGTTGATAAAAGTAGTGGTTCAGCTCTCCGGGGGCGTTGCCCATGCGCCTGCTCCCATTCAGACGCAGCATCTCGCGGCCGTAATACTCCAGAAAATCTATGGCTTCGCCGACGTCGGCGTAGGCCTGGTCCCACTGCTTGCCGACTTCAAGAACCTGCAAGGCGCTGTGGTGAAAAATGTCGCGCCGCAAAATCGAGGCGGCCTGGAACAAAACCTGCGCGCGCTCCCCGGCTGGAGTATCGCGCCACGACGCAAAGGCGCCATGAGCCGCCTGCACGGCCTGCTCAACCTCTTCAATCCCGGCCTGGCACACGGAGCCCACGACCTCGCCCTGCGCCGCGGGATTGACCGAGGACACATGGTCCTCCGTGTGCAGCTCCTTGCCCCCGATGTACAAGGGCACGAGCGACCCGACCACGTCCCGGCGCACCTGGGCAATGGCCTTGGGAAAGGCCTCGCGCACGGATGCCAGGGTAAAATCCGCCACTGGTTCGTTGCGAAACGGCTCAGGCCCGGCGGCGCCGCCTTCCTCCACATGGTCCCGTCTCCGCTCCCCGTGATGCCGGGCGGCTGTTACCGCGGGATTCTCGAGCAGGTGCTCCATATCGACATCTTTCACAAAACTCTGGCGCAAAAAGCTCTCGTTGGCCGTGTTTTCCAGGAGCCTACGCACGAGATACGCCATGCCGGGCAGCAATTCCCCATAGGGGCAATAGAGCCGCACCCTGTGCGCCACATTGAGCAGTCCCTTGCGCACCGGCTCGGCCATGCCGTAGAGCACTTGAAATTCGTATTTTTCCTCCGGAACTTCCAGTTCCCTGGCCAATTCCATTACCGCGGAAATGGACCGAATGTTGTGAGACCCGCATGCCAGATGGCAAATCTCGCTGTGCTGCAAAATCCTCCTGGCCTGACGTTCGAAGGCCGCGTCCGTTTCCGCCTTGATGGTCCACACGGGAACGGGCAGCCCGTGTTGCCGGGCGAGCACGGTTTCATAATCCCAGTAAGCGCCCTTCACCAGGCGGACGGAGATCGGCAAATGTTCATCCGTGGCCCAGGTAAGCAGGGCGTCGAGATCATCGTCGGTCTCCTTGAGATAGGCCTGCAGCACCACACCCAGATGGGGGTAGCCGCGAAATTCAGGTTCGCTGCGCAACTTTTTGTACAAGGCCAGGGTGATATCCTTGAACGCGCGCTGCTCCATGTCGATACATAAAAATCCCTGCATCGCCATGACCTTGCGGTAAAGCGGAGCCACCCGGTCATATATGGCTTCGATGGAGCTCTGCTGGTCGACAGGTTTCGCCTGGGAATAAAAGGCCGAGGGTTTTACAGCCACGTTCACCAAAGGCGCGTGGCCGAAGTCCAGCCCGTTTTCCGCGCCGTCCAGGGCTTTCCATTTTTTCACGTCCGCGGCCAGGGCGTCGAGCAGATCATGGTAGGCCCGGGCGTAGGCCTGAGCCTCCTTTTCATTGACCGTGGCCTCACCCAGCAGGTCCACCACCACGGCGAAACCGCTTTTGCGCAGTTTCGCTATGCCTTTGACAGCCTCTTTGGTATTCTCGCCGATGATGAACTGCCTGGCCATTTTTTCGATATTCGAACGCATGGAGCGGGAGAGTACGGCCGCTGCGATTTTTCCGCCCCTGCCGAACCCCTCGACCCCCCATTTGAGCACCGAAGGCATTTCGGCTTCATTTGTCCCGAAATACTCCTCGATATGGCGCGTCAAACTTTCCGAGGTGTTAAGATAAGGAAGAACGTCCACAAAGCGAAACATCTGCACTTTGAAGGCGTCATTGGACATGCACCAGTCCATGACCTTGCCGGTCCACCACTTTGTATTGAAAATGGAGGGGGATTCTCCTCTGATGGAGGAAAAGAACTGTTGGCCGCGTGCGAGGATACGTGGCTCAAGGTTGGTGTTCTGCGTCATGGCCACCTCTTTCCTGGGCTTGAAATGTCCTGGCAAGTGACTGCCGCTTCTGCAGTTTTTTTGGTAGAACAACAGGTTGTTTTACTCATCAACACATACTTGCAAAAACTGGCGCATGCAAGTAGTAAGTGTGATCATTTTCTGGCACTCAGCGCTTTCACAAAATATGCGAAATCAACTTGTTCTGGATAACGTTTGCGTCAATTTCGGTGGCGTTCAAGCCTTGACCAATGTGGGTTTCGGCATCGAACCCGGTGAAATTGTGGGACTTATCGGCCCCAATGGTGCGGGAAAAACCACTGTTTTCAATGTGGTCACCGGAGTCTACAAAATCAGCTCCGGCGACGTGCTTTTTCAGGGGACTTCCATCCGGGGGCTGCGGCCGCACAAAATCCTCGCCCAGGGCATTGCCCGGACCTTCCAAAACATCCGATTGTTTCAAAACATGACGGCCCTGGAAAACGTGATGATCGCCAGGCACGCGCGCACGACATCCAGCATTTTATCAAGCATCCTGCGCACTCCGGGCCAGCGTCGCGAAGAACGCATGGTGGTGGAAAGCGCCATGCGGGCTCTTGAATTCGTGGACATGCACGACGACGCGGATATAGTCGCCAAGAACCTGCCCTATGGACACCAAAGGCGTCTGGAAATCGCGCGGGCCCTGGCTTCCGAACCCAGAATCCTGCTCCTGGACGAACCCGCCGCGGGGCTGAACCCCGCGGAGACCAACGAACTCATGGCCACGATCCGCAAAATCGAAAATACGGGCGTGAGCGTTCTGTTGGTGGAGCATGATATGCGCGTGGTCATGGGCATCTGCCAGCATATTGTGGTGCTGGATCACGGCGTGAATATCGCCGAGGGCCGCCCGGAAGAAATACAAAATGATTCCGGAGTAATAGAAGCATACTTGGGAAAACAATCAGACGAGGACGCAGAGGAAGCTTTATCCCCAGCCATTGGACCAATTTAACGAACGGCCATATCCTGGCCAAGGAAACGGAGGGACGCATGAAAAGATTTCTTCCTGCCGCACTTTTTGTCGTTGCAACGTTCATGTTGGCGCTGAGCGCCCCGGCCATGGCCAAAACCCTGACCATCGGCACGCTGAGCCCCATCACCGGTCCCTACGCGGCCGACGGCAACGATATCGTCAACGGTACGAAGGCCGCCGTGGAACTGTTCAAGGAAGCCGGCGGCATCCCCGGCTATGACGATATCGAGGTCGTTTCCCAGGACAGCGCCTGCGATCCCCGGCAAGCCGTGGCCGCGGCCAACAAGCTGCTGAGCCTTGAAGTCGCCGCCGTTGTGGGCTCCTATTGCTCTTCGGCCACCATTCCCGCTTCCGAAGTGCTGGACGAAGGCCCCATCCCCATGATCACCCCCGCCTCCACCAATCCCCAGGTCACGTTGCGCGGCCTGAAATACATGTACCGCATGTGCGGCATTGACGAACATCAATCCCAAGCCGCCGTGACTTTTATGAAAAACGTGCTCAAGGCCAAAACGGTCTTCATTCTGGACGACAAAACCACCTACTCCCAGCACCTGGCCGAATATGTGGCCGAAGCCTGCAAGAAAGACGGCATCGAAGTCCTGGCCCACGACCATGTGAACGAAGGCGACATGGACTTTTCCGCCGTGCTCACCAAAGTCAAGCAGGCCAATCCCGATGTCTTCTACATGAGCCTGCAGAACTCCTCTTCCGGCATCCGCATGATCAAGCAGCTGCGGCAGCTCGGCCTGCAGTGCGCCATCCTGAGCCAGGACGCCGTTTACCATCCGAATTTCATCAAGGAAGCCACGGATGAAGCCCAAGGCGTGTACTTCACCTTCGGCTGGGTGGACAAGAACTCCGAGAACTACAAGAAATTCATCAATAAATACACCGAGATGTTCGGCGATCCAGGCGCATACTCCGCCTACGCCTTTGACAGCGCCTACGCGATCCTCACGGCCATCAAAAACGCCGGCGGCTCCACGGACCCCGACGACATCGCCGCGCAAATGAAGCTGCTCGAAATGGACGGCGCTTCCAAGCACGTCAAGTTCATGGACAACGGCGATTCTGGTTCAAACTATGTCATCTATGTCGTCAAAGGCGACGTGTTCGAACCCTACTACGATCCCTCAGCCGACAAGATGTTCTAAATTGACCCTAGCCAATGCTTCCCGCGGCCGCACCCCGGCCGCGGGATTCCAACGACAACGATCGGCGGCCGATGTTCCGGCTCACTAACTCCTGGCAAACGGCACCAGAATGGAATTCTTCCTCCAGCAGCTTATCAACGGCGTCACCCTGGGCGGTTTCTACGCACTCATAGCCCTGGGCTACACCATGGTCTTCGGCATCATCCAGCTCATCAATTTCGCCCACGGCGAATTTTACGCCTCGGGCGGCTACATGGGCGTTATCCTGTTGAGTTACCTGGCTTCCCAGGGATTTGTGGACACCCACCCCTGGATATGCCTGGGCGGCTCATTCCTGTTGGCCATGTGCTATGCGGCCATGCTGGCCATGGCCGTGGAAAAGGTGGCCTACCTGCCGCTGCGCAACGCCTCCAGACTTTCCATGCTGCTCTCGGCCCTGGGCATGTCCATTTTCCTGCAAAACGGCCTCATGCTCACCCAAGGCGTGTACGACAAGACCTATCCAAACGTCTTTACCTCCAATGTCGTGCATATGGGGAATGTGAGCGTCAGCTATATGCAAATCCTCATCGTGGTGCTCACCGCCTGTCTTCTGGTTGGGCTGAACACCCTCGTGTTCAAGACCAAGCTCGGCAAAGCCATGCGCGCCACCGCTCAGGACAAGGTCATGGCGGCCCTGGTGGGCATCAACGCCAACCGCATCATCTCCAGCACCTTCGCCATCGGCGCGGGGCTGGCGGCGGCCGCGGGCATCATGGTGGGCATGTATTACGGCGCTGTGCGCTACGACATGGGCTTTGTCCCCGGCATCAAGGCCTTTGCGGCGGCAGTGCTCGGGGGCATCGGCAATATCACCGGCGCCATGATCGGCGGGCTGGTCATCGGCCTGGTGGAAATTTTCGCGGCGGCGTATATCTCCAGCGAATACAAGGATGTATTCGCCTTCATCATCATGATCCTGGTGCTCTACTTCATGCCGACAGGAATTATGGGCGAGAATGTCGATGACACACGCGTTTAAGAAGGTATTCAAAACCTGGGCCATCGCCATGGCCTGGTTCTATTTGCTGCTCTGGCCGCTCATGGGCATCAAGCCCGAAGGGCTTTTCTTCAGGGATAGCCTGCGAATCTGGGGATTGGTCGCGGCCTGCTCCGCGGTCTGCGTGCTCCTGTGGCTGCTCAAGGAACGAGGCCACCTGTCCTTCGCCACGCGCCCCCTGGCCGCCGCGCATCTGCGCGCGCGCAACGCGTACGGCCGCATGCCCACGTGGGCCGGCGTGGCCCTCATGTTCGCCTTTGCCTGCGTTTTCCCCTTGCTCGCCGACCGCTATGTTCTGGATGTCGGCATCAACGTGCTTATCTACGTTTGCCTCGGCCTGGGGCTGAATATCGTCATCGGCCTTTGCGGTCTGCTGGATCTGGGGTACATAGCCTTCTACGGCGTGGGCGCGTACACGTACGCCATCCTCTCCATCAATTTCGGGCTCTCATTCTGGCTCTGCCTGCCCGTATCCGCGCTGTTTGCGTCCATTGCGGGGTGCATCATCGGCTACCCCACCCTGCGTATGCGCGGCGACTATCTCGCCATCGTGACCCTGGGCTTTGGCGAGATCGTACGCATCATCCTGAACAACTGGATGTCGCTGACAAACGGCCCCAACGGCATTCTGGGCATCCAGGCGCCGGGAGTGTACTACCCGAGCTTTGCGGACGGCCTGGAATGGACGCATTTGTACTTGAAAAAGCTCCCTTACCTCTACTGCATCGTTCTGGGGCTGACCATCGTGACCATCATCGCGGTCTACCGCCTCAACTATTCGCGCATCGGCCGCGCCTGGGAGGCCATCCGGGAAGATGAAACAGCCGCCGAACTCATGGGGGTCAACACCTTTCTCTTCAAATTGTTCGCCTATGCCACCGGCGCCGTGTTCGGCGGCCTTGCCGGCGCGTTTTTCGCCGCGCGTATGCGCTTCGTCTCTCCGGGAAGCTTCACTTTCATCGAGTCCGCCATGGTGCTCTCCATGGTCGTGCTTGGCGGCATGGCCTCCATTCCCGGCATCATTGTGGGGGCGCTGCTGCTCATCGCCCTGCCCGAGGTCTTCCGCGAATTCGAATCCTACCGCATGCTCGCCTTTGGCGCGGCAATGACCGTGATGATGCTCTTCCGCCCCAAAGGCATTATTCCCGCGCCGCGCTTCGGCAGCCGTTCGGAGGAAAGCGAATGAGCCGCCTCATCCTGGAACTCAAAAACGTTTCCTCGGGCTACGGAAAAATCAAGGCCATGAAAAACGTCTCCCTTGCCGTGCGCGAGGGGGAAGTGGTCACGATCATCGGCGCCAACGGCGCGGGCAAGACCACCACGCTCATGACCATCTGCGGCATCATCAAACCCACGTCCGGGGAAATCCATTACAAGGGCGAGCCGATCCACAACCTCAAACCCGATCAGCTTCCCGGCCGGGGACTCTGCCAGGTTCCCGAAGGCCGCCGGATCTTTCCGCGCCTCACCGTGCAGGAAAACCTGGACATGGGCGCTTTCTTCCGCTCCGACCGCGAAGGCATCCAGCGCGACATGGAAAAGGCCTTCAACCTCTTCCCCGTGCTCAAGGAAAGACGCAAACAACTCGGCGGCACACTGTCCGGGGGCGAACAGCAAATGCTCGCCATAGCCCGCGCGCTCATGGGACGCCCCCAACTGTTGCTCCTGGATGAACCATCCATGGGCCTGGCGCCCCTGATCGTGGAACTCATCTTTAAAACCATCAAAGAAATCAATGCATCACAAGGCACCACCATTCTGCTTGTGGAGCAAAACGCCAACCTCGCCCTGCATACCGCCACCCGCGGCTACGTGCTGGAAACGGGAAGCGTGGTTATGGAAAACGATGCGAAAACACTGCTGCACACCCCAGAAATACGCAAGGCATACCTGGGGGAATAAGCATGACGCCGGATACGTGGCCTCCCCCTTGCGCGTTTGGGGGCGGAGCCCCACAATAAACCATCTCACAATCGCTTGCTCTGAATCGTGACCACGCAAGGTAAGGCCTACCTGTACGCACTGACGGCGGTGCTCTTTTGGTCCACCGTGGCTTCCGCGTTCAAGCTTTCGCTGGAATATCTGAACCCGTTGCAGCTGGTGTTCTGGTCCAGCCTGGCTTCCACCCTGCTATTGGGCGGCATTTTGGCAGGTCAAGGAAAGTTGAAAGCGCTTCTGCGAATACGCGGGCGCGACATCCTGACCTCGCTGGGCATGGGGCTGCTCAATCCTTTTCTTTATTATCTCATCCTGTTCAAAGCCTATGCGCTGCTCCCGGCCCAGGAAGCCCAGCCCATCAACTATACCTGGGCGATCACCCTGGCGCTGCTCTCCATTCCCCTGCTCGGGCAACGCATACGCGCCAGGGAATTGCTGGCCGTCTGCATCAGTTATCTGGGCGTGGTGGTTATCGCCACGCACGGAGAACTGACATCCCTGACCTTCGCCAATCCCTTGGGCGTTGCCCTGGCTCTGGCCAGCACCCTGGTCTGGGCGCTCTACTGGATCGCCAACACAAAGGACGGCCGCCCCCCGGTGATGGGGCTTTTTTGCAATTTTCTCTTTTCCCTGCCCTTTTCCTGTGCCGCGTGCCTGCTGTTTTCCGATCTCGCCGTATCCGCCCCAAGAGGACTGCTCGGCGCCGCATACGTGGGCGTGTTTGAAATGGGCGTGACCTTCGTCTTCTGGCTGCAGGCGCTGCGGCTGTCTGAAAACACGGCAAAAGTGAGCAATCTGATCTTCCTCTCTCCCTTCCTGTCTCTGGTGCTCATCCACTATCTTGTAGGGGAAACAATACTCCCCTCCACCTACCTCGGACTTGTACTCATCATGGCTGGGCTCGCATTGCAGAAACTATCCGCACGTCGCGGCTAGCGCATTTTCGCCTGTTGATAATGCTCACCCCTGAAACAATATTTATTGTTCCAGGGATGTGTATAAAATCATCTATATTTTTTCAAAGTTAAGATACTCCAAAGCATTTCACCATGAATATGAGTTGGTTTGGGACCCCGCCCCATCTCCCGCCAGTGAGGGAACGCCTCCCCGGACCTTCGAATATGTTTTTCGCTATACAAATATAACAAAAAGTTGTATAAAAATAAAGTGTTAGATGTTTATAAGCAACTAAAAATATTCTTGTTTTTAAATCTATATAGACTTTATGCTTGTATGAATTTTAAAAACATAAATACAAGCCTTTTTTTTTATGCTAAATTTGACCTGTTTTTATAAAAAGCATGTTCGCCTGTGATTTCGCTGTGGGCGGCACGGCAACTTACCGATTTAACTAACTAATATATTATAACTTTCTTGAACAGCGCGCAAAGACAGGTAGATGCTTAAGACACGCCGCCTTCACATGTCAGATGTCATAAGGAACCACGTTCCCGGTTTTCTGTCATTCCGGTATACTTTCCTCCTCCGCGGCGTAGCGCGCCCTGTTTTTCCTCATTGCCGCAATGCGCTGCACTATGCCGGCGCCGAGACGCGCCGCCCGGCGTCATCATTTCCCGCACATTACATATCACTTTTTCTTGACGTTAGTGTTTTGACAAGCCATAGCAAAGCTTTGGTCTATGCATGTCCCGCAACCCCTAACCGTTAGGATAAGGATAATGAACATAGGCGAGTACACGTTTCAGGAATACAAAGAAATGGCTGGCCGATTTCACGGCTATCCCGCCCCTGGACTGCTTTTGGGGGGATACATGGTGGAGCATGCCAAAAGCTTCCTGCCGCCGGACACCATCTTCGACGCGCTGGTGGAGACCAGCAAATGCCTGCCCGACGCCGTACAGCTCCTCACGTTGTGCACCGTCGGCAACGGATGGATGCGCATACTCAATTTGGGGCGCTACGCGGTGGTTCTTTACGACAAATTCAACGGTCGCGGTGTGCGCGTGTATTTAGACCTGAACAAACTCGGCCCCTGGCCTGAAATCCGTTCCTGGTACCTCAAGGAAAAGCCCAAGAAGGAACAGGACACACCCCGGCTCTTTGAGGAAATCGAAGACGCGGGTTGGCATTGCTGTTCCTCGCGCATGGTGCGCATGTCGGAACACTATATCCAGAAGCAATCCATGGGGATCATCGCCGTCTGCCCGGCCTGCGGCGAAGCCTATCCGCAACGCGACGGCGCCATCTGCCGCGGCTGCCAGGGTGAAATTCCATACGGCCCCCCCGACGCCCCCATCGTTACCGGGGCTGATCCTTATCTGCGCCCTATTCCCGTTGACCTTGCCGTCGGGAAAAAGGCGCTGCACGACATGACCCGCGTGATTCCGGGCAAAGAAAAAGATCCGGCCGTGAACGCCGGTCAAACCATCACCGTAGGCGATGTCTGCCGCTTACAGCAGATGGGACGCGGCAATGTCTATGTCACCGAAGATGCGCCTTCGGAACAGGAATGGGTGCATGAAAACGACGCGGCCCTCGCGTTCGCGCAGCGGATGGCCGGACCCGGCGTGCGCTTTGAAACGCCCCCCAAGGAAGGCAAGATCACCTTTCTTGCGGAGCATGAGGGACTCTTGCAAATAGACCACCATAAACTCAAGCGCTTCAACATGCAGCAAGGAGTCATCTGCGCCACCAGGCAAGCGAATCTGCTGGTGGAAGAAGGCAAGGGATTTGCCGCAACCCGCGCTGTACCGCTCTATCTGGACCGCGCGACGTTCACAACGGCCCTGGGGATATTGGGCAGCGAGCCCTTGTTCAGCGTCGTGCCTCTGCTTAAATTGCGCGTGGGCATTCTGGTCACGGGCAGCGAAGTTTTTCAGGGGCTCATCGAAGACAAATTCGCCCCCATCATTTCCAGCAAGGTTGAGAACTTCGGTTCCACGGTCGTTGCTTCGGACATAGTGCCCGATGATCGCGAAGCGATCTGCGAGACAGTGAAAAAGCAGCTTGCCGCGGGCGTGGAACTGCTCATAACCACCGCCGGCCTCTCAGTGGACCCGGACGACGTGACCCGCCTGGGGCTTCAGGACGCAGGTTTGCAGGACGCGCTCTACGGCTTTCCCGTGCTTCCCGGAGCCATGACCCTTGTGGGGCACCTTGACGGCGCGCGTGTCATCGGCGTACCGGCCTGCGCGCTGTTTTTCAAGACAACATCCTTTGACCTGCTCCTGCCCCGTGTCCTGGCCGGACAGGAACTGACGCGGCATGACCTGGCCGGGATGGCTGAAGGCGGTTTCTGCCTGAATTGCAAGACCTGCACGTTTCCCAAGTGTCCCTTCGGCAAATAGCATAAACAGGATACTTGCTCTGCCGATAATTCCGGGGGATTTGCTTTTCGATTGCAATTCCCCCGGACACTTTCCCATGTGAATATATTACCGTGAGATGACGATACACGGGACTTGCCAAGCGGTCTCCAGAGGTGTAGGAAATCCGCCGCCACGCTTATTTATTTTCAAAATACAAAAATCAAATTACCAGAAGGAGATAAAAAACAGATGATTGCCCGCACCTGGACCTGCACCTGCCCCCCGAAGCATAAAAATGGATTTCTGGATCATTTGCGTAAAACAGGCATTCACGACGCCAGCGCCGTTCCCGGCTATATGGGAGCGAAAGTCATGCAAAAATCCACCTCGCAAAAAGTGGAGATTACGCTGGTCACCTTCTGGCAAAGCATGAAGCACATTCAAGACTTTGCAGGCAGCGATGTCACCCGGGCCAAGCTCTATCCCGGTGACGAACAGTTCGAAATCGCTCCCGATAACACGGTAAAACACTATTCTGTAGCCGTAGCCCCTTTGTCTGACTAAGAATTTCCTCTTTCAGGCGCTCAAGGCTCCCGCATCGGCCGGCATTGCCGAAGCACCGGCTGTATTTCAAGATTGTTCAATACCCCTGAAAGCCGGGTTTGATGCCGCCCACTTTTCGGCATAGTTGCGCACAATGGCGCGGCTAAGCCCATGCCGCCCCCGATTGTCTGCGCTCCCCGGATTCCGCGACGAAAATCCGGACAAGCAGACAGCGGGGGCGAAGAGGCATCTTCTACAATCACGCTCAATCCTTCAAGCGGCATGAACAAAATGAAAACTCTTTTCAAGCGGATGCCTTGAGGTTATGCTGTATCATTGCATGTTGTTTCCCTTCAAAGGTGCCGACCGTGACCAAAACAATCGATTACTTATACGAAATTGAGCAAGCAATCCGTGATCTTGCAGCCAAGGCTGCGTCCATGCGCACACACGACACCCCGCTGGATACCGGCTCTCAGAGAGGATGGTGGGTGCTCGCAGTGGGCGATCGGCTGGACACGCATTCGTTCGACCAGCGGGAGCACACGCGCGACGCCCTGCGCCGCGAATTGCTCAAGCACAACATCCGACTCATGGAATACGTGTGGGTCTGGGACGAAACAAACCACGCCCAGGTGGTTTTGCGCACCTTCGAGAAAAGGGAATTGGCCGAAACATTTGCCGCGGCCATTGCAAAACGCGGCCTGCGCGTGCGCGTTGCACGCGAATGGGATACGGAACCTATCTCCTGATCCGCGTCATGCTGCCGTTAGCACGGCTCGCCCCCTCCCAATGACGACAACCAGACCGCAACGGCAAGGACCCGTATGCACAAAAATAAAGACAACAGCATGAACCTGTATGAGTATTTCGACCACGCCCTGCGTGAAATCTACAGCCTGGAGACCATGTTGGAATCCTGCGGCCAGCAAGAAACAGCGGATGTACTGCGCAGTGTCGCGGAAATGGCCTATGCCAAACTATCCGATCTGGGAGCCGTCCTTGAACACGATATCGGACAGCTCAACATACTGTGCAACGAGTACGGAGAACCCCGCCAGGTGGATCTTTCCATCAAACCTACTGAAGAATCGCTGCAATAGCCCGGCGGGTCTTCTGCCGCCCCAGCCCTGATGATTTCAGAAATTGAGAATACCCAAGGGGAAACCTCACAAAGAGGTTTCCCCTGATATCCTTTTATTGCCGCGCCTCGGGCGTCAGGCTATGGCGAGGCCGGCGTTGGACCAGGCGAACAGCCCCCCGGCCAGAGATTTGACGTTGGTGAAGCCCGCCTTTTTCATAAGGCTTGCCGCAATATTGGAGCGATAGCCCGTACCGCAGTGCACCACCACTTCCTGATTCTTGTCGAAGGCGGGCATTTTCCCCTCAAGCATGGCGCTCAAGGGAAAATGCGTGGCGTTGGCGAAATGCCTCCCCGCCCATTCCGCCGGGGTGCGCACGTCGATGATGGTCGGCGCCTTAAGCTCCATCTCGCGCTGCAATTGCTGCGGCGAGGTCTGCTGCAACTGCTCCACGGGGCGTCCGCTCATGAGCCAGGCCATAACGCCCCCCGAAAGAAATCCGAAAATCTGGTCGTAACCGATACGGTGCAGCTCGGTGACCATGCGTTCGTAATCCTCGGTGTCGTCCACCACCAGCAAAATATCCCTGCCCGGCTCCACGACCATGCCCACCCAGTTGGCCAGCTGTTTTTCAAAGCCGATGTTCAGGCTCCCGGGTATATGGAATCCGCCGAAGGCGGCCGCGTCTCGCGCGTCGATGACCACTGCGCCGTCGGCGATCAGTTCCTCGAACTGCTTCGGCGTCAGGCGCTTATCCATGGGGCAGGCGTCCAGCAACATGGCGCCGTTGCGGTTTGTCTCGATAATATGGCTGAAACTTTTCGGCCTGGTGGGAAAGGCGGAAAGCACGTCCTTTTTGAATTCCTCAAAGGAGGCGAAGCGCAACATGGGGTTGGCGCGGCGCTCGTAACCCAAGGTGGAGCTTTTTTTCGCGCTCATGCCGCGGCCGCACAACGAACCCTGCCCATGGGCGGGGTACACTTCCAGATGATCAGGGAAATCCGCCAGTTTTACATACAAGCTGTTGTAAAGATTCACCACCTGTTCATCAAGAATTTCCGCTCCGGGCAGATCCGGGCGGCCTATGTCCCCCACAAAAAGCAAATCCCCCGTGAGGAGCATCTCGGGCTCTTGAGAGCGCACTTTATCCGTCACCAGGAGCGAGACCGAATTGGGCGTATGCCCCGGCGTGTGCAACACTTCGATCCTGGCCGCGCCTATCTCGAAAACGTCTCCCTCGTTGAGCGGTTTGTGCGCATAGTTGATGGATACGCCGTCGTTGATATAGATGTCGGCGCCTGATGCTGCGCGCAACTCCTGATCGCCGCTCACATGGTCGGCATGCAGATGCGTATTGAAGATATGCGTGATGCGCATGCCCTCTTCGCGGGCGATATCGAGATAATCCTGAATGTCGCGTTTGGGGTCCACCACAGCCATTGCCTTGGCCGCCGGGCAACCAATGACGTAGGAAAGACATCCCAACCCCTGCACGGCAATCTGGTTGAAATACATAGACTCTTATCTCCTTGTGCATGATAGTATTTCCGAGTGGACAACCGCACGTATCACCGCCCCTGCCCGCCGCACGGGCGGTGCGATCTTTTTCCTAGAAATAAGTATTATCACAAAAAAGAAAAGAGAGGCAATGCATCACGATGCATCGGCCTATGTCTTACGGGAAATCCGTCGCTTGAAACCAGGGTTATCCGCGCGCCTCAGGGCTCTGCCCCCCGGCAACGCCGCCTTCCAGCTTCTTGGCCACAATGCGCAAATGCCTGGCCAGCTCAGCGGCGCTCTGGTACCGCTCGTCACGGTTCTTCTGCAGCGCCTTGTCCAGAATTTGCACCAATGCCTTGGGAATTTTGGGATTATATTCCCGAGGATCATGCTGGGGCACGTTCATGATCTGATGCATGAGAGCCGCCATGTTGTCGCCGCTGAAAGGCGTCCTGCCACTGAGGAGTTGATACAGCATCACGCCCAGGGAAAAGATATCGGAGCGGCCGTCCACTTTTTGCCCTGAAATCTGCTCCGGAGACATGTAATGGGGCGTTCCCTTCACAACTCCGGTCTGGGTCTGGGAGGAAGCCGTAATCCGCGCGATGCCGAAGTCGGTGATCTTCACCACGCCGCTGTCCAGCAGCATGACGTTGGCGGGCTTGATGTCGCGATGCACAATGCCCTTTTGATGCGCGTAATCCAAGGCGTCCGCCACGTCCGCGGCATAGGAGACTGCCCGCGGCATGTCCAGAAGCGCGTCCGGCTTTGTGTAGCGCGTGAGATCGTGGCCTTGGAGAAATTCCATGGCGATATAGGCCAGGTCGTTTTCCTCCCCCGCGTCATAGATGGTCACGATATTGGGATGGGCGAGGGTTCCCGCGCTCTCGGCCTCCTGAAAAAACCGTTTCTTGAGTTCCTGGGTCTGGTCCGGGTCCACTTCCTCGGGAAACTGGAAGGTTTTGATGGCCGTTGTGCGGTTGATACGCGGATCTTTGCCGAGATAGACCACGCCCATGGCGCCCTTGCCCAATTGTTTGACCACTTCGTAACGCCCCAATGTGGGGCGGGTGTCCGTGGTGGTGGACAGCAGCGGATCCACGCCGCCGGCGCCCAGAACGACGGTCTCTCCCACCTGAATGAGGCGCGACTTGCGGTCCTTCACGTCCTTGAACTTGGAATCGTGCGCCTCGATATGCTCGTACACGGCCACGGCCTTGTGGAATTGCCGCTTGCGCTCATAGTCCTGGGCCAGGCTATAGAGGATATCCTTCATGTTCTTGTCCACGGGACAACGCCTGTACTTGTCGAACGCCATGTCCAGCCGTCCCTGCTCCTGAAAGGAAAGCCCCAGCATCCTGTTGGACTCGGCGGATTCCACCTCCACTTTTTCCTTGTCCGTTTCCGTGACGAAGTATTTGACGCTGACCACGCTCAGATACCCCGCGACAAGCTCCAGCAGGGGGTACGACGTTGTGATCCACAACCCTTTGGAGACGAAAAGCCACGTGGCCCCCCCCAGGAAAACCCCACCCAACAGCAGGAAAAGGACAAAGGAATACATGGCCCGCAAACGGGGGAGCACGACAATGATCACCAGTCCCACAAAAAGAATGGCGGCAAGCTCGAACGTGGCGTTCCAGACCGGTTTTTCAATGAAATGCCTGCCTAAAAGCGACCACAAGGTGTGCGCAGAAAACTCGCCGAGGGGCATGGTGGGATCGGTGGGGGTGGGCAAGGGATTGATGAGCCCTGCGGCCGAAACAGTGACCAGGACCACCTTGTTCTTAAAAACTTCCAATGGAATTTTATCGTTGATGACATCGAAGAAGGAGTAGTGTTTGAAGGAATTACGCCCCCCTTTGAAACTGACCAGGAATTCGGAATCCCAGGTCAGCGGAATGGCCACCGATCCCAGGTCGATCTTTTCTCCCAGCACCACCCCGATTTTTTCTCGGGGCACTTGCAGCACGAGAGCCGCCAGTTCCAGGGCGTAGGAAGGAATGAACAGCCCCCGGTATTCGTAGATCAGGCGCTCGCGCCTGGCTATGCCGTCCGCGTCCGTGGCCAGGCTGATGTGCCCAACTCCGGCCACGTAACGCAACAGATCGGGGAGCGGGGTCAAGATCTCGCCGGCCTTGGGGTAATCAGCGTTCGGCGCCGCGGAAACGTTCTCAAGAGCAAAGGGCGCAAGTTCCTTTTGCGGCGGCAAGTCCACATCCACGGCGACCGAAGGCACGAACACGGCGGGCAAAATCACGTTGCCCGCGTTTTTCACGGCCTGGGCGAGAATGGCGTCGCTGTCGAGTTCCTGCCTGAGCTGCCCCATGGCCTGATAAAAGGCCAGCGCCCTGTCGCTTTCTTCTTGCAAACCCTGAGCGGCATACATTTTTTCCAAAGCGTCCAGCACCTTGAGACCGCTGCTTTCTTCAGGTTCCGTGAAAAGGATGTTGCAGCCCACAAGCCTGGGGGCTCCGGCATTGATCGCGTCGAGGCCTTGGGCGATAAGCTTGCGCGGCCAGGGCCAGCGTCCGAGTTTCTCCAGGGAGTCGTCGTCGATATCCACCAGCACGATATCGCTGGGGCTGTCCGGCGACGCGGTCAGGCCCATGCGCAGGTCGTAAAACGAAAGTTCCAGAGCGTCGATGAAGTTGACGCGCATAAGTCCCAGCCATAAAAAGACCAGCGTGACGGCCAGGCCGGTGATAAGGATAGGATAGCGGCGCAGCAGGCCCATAATGTCCCCCTGCTCCGGCCCTGCGGGCGCGTCCGCCCCGAGAGGCCGCAAGCGTTATTTCAACACGAATTTCATTTTGGAAGAGCCGATCTCAATTTCATCGAACTCTTCCAGCTTTCTGGATTCCGAAACCGGTTTGCCGTTGACCTTAGGTTTTCCCAGCCCACTGACATAACTGAGATAATACCCCTCGGGCAGCTTACTGATGGTGGCGGCGGTCTGCCCCACGGTGAAACCCGTGACCACGATGTCGTTGGAATAGTCCTTGCCGATTTTGGTCAGCTTTTTGGTCAAGGCCACTTCGCCCTGCCCCCCCTTGAGAAAACTCAAAACAGCGGGAGCCTGCTGCTGCGTCAAACTGGGGCGGAATTCGCCTTGGGCGAAGACCATGGTCTGATCCATGTTGTCGTCCACATCCAGAGCGAAAGCCTCGTTCTCTTCCACGATGAGAGAAATGGTATGCTTGCCGATGCGCACCACATCCCCGTCTTGCAGCCAATGCGACTGGATGGGGACTTCATTGACAAACGTGCCGTTTTTACTGCGCAAATCAGTCAAAAGGTAGCCTTCGTCCAGAGCGTCGAGCTTGGCGTGGCTGCCGGAGACAACGAGATTTTCTATAACCACGTCGTTGGTGTTGCGACGGCCTATCGTCAGGGTTTGCCCGGACGCGATCTCATAGACTCCCTGTTCCTCTCCTTCGTAAAGGAGTTTCAGCTTGGCCATGGCCCTTCCTCCTTGGCTTGCGCCCCTGGCGGAGACGGAGTCAACGCCCCGCCATCCGTGTCAGGATACCGAAAATTTTATGCAACACAGTGCGATTCCGCATTATCTTCAACACGATCACAGTGATGTTGTCCTCGCCCCCGCGGCCATTGGCCAGGCCAATGAGCACATTGCACGCTTCCTGCGGTTCATGCGCCGTGACCACGTCCTGAATTTCCTGGGGTGCAACCTTGTTTGAAAGGCCATCGGAACAAATCACCACGATATCACCGTCAAAACATTGTACTTCCACCAGGCTGGGTTCCACAGTGCCCTGGATGCCCACAGCTCTGGTCAGCATGTGGTGGTAGCGTCCCGCCAGCACTTCATGATTGTCGGGCTGCATCAAGGCCAACTCGGCTTCCACGGTATGCGTTTGCGAAAGCGTCTCCACCGCGCCCTTACGCACCAGATACACGGGGCTGTCGCCCACATTGGCCGCGATAATGGTCATATCGGTACAATGTACAAGGGAAAGCGTGGTGCCCATGCCGCGCTTCGTCTCGCTGCCCCCGGCCTTGACATGCACGGCTTCATTGGCGCGGTCGATGCAAGCGACCAGCACGCCCGCGGCTTCGGAAAGAGAATTGTCCAAAGAGGACGGTTTGCGGCCTTGTTGCATGTACTCCTGCATGGCCTCCTGCACCACCTGCACCACCATGCCGCTGGCCACTTCTCCGGCCTGATGTCCGCCCATGCCGTCGGCAACGCCGTACAGACGCAGCGATTGATTCAAAAAATAGGAATCCTCGTTGGATTCCCGTTTCCGCCCCACATCACTACGACCCGCCGCTTTTATAATCATGAAACAGTCCCGCGTTATGCGTCCCGCCGAAACAGGCGTACTTCCCTCCAACGTAGTGAGAGGCCCTCGCCATGCAGCAGCCGCCCCCTGCAATATGCTGACCGTAATTCAGAGTATAACCTGATTTTTTATGCAGCATCAAGTTATTGTTGCCGCTTTTCCCCACCTCAACGCTTGGGATTGCATATTTTCAGGTTGCAGGAGATGCAACCTGCGCAAAAACGGATAACAGCAGTGTAGATAGTCCGTGTGTGACGGCAGGTCACACACGAAGCGGGTTATGCATCACACGCACCCCAATACGGCGCGGTTCAAAGCATGCACTCCGTTGACTCGAAATACATATCGGCAAAGAATCGCCGGGAGGGCAAACGTCCGCCATCCCATCCAAACAATATGGGGCGGTAGCGCACGGAAGAGATACGCCGGCGCCTACACATGCTCGAGGGTGCTCGCCACGAGCAATGCGAATACGGGCACACGCAGCGGGCCCATGCATCCGCATTCCCGCAACTCCACGACCTTGCCGCACGAATCCGCCAGCTCGCGCCATTGCGCGGGCGTACGGTGGCTGCCTGCCGCAGGCAGCGGGTGCAACCGGAAAAGATTGTCCAGGCGGTCGGCTGCGCGCGCCAGAAATCCGGGAGCGGTCTCCAGCGCCACGACCCTGCGGCCGATGCGCAACGCCTCGGCCAATAGCCTTGAGTGCAGCGCATGGGGCAAACGATGCAGCACTCCGCGCAGCAGGACCACGTCAAAGCTCAGGCTTGCGAACCCGGTATGCTCCACGCTTTGCATGGCCGCGAACCGGAGATTGCAACGCAAGTGGGGCCGCATATCCGCTCCCCACATCATGCAGCCGGTGCGCCGAGCCACGGCCTGCGCCACCAGGCCGTCACCGCAAAGCAAATCCAACACCGCCTCACCCTCGCCAACATACCCGGCGAGAAGTGCAGCATGGTTATCGACTGTATTCTTCATCATGGATTATCTAAAAGTATTTCTACAAGTTAAAACAGTTTCCGCTATACTTAGGGATAGTGCCGGAGGCGAACCCCTATGAAAAGGGTTCCATCTCCCATCATCATAACACGGATAAGATCATGCCGGCAGGCCTACCCCGCACCCATGAGAAAGGCAAGCCCCTGTTCATTATGCTGAAATACCGGGTGCGGCTGGTGCCCCACGTCAGTTACGTGGAGCAAGGTCATGTCCCCACCCAATAGTATGTAGCGCCGCAAGAATTCCCTGCTGTTGGGATCAATGGGCACCAGGACATCATAATCCGGAACGCTGTAATCCTGCTGTTGGGATCAATGGGCACCAGGACATCATAATCCGGAACGCTGTAATACTGTAAAGCGGGGCACAAAAATGCGGACACGAATAATAGACGTGCGATCCGGAGAATACCCGTTGCCAACCCGCCCTGTATGGTTTAGGAGTGTCGTCCTGCGGCGGGGTCGCATAACAGCCTCCCGCATCCCAAAATTATGCAGTACACTACTCCCCCTCCACATGAAAAGGTTGCCGTAGTCGGCGGCGGACTTGCAGGTTGCGAATGCGCGCTGGCCCTGGCGCGGAGCGGCATTGCGGCCCGTGTGTTTGAAATGCGCCCCACGGTCATGACGCCCGCCCACCGCACCGGTCTTTTGGCCGAGCTGGTCTGCTCCAACTCCTTGCGCTCCGACGAAGAGGAAGCCGCTGTGGGGCGGCTGAAGCAGGAGATGCGTCTCCTTGGCAGCGCGGTCATGCAGTCCGCCCTGGCCAACCGTGTACCCGCGGGAAAAGCCCTGGCCGTGGACCGTGAAAAATTCGCCGCGTCCTTGACCGCCATGGTTGAGGAGCACCCCTTGCTCACTCTGGAGCGCCGTGAAGTCCAAAGCCTGGACGATCCCGCGCTGCAAGGTTTCGAGCGCGTGGTGCTGGCCGCCGGTCCCCTGGCGTCGGCCCCGTTGAGTACGAGCCTGGCCGCGGTTCTCGGCCAGGAGCACCTCTATTTCTACGACGCCATAGCGCCCATTGTGCATGCCGATTCCGTGGACATGACCGTTGCCTTCCGCGCATCCCGCTATTGCCAGGAGCAGGAAGAGCCCGGCGATTATTTGAACTGCCCCATGGATGAAGAGCAGTACCATACGTTTCGCCAGGCCCTCCTCGACGCGGACAAGGTTCCGGCGCGCGACTTTGAAAAGGAGCAGCACTTCGAGGGGTGTCTACCCATCGAAACCCTGGCGGAGCGCGGACCGTTGACCCTGGCCTTCGGATCGTTCAAACCTGTGGGACTTGTCGACCCGCGCACCGGGCAACGGCCCTTCGCCGTGGTGCAGTTGCGCGCGGAAAACGCCGCCGGCGCCCTGCTCAATCTCGTAGGTTGCCAGACAAAACTCACCTACCCGGAGCAGCGCCGCGTGTTCCGCATGATTCCTGGCCTGGAAAACGCTGAGTTCGAACGCATGGGCAGCGTACACCGCAATACGTTCGTGCATGCGCCTTCGGTCTTGGGGCCGCATTTGGAAATCACGGCGCGCCCCATGGTGCATATGGCCGGACAAATCACCGGCGTGGAAGGTTATGTGGAATCAGCGGCCTGCGGCCTTTGGGCGGGCATACTGCTCGGGCATTTGCTGCGTGGGGCGGAACTGCCCCCTCCTCCGGAAGAAAGCGCCCTCGGCGCCTTGCTGGCGCATTTGCGCCGCCCCAGCAAAAACTTCCAGCCTTCAAACGCCAATTTCGGGCTTACGCCCCCGTTGGGGCGCAAGGCGCCCAAACGCTTGCGCAAAGGTCTGTACGCCGCACGCGCCCGCGACAGCTTCATGCAGTGGCTCGGGGAACACGGTCTGGAAGCCGGCAATTGAAGCATAATGTATAGGAGCAGCTACACGTTCTCAAAGTCTAGCGCATTTTCGCCTTGAAACAAGGCTCTCCCCTGAAACAATTTCCAATTG
>CAZFCK010000011.1:0-42972 GCA_964517355.1 uncultured Desulfovibrionaceae bacterium | reverse complement strand
CAATTGGAAATTGTTTCAGGGGAGAGCCTTGTTTCAAGGCGAAAATGCGCTAAACGCCCGCGTAGCTGGTCTTGAATCGCTCTTGTCCCGCCATGCTTTCCCTCCCCTGCCCGTGTTTTCCCCCACACTTTTAGGGAAAGTAGATGGCCTTCAGATGAAAGCCAATGCTATTCTCCAAAAACATAACTCTTGGAATAATGAGCTTTTTAAGTCTTAGAGTAAAATCTCGGTGGTTTATTCTTACCCCCACTTTCTGAGAATGTAGCCGCCAGGGCGTGTTGGAATGTTAACGAATCGGTATGCTGCAGCGAAAAAACTGGTCGAAAAGACACAGCCTCCATCCTTGACATACCAGCCATGTTTCAACTGGCGAACTAGAGCATTTAACGCTTGAAAAGCGCTAGATGCTCTTATGCATTTACCTGGAACAATTGAAAATTGTTTCAGGGAAGAGCCTTGTTTCAAGGCGAAAATGCGCTAAGTTACCCAAGGCTACAATTGGTCTCGGCAGCTCAGAGGCACGCCTGGGATGGTACGTCATGTGGATAGACATCGCCTATCATTCAATGATTAAAAAATAGGTTTATTCAATTTGATCACTGCATGCTGGTCGGCTAAAATTAAAGGTCGATGATTCTGATCGAAATAACTAGCCACCATGGAGGTAGACGTGATGATTGGTGCATGCAAAAGATTTTTCTCTACATTTGCGGCCGTTATTCTGCTCATTTCGGCCCAGCCCGCTTTGGCCGGAGATTTGGACGTCTTTGCCGGCATGAAAGGTAAAATCGACATCGCCGGCGGCACAGCGCATATCCCGGTAATGAAGGAGGCGGCCAAGAACATCATGACGGCCAATCCGGAAATCCAGATCACCGTGGCCGGGGGCGGCTCTGGAGTGGGCGTGCAGAAAGTCGGCGAGGGACTGGTAGATATCGGTGATACTGGCCGGGCCTTGTCCGAGGCAGAGGTCGCCAAGTACGGTCTCGTCTCCTTCCCCTTCGCCATCGACGGCGTAGCCGTCATCGTCAACCCGGACAACGCTGTCGGCGAGCTGACAACGCAGCAGGTTCAGGATATCTTCGCCGGCAAGATAACCAACTGGAAGGACGTGGGTGGAGCTGACGCGGCCATTAACGTCTTCACTCGAGACGAGGCCAGCGGCACCCGCGAGGTGTTCTGGAAGAAGCTGTTACAGAAGGGACCCATTGTGGACTCGGCCAACGTGGTTCCTTCCAACGGTGCTATGAAGACCGCAGTTGCCGGGGACCCGAACGCCGTGGGCTACGTGTCCATCGGTAACATTGACGAGACAGTGAAAGCTCCGGCACTTGACGGCGTGGCTGTGACCCAGGAAAAGGCGATGTCCGGTGAGTACAAGATCTCTCGCAAGCTGTATATGAACACCAAAGGTGAGCCTACCGGCCTGACGAAATCCTTTATCGAGTACGTAACCGGCCCCGGCTGCGTAGAGATCATCAAGGCCGCCGGTTACATACCCCTCCAATAATCTTTCGCTTTTTTGGGTTCGATCTGATCTGAATGCGACAAAGGTTTACTTCAAACGAACGTATGACCCGGCGGCGTGGTCAAGGCTCGGACCGCCGCCGGGTTGTCGTCGAAAAACTGTTCACTTGCGGGCTGTGCCTGGCGGCTTGGTGCACCGCGATTTCTCTTGCGGCCATGTTCGCGTTTTTGGCCTGGTTCTCGCTACCGTTATTGCAAGGCGATGGCCTTTCCGCCGTGCTTTCCTGGACTTGGCGGCCATTCCAGGGCCAATTCGGCATTCTGCCCATGGTCGTAGGTTCGGCGCTCCTGGGGTGCTCAGCGTTAATACTGGCTTATCCCGCAGCGTTGGGCATTTGTTGCTTTGTCCACGGCCTTGGCCCACAGAGATTGGCCAAACCTCTTATGGCCGTCATTCGGTTCATGACAGGCGTGCCCACTGTCGTCTATGGATTCTCGGCCGTTTTCCTGCTGACCCCATTTGTTCGTGAGTTGTTCGGAAGGGGGGCGGGTTTCTGCTGGCTGACGGCCTCGCTTATGCTTGCCATCCTGGTCCTACCGACTATAGTGCTCATCATTGACGCGCAGTTTTCCCAAGTGGAGCCGCGCATCCGGATGACCTGCGAAGCGGTGGGGATGGACACGACGCAACGACTTCTGCGGCTAACTCTGCCCCTGTCCTCCAGGGGGCTGTTGGCCGCAGCCGTTCTTGGCTTCGGCCGGGCGGCCGGGGACGCAATCATCCCGCTCATGCTCTCTGGCAACGCGCCCCAGATTCCGGCTTCGCCCCTGGATTCCATCAGGACGTTGTCGGCTCATATTGCGCTTGTTCTGGCCACCGATAGCCAGTCCACGGCCTATTACTCCCTGTTTGCCGCCGGAATTATCCTTTTCGGCATGACTGTGGCGGTGAACCTGTGCCTGCGGTGGCTGGGCCATGGCGGTGAGGGAGGAAGCAATGCGGACTAGTCTTGTACGGGGGCTTTGCACGAGCTTTGCTTGGGCCTGCGTTCTCGCTGTCCTGGCGATCATCGCTACGCTGCTGGGGTTTCTGTTTGTCCGAGGAGTGCCAACCCTTGGGCTGAAGCTTCTTTTTGGCGACACTCCGCCGCTGAAGGCCTTGTTCCTGGGCTGGCCCGTGTTCGACGGCCTTTGGCCCGCCTGCTGTGGAACGCTTTGTCTGGTACTGCTCGCCACGGCCGTGGCCGCACCTATGGGCGTAGCCGGCGGCGCTTATCTTGCCGAATACGCAACGGGTCAAACTCGAACGTGGCTGACGTTGTTTGTGGATATACTTGCTGGTATCCCGTCCATCGTCATGGGGCTGTTCGGCTTCGCGCTGATCCTTCTTTTGCGGCGAACGCTTCTGCCGACGGCCAACACGTGCCTGCTGCTGGCGGCCTGCTGCCTGGCGCTCTTGGTTTTACCCTACCTGATCAACGCCACCCGCGTCTCTCTGGAGGCCCTGTCGCCTGACCTGCGCTTGACGGGAACAAGCCTGGGCCTTACGCGCATGCAGACGCTCATGCGCATTCTTCTGCCATCCGCAAGCAAGGGCATACTCAGCGGATTGATCCTGGCTGTGGGGCGCGCGGCTGAGGACACGGCTGTCATCCTTCTGACCGGCGTCGTTGCCAACGCCGGCACGCCGAGCAGCCTGACCGACAAATTCGAGGCTCTACCATTTTCGATTTATTTTATCGCGGCTGAACACCAATCCCAGGCTGACTTGGATCGCGGATTCGGGGCGGCGCTTCTCCTTCTTTTCTTCACCACCGCGCTTTTCCTTGGCGCGCACAAGTTACGGGCGGCCATGGATAAACGTTGGAAAACAGGCGACATCAAATGACCCAACAAGCCATATCCGTCCAGAATCTCAGGATTTGCTTCGGCCAGCGCGTCATATTGAACAACCTGACCCTAGACGCGCCTGTAGGTGGCCCGACGGTACTCGTGGGCCGCTCTGGCTGTGGCAAGAGCACCCTGCTGCGAGCCATAAACCGTCTGAACGAATGCTTTCCCGACTGTCAAACCTCGGGACGTGTTTATGTTCGTTTACATGATGCGGTCGTTAACGTGTACGCAGAAGAAATGCCCCTGGCGACTTTACGCCGTCGCGTGGGCATGGTTTTTCAAACGCCCAACGTTTTGCCGGTGAGTATTGCTCGAAATATTACTTTGCCCCTGACCGCGACAAGTTCTGTTCATAAATCCGAGCTGGCCGGTCGCGTCGAGAAGGCCTTGCGCACCGCGTTGCTTTGGGAAGAAGTTAAAGACCGGCTTGCCCATCCCGCGGCTACTCTCTCAGGCGGACAACAGCAGCGTCTATGTCTGGCCCGTGCTTTAGCGCTTGAACCCGAGATATTGCTGTTGGATGAACCCACAGCATCGTTGGACTTCAAGGCTGCGGGCCAGGTTGAAGATCTCCTTCTGTCTTTGGCGGAACGCTATACGCTTTTGCTTGTTTCTCATAGTCTGAGTCAAGCCCGACGACTGGCCCGGCGGCTGTTGGTCATGTGTGAAGGCGACCGGATTGAAAGCCTCGCACCGGGTGCGCTTTGTGATCAGGCCATATTGGCAACCACATTAGAGGAAATATTTTGAGCATGACGATAATTCTTACGCCTACTGCCACATAAAGGATCAGGGCGGATCTGCAAACACCAATCCCACGACTCCGCTGGCCGTTTCCTCGCTCAGGGATGGACAGCCGCCAGATTTCACGACTTCCCGGGCGAGTCAGGCCCTCATCGCTTAGGCAAAAACATACATAATTCCGGCGGGGGCACTGGCTTTCGGCTTCAGTTCCCGAACTTCCTTGCATGGTTACACCATTTACACAATCGTTGTCGTATTGCCGCCGAATTGGTTATGTAACCTTTCACCGTGACTGTGAACAAAGGTCAGCCAGATTTGGTCTGGACGACTTCATACCGAAGTATGTAAAGATTCTCTCTATGCCTTGGGGTAGCCGTGTGCAGGGAACACGGCGACACTGATACGCCATGATCATTTGTTGCAGTAACGTTCTGAAATGTTTGACAGATTGTGGTACATTATTATGCCTATCCTCCTTTCCACGAGTGGCGCCATGTGTGATCAAGATAAAAGCAAAGAGCAACTTATCGAAGAGTTACGCGCATTACGTGAGGAAGTCGTTCGACTTGAGACAAAAATCAGACAAGCGGAGGGGTTCGAAGGCGAACCTGCACAAAATTCCCCTGTGTCACTGCTGGAGGAGCGAAACAGGATGAATGCAATCCTTGCTTCGCTTAACATCGGTTTGTGTCTTATCAATCGTGACATGACTCTCGCCTGGGCCAACGCAACGATCGCGCGGATGTCCCCCGCTCAAAACCCGGCGGGAGGGGCTGCGGTGAAAAGCCCCGGACAAGACTAGAGCATCTCACGCTTGAAAAGCGCTAGATGCTCTAGTGTCGCGCCCTTGAAATAAATCTAAATAATGACTTCCTTCATTTGAGGAAAAACAAGCGGCTATCCTCGGCCTGTACATGGAACCTCCCGATAACGCCCTTGTCCTTTGTGTTGACGAGAAGTCCCAAATCCAGGCGCTTGACCGAACACAGCCGCTTCTGCCCATGCGCCCCGAGACGCCCTGCGCGGCTGAAAGCACAAACGCGCTCTTCAGAAGCGGGGATCGAGTCCAAAATTTTACAGCATATTGTGGACTTGATCGCGCATCCCAACCTTTTCATGGTTGCCATGCTATAACATTGAGAAAAACGCTCCAGGACGCTCCATATGCGTCTTTGCGGGAGAAGCCCTTGTCAGAGTGCGCATGTGGCTGATAACTCATTTCGGTCACACATCGTATTCGCCTTGTCTATTCACGACGGCAAGCGCATTGGGCACCTTTTTGTATTTTCGATGGCAATACATATCATTTTTCAAATATGATTGACACCTGACCGGCAACAAGTGATCGAACATGTCCCCCGAAACCCATTCTCAGCTCGCGAACTTCATTTGGTCCATCTGCAACCTGCTGCGCGGCCCGTATAAGCGCAACGAGTACCGCAAAGTCATCCTGCCCCTGACCGTGCTCAGGCGTTTTGACTGCGTGCTCGCCCCCACCAAGGAACAGGCCCTGGCCGAACACGCCGGGCTGGAAGGCAAGTCGGAAAACATCGTCAAGGCCAAGCTCTGCGAGGTCACGGGCGAGGACTTTTACAACGTCTCCAGGCTCGATTTCGCCAGGCTCCTGGACGACCCCGACAATATCGCCCCAAATCTGAACAGTTACATCAGCGCATTTTCGGCCAATGTCCGCCACATCATGGAGCGTTTCGATTTCGGTACGCAGATAGAGCGTATGAACGACAAAAACCTGCTCTACGAGGTGGTCAAGGCCTTCAATAAAACCGACCTGAGCCCGCAGCGCGTGGACAACATGCAGATGGGCTACGTCTTCGAGGAGCTGATCAGGATCGGCGCGGAGCAATCCAACGAAGAGGCCGGAGAGCACTTCACCCCGCGCGAGGTCATCAAGCTCATGGTCAACCTCCTGCTCATGGAGGAAAAGGACATCCCCAGGAGCCACATCGTCAAGACCATCTACGACCCCGCCTGCGGCACCGGCGGCATGCTCTCCACCGCCGAGGCCTACATCCACGAACTCAACCGCGAGGCCTCGCCCCACCTCTTCGGCCAGGACTGGAACGACGAATCCTACGCCGTGTGCAAGTCGGACATGCTCATCAAGGGCGAGAACGCGGACAACATCAAGCAGGGCGACACCTTCAGCCAGGACCGGTTCCCAGGAGAGACCTTCGATTACATGCTCGCCAACCCGCCCTTTGGCGTCTCCTGGAAGCAGCAGGAAAAGCACATCCGGGCCGAATACGAGAACCAAGGCTATGAGGGGCGCTTCGGGGCCGGTCTGCCGCGCATCAACGACGGCGCGCTGCTCTTCCTCCAGCACATGATTTCCAAGATGCGCGCCCCCAAGGATGGCGGCTCGCGCATCGGCATCGTCTTCAACGGTTCGCCCCTGTTCACCGGGGACGCCGGAAGCGGCGAATCCGAGATCCGGCGCTGGATCATCGAAAACGACTGGCTGGAAGCCATTGTGGCCTTGCCGGACCAGCTCTTCTACAACACGGGCATCTTCACCTATGTCTGGATGCTCACCAACCGCAAGCTCCCCCACCGCAAAGGCAAGGTCCAGCTCATCGACGCGCGGGAACACTTCGTGAAGATGCGCAAGAGCCTGGGCAACAAGCGCCACGAAATCAGCGAAAGCGGCAACGGTAATGGTGGGAGCAACGGAAGCCGCCCCGACCAGATCGGCGACATCTGCCGCATCTATGGCGACTTCGCCGACGGCGTGAAGTCCAAGGTTTTTGACAACGAGGACTTCGGTTATCATAAAATCACGGTGGAGCGCCCCTTGCGGCTCAACTTCCAGGCCTCGCCCGAGCGCGTCGCCCGGCTGGAGCAGGAAACCGCCTTCCGAAACCTGGCCGCGAGCAAGAAGAAGGACCCCGTGGCCAGGGAGCTCGAAATCCGGAGCGGCCAGGCCAGGCAGCGGGAAATCCTGGGCGTATTGACCGCCCTCGATCCCGGCAAGCTCCATAAGGATCGAAAGGCCTTCCTGAAGGACCTCAAAGCCAAGGCCAAGGCACAGGACGTCCGTCTGGCCACGGCGGACCACAAGATGATCCTGGCCGCACTTGGGGAGCGCGACGAGACCGCCGCCATCTGCACGGATTCCAAGGGCATCGCCGAGCCGGACAGCTCCCTGCGCGACACCGAGGTCGTGCCCCTGAAGGAGCGCATCCAGGACTACTTCCGGCGCGAGGTTCTGCCCCACGTCCCGGACGCCTGGATCGACGAGAGCAAGACCAAGGTGGGCTATGAGATTCCGCTCACGCGGCATTTCTACACCTACACGCCCCCGCGTCCCCTGGCCGAAATCGAGGCCGAGATCAAGGAGCTGGAGCGTGAGATCGTGGCCATGATCGGGGAGGTTGCCGAGTGAACAACGAACTCGTACCCGCCGGCGAGCTGCTGCTCTATCAGACCGAGGACGGCCAGAGCCGCATCCAGGTGCGCATGGAGGGCGAAACCGTCTGGATGACGCAAAAGCTCATGGCCGAGCTCTTCCAGGTCTCGGTTCCCACCATCAACGAGCACCTCAAGAACGTATTTCAAGACGGGGAGCTGGCTGAGGTGGCAGTTATTAGGAAATTCCGAATAACTGCCCATGACGGCAAGCAGTACCTCACAAACCACTACAACCTGGACGCCATTCTCGCTGTGGGCTACCGCGTGCGCTCGCACCGCGGCGTGCAGTTCCGGCAGTGGGCCACGCATCAGCTGCGCGAGTACCTGGTCAAGGGCTTCGCCATGGATGACGAACGCCTCAAGGAGGGGCGCAATCTGGGGCAGGACTACTTCGATGAGCTGCTTGAGCGCATCCGCGACATACGCGCCTCGGAGAAGCGCTTCTACCAGAAGATTCGCGACATCTACATGCTGGCCATCGACTATAAGCCCAACGCCGACGAGACCCGGACCTTCTTCAAGATCGTCCAGAACAAGATGCACTGGGCCGCCTCGGGCATGACGGCGGCGGAACTGATCCGCGACCGCGCCGATGCGACCAAGCCCAACATGGGCTTGACCTCCTGGAGGGGGAGCAAGGTACGCAAGGGCGACGTGACCACGGCCAAGAACTACCTGAGCGCCGAGGAGTTGAGCCACCTCAACCGTCTGGTGACCATGTACCTGGACTACGCCGAGATGCAGGCCCAACGCCGCCAGCCGCTGTACATGAAGGACTGGCGCGAGAAGCTGGACGCCTTCCTTGCCTTCAACGAGCAGGACGTCTTGCAGGACGCGGGCCGCGTGTCCATGGAAGTGGCAAGAAAGCTGGCCCTGGAGGAGTACGAGAAGTACGACGCCCACAGGCGAGAGTTGGAGGCGGCCCAGGCCGACGCGGAAGATGCGGAATTCGAGGCCCTGGCCCAGCGCGTGGAGCAGGACGCCAAAGGGGGCCGGTCATGAACAGCGCGGGCAGATACAAGCCCTACCCCGCGTACAAGGACTCGGGCGTGGAGTGGCTGGGGGAGGTGCCTGAGGGGTGGGAGGTTAGCCGGATAAGATTTATCGTATCCACTCCCGTTACCGATGGTCCGCATGAAACACCAGAAATACTTGATGAAGGTGTCCCTTTTGTATCAGCTGAGGCAATTTTTGATGGCAAAGTGAATTTCAATAAAATTCGGGGCTATATCTCAGAGGAAGATCATCAAAAATACAGCCGGAAATATCTCCCCAAAAAAGGCGATATTTATATGGTGAAATCAGGTGCAACTACTGGCCGGATTGCCATAGTCGAAACTGAAGAGGAGTTCAACATTTGGTCGCCTCTTGCCGCCATAAGGTGTCGAGATTCCATCGTAAATCGATATTATGCATTTTATTACCTCCAATCCACGGTTGTAAAATCCACAATCGAAACCTCATGGAATTTTGGCACTCAACAGAATATTGGCATGGGGGTAATTCAAAACTTTAGAATTCCAACTCCCCCCCTCCCCGAACAAACCGCCATCGCCGCCTTCCTGGACCGCGAGACGGGCCGCATTGACGCGCTCATAGCCAAGAAGAAGCGGCTCATCGAACTGCTCGCGGAAAAACGCGCCGCCGTCATCAGCCACGCCGTGACCAAGGGCCTGGACCCCGACGCCCCCATGAAGGACTCGGGCGTGGAGTGGCTGGGTGAGGTGCCGGAGCATTGGGAGGTACTTCATCTTAAGCAGGTTTTTTCGGATGTCATTTATGGCATATCCGAAGTTGCTGATGTTGAAGGAAATTTCGAAATGCTGACCATGGGTGACATAAATGAAGGCGTAGTAACATGCCCGCAGAAACGATTTGTAGACCATGTAGATCGGAAACTCCTGCTCCGCGATGGCGATCTCCTATTTAATAGAACGAACAGCCTTGACCTTATAGGAAAAGTGGGTGTTTTCGAAGGTGGAGATAATGTTACATTTGCATCTTATCTCGTAAGACTCCGATTCACTGACGATTCAACACCTTACTATTTCAACTACCTGCTTAATACCCCAACCATTCTCGCGCGAGCTAGAGTTGTAGCTTTACCCAGTATCGGGCAGGCCAATTTAAACCCCAATAGGTATGGATATATTGTTGTTTGCAAACCTCCCAAATCAGAACAAATACAAATAGTACAATATCTTGAGAATGAAGTCGAAAAGCTCAAATCCCTCATTACCAAAAACCAAGCCGCCATCGCCAAGCTCCAGGAATACCGCACCGCGCTGATCACGGCGGCGGTGACGGGCAAAATCGACGTGCGCGAGGAGACAGAGGCGTAAGCATATGTGATGGGTATGTGCTTCCCTGGGACGCCCAGAGCTGCCAAACATGCATTAACGGATTGTAACCTCCCGATCTTTCAACCTGCGACGCCTGGAATTGTTTGTGAGTGATATGTGATGACGACTCGTGACCATAAATGAACGCACACAACAGGAATTGCCCCCATGAGCCAGACCAAGGAAACCCACTTCGAAGCCTACGTCGAGCAGATCCTTTGCGCCCGCGGCTGGAGCTCTCTGGCCGCCGCCGACTACGACCAGGAGCGCGCGCTCTTTCCCGCCGAGGCCCTGCGCTTCATCCAGGCCACCCAGGAACCGCTCTGGAAGCAGATGTATGCCCTGCACGGCGGGCAGCTCGGGGGCAAGCTCATCGCCGCCCTGTGCAGGGAGCTGGACCTCAAAGGCACGCTCACGGTGCTGCGCCACGGTTTCAAGTTCCACGGCAAGACCTTCCGCATGGCCTATTTCAAGCCCGCGCACGGTCTGAATCCCGTGGTCGTCGATCTGTACGCCGAAAACGTCCTGGGCGTCTCCAGGCAGATTCCCTGCCATCCGGGCGCGAAGGACTCCATTGACGTGCTCCTCTCCTGCAACGGCCTGCCCGTGGCCACCTGCGAGCTGAAGAACCCCATGACGGGGCAGACCTGGCGCGACGCCGTGCGCCAGTACAAGACCGACCGGAACCCGCACGCCCCCTTGTTCGCCTTCAAAAAACGCGCCCTGGTGCATTTCGCCGTGGACCCGGAAGAGGTTTACATGACCACGCGACTGAGCGGCGACAAGACCTTTTTCCTGCCCTTCAACCGGGGCGACAAGCCCGGCGACATCGCCTGCGGCGCGGGCAACCCGCCCCACCCCAGCGGCCACCGCACGGGCTACCTGTTCGAAGACGTGCTGGCCCGCGACAGCTTTCTGGACATCCTGGGCAGCTTCATGTTCCTGCAAAAGGAGGAGAAGCGTATAAGCGACGGTGAAGGCGGCCGGAAAACCATCACGGTGGAGAAGCTCATCTTCCCGCGCTTCCACCAGCTCGACGCCGTGCGCAAGCTCATTGCCGGCGCCCGCGCCGACGGCGTGGGCAATCATTACCTTGTGCAGCACTCGGCCGGCAGCGGCAAGACCAACTCCATTTCCTGGCTCTCGCACCGGCTGGCCAGCCTGCACGACGAGCACGACGCCAAGGTCTTTGACTGCGTGCTGGTCATCACGGATCGCCGCGTTCTGGACCAGCAGCTTCAGGACGCCATCTACCAGATCGAGCACAAGCAGGGCGTGGTGCAGCCCATCGACCAGAACTCCCAGCAGCTGGCGTCCGCCCTGGTGGACGGCACGGCCATCGTCATCACCACCGTGCAGAAATTCCCCTTCGTGCTGCGGGGCCTGCTGCATCAGGCCGGAGCCGAGGACCTGGAGAACCCGGGCGAAGACGCCAAGGCCCAGACCAAGGAATGGCGGGAGACCATCGGCATGCGGCGTTACGCCATCATCATCGACGAGGCCCACAGCTCGCAGACGGGCGAGACGGCGCGGGAACTGAAAGCTATTCTCGGGGCCGGGATGAAGAACGCGCTGCCCAGGGCTGAAGACGAAGAAGACAACGGGAACCACGCTGACTTCGAAGACGCCTTGAACGACGTCATGGAGTCGCGCGGGCGGCAGAAAAACCTCAGCTTTTTCGCCTTCACGGCCACGCCCAAGGGCAAGACCATCGAGCTGTTCGGCAGAAAAGGCGCGTCCGGCATGCCCGAGGCCTTTCACACCTACTCCATGCGCCAGGCCATCCAGGAGGGCTTTATCCTGGACGTGCTGCGGCATTACACCACCTACAAGACCTATTTCAAGCTGGTGAAGGCCGTCGAGGACGATCCCAAATATCCCAAGAAAAAAGCGGCACGCGCCCTGGCCAAGTTCATGAGCCTGCACCCGCACAACATCGAGCAGAAGACCGAGGTCATGGTGGAGCACTTCCGCCGGCACGTGCGGCACCGCATCGGGGGCAGGGCCAAGGCCATGGTGGTCTCCTCCTCCCGGCTCCACGCCGTGCGCTACATGCGGGCCTTTCAGCGCTATATCGCGGCGAACGGGTACACGGACATCCGCCCCCTGGTGGCCTTCAGCGGCACGGTCAGGGACCCGGACACCGGGGAGGATTTCACCGAACCGGGCATGAACGTCGACGTGGTCACGGGCAAGAACATCGGGGAGAAGCAGCTTCCCGAGAAATTCGACTCGGACGACTACCAGATTCTGCTGGTGGCCAACAAATACCAGACCGGCTTCGACCAGCCCATGTTGCACACCATGTACGTGGACAAACGCCTTTCCGGCGTGCAGGCGGTGCAGACCCTCTCCCGCCTGAACAGACGCGCCGGGGGCAAGGATTCGCCGTTCGTGCTCGACTTCGTGAACGACACGGACGAGATATACCGGTCCTTCAAGCCCTACTACGACACCACGAGCCTGTTCGAGGAGTCCGACCCGCAGCAGCTGGAGACCCTGAAATACGAACTGGACGAAGAGCAGGTCTACCACTGGTCGGAGGTCGAGGCCTTCTCCAGGGTCTTCTACAAACCCCAGGACAAGCAGCACGCCTCGGACCACGCGCGGATGCATCAGCACCTCGCCCCGGCCGTGGACCGCTTCAAGGCCATGGAGGAGGACGCGCAGGACATCTTCCGGGACAAGCTCGGGGGGTACGTGCGGCTCTACTCGTTCCTGAGCCAGATCATGCCCTACGTCGATCCCGAACTTGAAATGCTCTACAGCTTCGGCCGTCTGCTGTTGCCGCTGCTCCCCGCCGAAAAGGGCGTCCATATCGTGAAGCCCGAGGACAAGGTGGACCTGGAATACTACCGCTTGCAGCGCATCTTCTCGGGGGCGATCAACCTAAGCGAGGACGATCCCGAGGGCGTGAAGAGCCCGACGAATGTGGGCACGGGCAAGGCCAGTGACGAGGAAAAGCCCCTGTCCGACATCATCGAGGTGCTGAACGACCGCTTCCATACGAATTTCACCGAAGAGGACCGGCTGTTTTTCGAGCAGATCAAGGTGGCGGCGGTCAAGGACAACGCCATCATTCAAACCGCGTCGGCGAATCCGCTGGACAAGTTCCAGCTCGGCGTCAGAAAAATCATCGAGTCCATTATGATCAAGCGCATGGCCGACAACGACAAAATCGTGTCGCGCTACATGGACGACCCCGGGTTCCAGAAACTGGCCTTTGAGAAGTTGTCCGAGGACATATTCAAGGAGATCAACGCGCCCGGCAAACCTGCCCCACCCTCTGCCCCACAGATTTGAAGCTTTGTTGAAAGGTAAGCTCACTGGGGGGCATCCGGCAATCCTCTTGTCACTTGATCTTCATATGATGAGGCATTACCCTCAAGCATATGAAGATGTTTCCGGCAAGCGCCCGTAAATGACATGCTTCATAGAGGAGCCCGCCGCTAGCGCATTTTCGCCTTGAAACAAGGCTCTCCCCTGAAACAATTTCCAATTGTTCCAGGGAAATGCATAAGAGCATCTAGCGCTTTTCAAGCGTGAGATGCTCTAAAGATAAATCTCTCGGCTTTCCGAGCAGAGCGTACACCATAACTTCTGCATTTGATAAAACAACAAGAACTCATTGTCCGTCTTCCGGCGTCCAGGGGCCTCCCCTGGGCGTTGGGCGGGCGCGAAAGCCCGCGACGTTATACTTTTTTTCTTTAAGTCCGGAAGTCGCATAAATTAACTGCAGATTATTCCGCAACCGACAGGATGTCTCATCATGGATGATACAACGGTATTTTCAAGTGAGGATTTTTCGGATTCCGAGCAAAAAATTGCTGTTGCTTTGCATTATATTTCCCACTCCTGCGACAGGAGCGTTTTGCAGAGTCTGTTGAGCATCCCGGATGACGCATTTGACGTTGGTTTGGGAAACCTGATCCACGCAGGTATCGTCACGGAACATGACAACGCGGTTTCTTCCGAGAAGCCGTTAACCGACTCCTTTATGCGGGATTTTTTCAATAACCCATTTGAAAATGGCACAGTATTCGATGTCGTTTCTCATGCATTTCACGAAGATTATGAATTTTTTTTCATTAAATCGCTTACTCTTTTTCGCAATAGCGTTGGCACAGGTGATTACAGTGTAAGCAAGCTCCAGTATGAAATATTGAGCAAGTTTTACGTTAAGCTAAAGCTAGACAAACACAATGACGATCTAGGCATTAAATTCATTCATACTGTGTATGATATAATCTCCATTGCACACATGTTTCCTTGGAACATCAGAGAGACGTTGCGCTTGATCCTGAAGGCTCGCGGGATTGCCCACAGGTGCAATGACGAAAAATACATTACGTTGTTAAATTTATCTCTGGGCTATTTATGCGTCACAGATTACCTGAACACTAAAAACAATTGGTATATTGATATTGTAAAAAGGGAGGTTTTTAAGCACGAAAAATCGGGCAACAAGGATTTGGAACATTATTTTGTCCCATTTAAGAGTTTTGTTTACTATCTTGAAGGAAATTTCATCAAATCAATAAATTGTGTTTTTTATTACTCAAACGCAACACCTGTTCCAGATAATTTATACCTTCGCCTCAGCTTTACCTACTCTGCAATGAGCGCCATTGTTAACGGGGAACACGATATAGCCCTGACTATACTTAATAACGGCATAAATCTTACGAGTAAGGACAAGCTTCAAGCCATGTCTAATGAAATCCTGTGCGTATTCAGGGCATTCGTGTACATGCTTAAAGGCGATGAAGAAAAATTGAAATCGATTATTGAATCGTACAACTACACTAACATCAAGAACAATTTAACAATGGGCGCTCTCTGGCTGATCAGGTTGCGCTCATATTACTACTACTTAAAAAAAGATATTAAAAAGTCATATTCATATTACATAAGCGGGATGAAGGAGGCGATTGAAAGGGGCTACCTTGGCTATATTTTGGCACCATTTATGCTTAAAGTTCTTGCGCAATACAATATTTCAGGTTTTCCTGATCCATTTAACCATTCTGTTATTGACGAAATTAAATCAGCATTGGATTCACCTTCAATTTTGCATTTGATAGTTGCGAACAGAGAGCTTGCTGAAATAACCGCCCACCGTTATGGTTGGAAAAATAGTGAAGCTCAGAAATTTATCCAAACCTCGTTGCGCTTGGCCTACACCATTTCCGCCCCCTTGGAACGTGCGCAAACGATGATTGTTTATATCAGGATGATGGTTGAGCTTAAGAAAGTCAACGAAGCCACACAAGTGATGCATGAACTTCTGAGCATCAAAAGTCGTTATCCGCAGCTCACCATCCCCCACTCCATAAACGATCTTCTTGCGCAGCTTTCGTCCGATACGCCATTACGCCCCGGTCCTGAGCAAGAATCACGGGCGAATCTGAAACAACAAAAGTTCAGCGATAAAATTACCAAAGATGGTTTTGTTTATAAATGCGACAGAATGCGTCAATTGGAGAAGCGTGTAAAAATTATCGCGCCTAAAAATGTTTCTGTTCTCATACAAGGCGAATCTGGTGTTGGTAAGGAGCACATTGCGCGCCAATTGCACAATCTTTCAGGAAGAAAGGGGCGGTTTGTCGCTATCAACCTAACGAGCATACCTGAAGATCTTTTTGAAAGCGAATTCTATGGACATGAAAAAGGCGCGTTTACCGGCGCCGTCAGCAACAAAAAAGGTTTATTCGAAATAGCTGATCAAGGGACTCTTTTTCTTGATGAAGTCGGCGATACATCATTACGTATTCAGGCAAAATTATTACGTGTGTTACAAGAAAAGGAATTCATGAAAGTTGGTGGCACAGCCATGATAAAGAGTGAATTTCGAATTATTTCCGCAACCAATAAAAACCTGCGCAAGGCAATAAAAAACAAAACATTTCGAGAAGATCTGTATTACAGGCTGAACGTTGTCTCCCTGGAAATTCCGCCTTTGCGGGAGCGTGAGGACGATATTGTATGTATAGCGGAAAGCTTTCTTGAGTTTTATTGCCAGAAATATAATCTTAACAGAAGAAAGTTTTCTCAAGACGACATTTCATTGCTTGTTTCTTATTCCTGGCCGGGGAATGTGCGAGAATTAAAAAATTATATTGAGCGTTACGTGTTGTTTTCGGAGCATTATCCCGACAATGAATCCAATTTGCTGGTGAATATTTCTCATCAACAACAGGTTTCTCCCGCCGTTGAGTCCTCATTTCCGGATACTAAATCAGAAGCGTACGATGACAACCTATTTTTACAGTGCTCCAATAGCCTTCAGGTTTCGCATCTCCCTACCCTCAACAAATTGCTTTCACAGTATGTTGAGTATGTTTATGTTTTGAAAGACGGTGTTGTCGGAGGCCCGGATGGCATTGCCAACACCCTCGATGTCAGCAAGGTCACGGTCTATAACTGGATCAAAAAGCTTGAACTGAAAAAACGTTTCACCAAAAAGATTATCGCACGTGAATAATTCTAGGTCATTCGGTCCCCATCCGCCAAGGCCCGTTCTCTTTCTGTATAGCGATACCTGATGCGATACGCCGTCTGGTTCCGGACCAGCAACGAAGGGTCCAGGATTGAGGCGCTCTAGCGCATTTTCGCCTTGAAATAAGGCTCTCCCCTGAAACAATTTCCAATTGTTCCAGGGAAATGCATAAGAGCATCTAGCGCTTTTCAAGCGTGAGATGCTCTAGAAAAGCGTTACATACCTGACGGCCTGAGCCTTCCAAGAATCTTTCGGAATGCGGGGCTCCTGTGTTCCCTGGATGGACATGACGATGCATGAGGCGAGAGTGTCGTTTGGGGCACTCTCGGCCTCAGCAGCGAAGGTGGATTATGGTGAAACAATGATTTCGAATTGATGGGACTATTCACAATAGTCTGGTAAGGTATGTGACTATTCCGCGTGATGTTTGCTACCGGCGATCACGGAGATATTTCACCGCTTCAAGAGCGGCAATCGTCCCATCTCCCATGGCTGTGGTGATCTGGCGATATTTTTTTACGGTCACGTCGCCTGCCGCGTATACGCCGGGAAGAGTCGTCTCCATATCGGGAGTGACCTTGATATAGCCTTTTTCCATATCCAGCAGTCCCTCGAAGATTTTCGTATTCGGCTTTTGTCCTATAAAACAGAATATTCCGTCTACGAGTACGCTGTCCGTCTCCTCCGTTTCCATATTTTTCAAGGTGACCAGGCCTTTTCCGTGTTCGGCTTCGGCAACGTTGATAATTTGCGTTGAAACACGGACAGAAATGATTCCAGTCTGGGCCGCTTTTTCTTGCGTGGTTTCGGCGGCTATGCATTTTGGAAAAAATTCGACGACCTGGATTGATTTTACGCCCAGGCCGGCGAGGTAAAGCGACTCGTCAAATCCGCTATTGCCCCCGCCGACAACCAGCACGTCTTTACCTTTGTAGGCCGTGCCGTCACAAATGGAGCAGTAATGGACGTTTTGCCAGTCGGTTTCCACCGGAAGGGGCAAGGGCTTTCTGCCTGTGGCGATGATCACCACCGGAGCTGAAAAGGTTTCACCTTCTGCTGTCGTGACCTTTTTTATATTGGAAGACAAATCCACCGATGTGACGGCATCGACCTCAAAAATCTTCACCCCAAGGGAATCGACATGCTCACGGCATTTCGTCATCAAGGTCATGCCGTTAATTTCAATGTAGGAGGGAACATTTTCAACGGAATACGTCCAGTTGACAAGACCGCCGCAGACTTCTTCCTCAAGGATGCATACAGATAAATTACTTCTAGCCGCATATATTGCCGCCGTCATGCCGCATATGCCACCGCCAATGACAACCACATCATGATCACGCATAATCACCTCTGCATTTTATGTATCTATTGCATTTTCGCTTTGACTCAAGGCTCCCGCATGAGATGGTTTCTTGTTTTTCCATGCGAGCACATACCATTCATTGGGGTTGCCCATGAAGTTCGTTGATATTTTGTGGACAGGATAACTCGTTTGTTTTTAGCAAGTTGGCGACAGGAGGATCTAGACTCCGAAACGCCCCAAAAAGAGCGACACGCCCTATCAAGGCCGGAATGAAAGAGAACGCTTCCGCCGCCGGGCGGGCGTCGAGCCCGCCATCGGGCATGTGGAACATGACCCCGGCATGGCGCGCTCCGCGTTCAACTCCTGGAAGTGAATGCGGGCGGTAATACATAGTATATCTCTTGTGCCCCTGTGGCTCTCTTTCGGCATCGTAAGGCTGCGTGAACCGGCTGCGGCCCGGGACGAAGGAACAGGGCTTTTTCAAACTCGACAAATGAAGTGTCGTGTTGTGCAAAAATATTTTTACTTTATAAATCGTTGAGCAACAGAAAACTAAAGCCGGCAACTTAATGCGCGGAACGAGAAACAGCGTTAGTGCAGTGCCGCCGCAATGACGCATGTGATGTGTTGGTATCCTTTATGACAATTTTCTGAGCTTTATCATAAAGACAATTCAAAGCTTTGGCTGCCAGAATGCCATTGTGAATACGTTTTATCGCATCCTGTTGCTGGAGAAAGCTATGCATTTCGCAATAGCTTTTGTTGTTTTCCTTAGCCATGTCCTCAATGTGCGTTTTCAGTTCCGCCTCGTACACTTCAATATTTTCTTTGGAAGCAAGTACGAGTAGAAAGACTTCTTCTTTTGCAAGCTCTTTCGCTTCTTCGGCAAGCACGGAATGCATGGCTTTGAGTCGTTCGGTTATGGCCCCCTGCTCCAAACCATACGCTTGCAAGAGTTGGCGAGCTCCGCTTAACCGCTCCCGTAAATGTGAGGCCACAATACTTTCCGGGAGAGGGAAGGTCGCCTTCGCAAGGAGTTGTTTGAGCAAGCGGTGCCGCCCTTCCTGGCGAATCTCCTTGAGTCTGATATTCATCGCCTTGGAATAAAGGAACTTATTTAAGTCCTGCACGTTCTCGAAACCCAACTCTTTAGCGACTTCGTCGGTAGGTTGGTCAGCTGCGGGACGCTTGATGCCATGAAGAGTAATCATGTATTCCACTTCTTTTTCACGGAGAAAAATATGTGGATGGTCTGAGGGGCACAGAATGCTCCCGGTTGCGATCCCTCCGGAACGCATGCCGCGCAGGATGTGTGAGAGATCCATGCCGTAGATATTTTTCTTTCCCTCGGATTGCACTTCAACCTGAACATTTTTCTTGCACATGCAAGGGGCGTCGTTACCGTCTATTCTGCCCCGCATATCAATAAGCACCAGATCCCCATTCCGGGCGCAGCTCGATGCTTCAACATTCGTGAAGTGAGCGGACCGTTTCAACACCGAATGCAGAAGCATCCGACCGATCCCCGGTTCGAGCAACGGAGGCGGGACCGTCACCGATAGTGAGGCTAAATCATTGGGCAAATCAATATCCGGAAGAACTTCAATAAGAGCGGTAAAACAATAATCCCGTTTCGCGGCAACCAGATCTTCCTCAAGTTGGTAGACGCAGACGGGATCCAATCCTTCTGTAGTAAAAATTGCAGCAAGCAGCGAGTCCATGAGGGCTTCTGTCGCCTTTTTGAGGATTGAGGTGTCAACCACCTGTTTCTTCTTCCGATATTCTTCAATAGCGCCATCAACTTCATTTGCCGGAACGCTGACATCTACTTTGCGAAGCACTGGCGTTATATTTTGTATTTCATAATTCATGAGTTCCTCGTTTGCTGGGGGAAAGTGCTCATCTTCCACAACAGGGCTCGTTGTTTATCCGTTTCTTTGATTTTGTTCTTTTAATCGAGCGAGCAACGAGAAGCATAATTCGTAGGACATCTCCCTGTCGGCAGAGAGGGTCCATAATGAGCCATCGATTTCCAGGGCTGGAATTCTGTGCAACATGTCCATACGGCTCAACAAAGGCGGTTCCGACATGCTGTTGATATTTCCTTTGATCTGAAGATCACGGAGCGCATCTGCAAGATGCTGCTCAATGCGATGTATTCTCGCCGGTTGCAAATCCCAGATCGTAATATTGATTTCAATCCCAGCGCTCATTATTCTTTACTCCGGGGAGTTATTGACAAACTACAAGCGGGTGAGGCGTTTGTTTCTCTAGCATTGTTCTGTTTATCATGACTGTGGCATGTGCCTGTTGCAATTTAAGAATAAGTTTATGTATTTTACGTTCGAATCAGTGTGACTTTGAATAGAAACAAACAATACTTTTTTTACTTACGGCGCACTTTAGCTACTTCCATCGCCATGCCACAACTTTCTGCGTGGCGTTTTCCATAACTCAGTGCAGGCAGCTACTGACACTCTGCACTGAGTAATATGTTAGTCCTGTTTACAATCAGTGATCGATCGAAGTATTGATCTGATCAAGATACGTCTTCAAACTTCAGATGACCGATCCTTAACTGAGAGCAAACATACCATCACGTTATGATTGGTTATAAAATGCAATTGTCTCGCGAACGTTTTTGATGCCATTCATCTTTGCACGCAGTTCGCCGCCCTTAACGACACAAAGGGTGGGCACACGCACCACGCCGGCTTTGTCCATGATGTCAGGGTATTCCTCGGAATCAATTGCGGCCAGATCGATACCGGACATTTGGGCTTTCATTTTTTCAAGCACCGTTGCCATGACTTTGCAATGCGGGCACAATTTTTTGAAAAAGATAATGATTCCATTCGCGTTACCGACAAAGGCATCATATGTGGAGCTATCCAGGGTATTGAAATCTTCAATGGACATGGTTTTTCCTGTTTGCGTTAAATTTCCATGAATACCGCAATTGCCGAGCGGGCCCCGGAGTCTGTCGCCAGCGACAGACTCCGGTGGGAGAGTGGGTTAGGATGCTCGCAATTCGGAAATGTAACCCCGCAACATATCGAAGAGCTTCCTTGCCACTTCAGGGTGCTTGTCGATGATGTTGTTCAACTGGAAGGGATCATCTGCGCGGCTGTAGAGTTCATCCTTTTCAGGAACCTGCGCGGTGCTGCCGGGCGTGCAGGTCCATTGATCGGCGCCGTCAACCGAGCAGTTCGTCTCATCGCGATCCTTGGTAGGATCGATGCCTGCGGCTTCGCTCAGGGCTTCTGTCAATTCGGGGATCAGTGTGGCTTTGCCGCCGACCGCCGCAAGGTGACTGCCGTCGATGTTGGCCCGGTAGAACTTCAGACGCATGGTCTTGCCGTCATCGTCGGGCTGCAGCCAGTGGATGTAGCTCCATTCATCCGTGATGATGGACCAGGAGTAGTCATAGTAGCCTGCGATGGCGAAATCGCGAACCTTGTCGACCTCGCCGAAGACCAGAGGCAAAAGGCTCTTACCCTGCATTTCGGGGTGCACGCCGATGCCGAGCCAATCGCAAATCGTCGGGGCGACGTCCACACTTTGAATAAAGGACTTGATCCGTTGCCCGGGTTTGACCCCCGGAGCCCGGAGGATAGAAGGCGCATGGGCCAGCTCTTCATAGGGCCAGGGGCGGCATTTGCGCATCACACCATGGCCGTCCTTGCCGGTGCCCAGAGGCTCGCCGTGGTCGGAAACCATCCAGAACAGGGTGCTTTCTTCCAGGCCGAGGCGCCGGACAGTGTCCATGAGACGCCCCAAATTGTCGTCGCACAAGGTCACCATCTCGGCGTAGAGCATGCGGATGTGATGCAATTCTTCCTCGGTATAGATACCTTCCACCAGTTCGGCGCAGGGCAGGAACATATGCTTGCCCTTGTAGTCCGGATCGTACATGCATTTTCCGACCGGATCGTAGATTGACGGCGGATCCCAAGGCTCGTGCGGATCGAAACTGTCGATCCACAGGAAGAATTGCTTATTGCGGTCGACCTTTTCGAGATACTCGATGGCGGCATTGATCGTACGCGTAACGTAACGGTTTTCCGCCTTCCAGCCGCCATGCTGCCGCTGGCGAAGGTAGTTGTTCAGCTCGGCCTCCACGGCGTTCACGATCTTATCCGTCTTGAGAGCGGCGGAATAAGCCGCTAAGGTATGATCCTCAATGTAATCCTGCCATTTGAATTCAACCAGAGGATCGTTTTCATAAAAGCACTCATCACCCTCGTGCCCGTGGGTAAACCAGACCTTGTCAAAACCGCGAGTATAGCCGAACTTGGGCAGGCGGTAATTGGGGCAGTCGAAAATCAGCGCCGTGTCGATGGGGCGCCCCCAACAAAGATCGGCGATGGTCGTGTCTTCACTGCTCAAGGCGACCCAACCGCCCCTCGGCAGGGTGTACCTTCCGGTCAGCATGGCTCTGCGGCAAGGAACCGTGGGCAGTCCCTCGATATAGGCGTTTTCAAAAAGAACGCCTTCCTTGGCCAGCCGGTCCATATTTGGGGTTTGTATCCAATCGTTGCCGTATGCTCCGACATAGTTAAATTGCAACGAGTCGAACATCATGACGATGGCATTTTTGATCATGCAAAATCTCCTCAGATTAATAAAAAGAGTTTCCTAGGTTGACGCTGCCTGAAAATGACATGGGCAATAAGCATGCCATTTTTATAATTGCTAGAGATAACGTCAATTCCCCAGTTTTGGAGAGGGGAGAGCGGGAGTTAAAAATTTTAACTTTTTTAATTTTTTTATACTCAAGTTAATCTTTTGAACCAGCAATGCTCGTGTCGTCGCTGCTGTTCCATAATGCCGGCCTGATGCGGGCTTTTTCTTCATCATGAAAAAAATCACAAGAATCCGGATCCTTCGCACTGTCTTCAGCGCGTTTCGTTTGTCCGTGCCGTGGCCTTGAACAAATTGATGTAACCATGGAATAAAGATTGCATTTATTGATAGCGATGCTGCCGTTACCTAAACAACCAGGGATTTATTCAAGACCTTTTAAGCAGATTGGAGACCGAAATGCGTAAACTTTATTTCTCGACCTTGCTGCTCGTCTTATTGTGTCTCGGTTTAGCAATGCACGCCCAGGCTGATGAATACCCCGACCGCACGATCAACATTATCAACCCCTTTCTCCCGGGCGGCTGGATGGATCTTGCATTGCGGCCGGTTATCGAGCGGATGCCTGTCGATCTCAACGTGTCGGTGATCACCACTCCCACGCCGGGCGCCGGCGGAAGCATCGGCTACTCCAAGGCCTCGCAAGCCAAGCCGGACGGCTATACGTTTGTTCTTTCTCTGCAAAGCACATTGCTTTGCAACGGCATGCTGCGTGACGTGAAATATTCCGTTGACAGCTTTGAGCCCATTGCCAGTTTTTGTATGGTTCCCACCGCTCTCGCAATTAAGACCGGCGATCCCCGCTTTTCCAACATTAATGAATTCATTGAGTACGCAAAGGCGCATCCCAATGAATTGAGCCTGGGCATGAGTGGTACGAAAAACACCAGCGGCGCCGCCACGGCCCTGTTTGAATCAAAGTCCGGACTCAAGTTTAAATGGATTCCCTTTAATGGCGCTGTTGCTGCAAATGCCGCCCTGGCCAGCGGACATGTCGATTGCGTTGTAACGCAAACGATCAAGTCAAGCGGAATTACCGGAATCCTGCTTTTTGGGGGAAAGATGGACGATTTTCCTGAAATCCCGACGACCAAAGAAATGGGCTACCCTTTTGAATGGGCTGACTACCTGACCATTTACGCACCCAAGGGCATTGATCCGGCCAAAAGAGAGCTCATGGAAAAAGCCATCCTCAAGGCAGGCGCCAGCCCCGAGGTGCATAAGGTCTTGAAGAATCTGGGCCTCCAAAGCATTCTGCTGACCGGTGAGCAAGTCTCTGAAGTAACTGAAAAAAGCAAAAATGAACTGACCATGATCATTGAGAAAGGATATATTGAACCGGAGACTGCCAAGTAGGAATCCGAAAACACCTTCTTGCGGCGTCATTGGCAGGCACGACATACATGACGGGATGTCGCAGGATATGCTGTGGTTGTATCATGCAGAATTCCTTGGCGTCTGAGAAAAGAGGAATTGTGATGCGAACGCCCCTTCCCCATGAGCGGTAGCCCAGGGCTGAAACAAGCGGGGAAGGGGCTGCTTGTGAAGCGAGAATGGAATCCGGTTCGAAATCGGATCCGCTCTTTGATGAGACGCAACATTGAGACTGAAAGCGTGTCACGCGCTGGCAATGAGGATCACCCGATCTTCATGCCGGCGGAAGTGATCACGCTCGGTTGGCTTCTCAACGTCGGGCCGACCGGAAAAAAAGCCGCTCACGCGTATTGGGCAGGAAACGGTGTTGTGACAGACGCTGACGTTATCCGGGGGCCCCCATATTCATTGGCAAGGACCTCTGCTTTCTTAAAGCAGGCCGGAGAATATGCGACAAATCGTAGCAGGATGCTGCGCACCACCATTCTTTGTGACATATCGCACGCGATGGACTGGAAAGGACAACGATCCGAAAACAGTCGGCGTTTTGCCTGGCCGGCAACCGTACGGCCTTTTTGGCAGACGTTCGCTTCTTGCGTTCGGGGATTCCGTGGACGGACATGCTTGTCGCTTCGCCAGGCGTATCCCTTTCAGCTTTGCTTTTTTTACAGGATTACTTTGCGGAACTTCATAAAATTACTTGCTGCCTTCACAATCCGAGGAGGCCGATAACCAGCGATGGATGTCGGCCAGATATCGATACAACGTACTGTCACAGGCTCGGACAGATGTTATGACGATGCAATTGACCTGCTGCTCACACACTTCCAATCGCTCCAACAGCGAGGCGCTCAATGGACTATTCTAAAATAAAACGAGACCTCTATTTTGGCATAGCTACGTTGGTTTTTTCTATTTTTTACGGCATTTCAACAGTTTATACGGTTAAGGCATCAAACTATTCCCTTGATTCAGGAAGGACGTTTCCATATATCATAACAGGAGTATTACTTTGTCTTGCGATTTTACATATTGCAAACTGCATCCTGACCATCAGGAAAATACCAAAAGACAAAAGGGTGTATGTTTATTTGATGAACAAGCACCAATTCCTGCGTCTGGTTCTGTATCTCGGTGCCCTTGCAATGTATGTCCTCGGATTTATGTATGTCGGCTACATCGTTTCAACAGCGATCTATCTTGTGTTTTTACTTTTATTCATGAAAGCGAAAAACAAGCTGGCAGTGATCCTGCTAACAGCTATAACGCCTTTTGTTCTATGGCTTTTTTTCACCGCCGTTCTGAAAGTCCAATTTCCGGAAACCTTCTTGATGTAAAAGGTGCAGTTTCATGGAACAGTGGTTAATGGATATGGGTTCTGGAATTATTAATGTCTTCCACCTAACCGTATTTATCGCTTCGCTTTGCGGCGTCATCGCCGGCATAATTATCGGCATTCTTCCAGGGTTGGGGCCGCCGGTCGCGCTTTCTCTCGCCATCCCCATAACGTATGGATTTGAGCCTATTGTTGCCATGTCCATCATGATCGGCCTGTACAAAGGCGGGACTTACGGTGGATCCATCTCGGCGATTCTCATCAATACGCCAGGCACGCCGGCGGCTTCCGCCACCGTATTGGACGGATATAAGCTGGCGCAGCAAGGGAAGGCGGGGAAAGCATTAGATATCGCATTGTATGCTTCGGTCTTCGGCGATGCCTTCAGCATTATGCTCCTCTGCGTCATTGCGCAGCCCATCGCCTCTTTTGCGGCGCGTTTTGGCCCCATTGAGCTGTTCAGCCTGCTCCTGTTCGCCATGACCATTATCGCAGGACTCGCGGGGCAGTCCATCACCAAAGGCTTGCTCGCCGCAGCTCTGGGCCTGGCCTTTAGCCTGATCGGTATGGATCCTGTCGCCGGCTTGCCACGCTTCAGTTTCGGGTCCCTGTATCTGGAGTCCGGACTGAGCGTTATCGCGATTATCGTCGGTTTGTTCGCCATTTCCGAGCAAATGACCCAGGTCAATAACATCTGTCACAAAGGGGAGCATGGAGTCCTTGACGTTGGGAAAGGGAAACAAAAGACGGACAATTACGCTACCCTGAAAGACATCAAAACCTGCTTTCCTTCTTTCTTGAGGGGAAGCGCAATCGGTGCGAGCATTGGCGCTCTTCCCGGAACCGGCGCGGCGGTCGCCGCCTTTGTCAGCTACGGATTGGCCAAAAAACGTTCGAAACACCCCGAACGATTCGGTCATGGCGCCATCGAAGGCGTTGCCGCTCCGGAAGCGGGCAACAACGCAGTGTGTGGCGCCGCGCTCATCCCGATGCTCACTCTGGGCATTCCTGGAGATGTCGTGACCGCTGTAATGATGGGAGCGCTCATGCTGCATGGCATCCAGAGCGGTCCTTCAATATTCACGGAAAACAGAGTCTTTGTCTTCACCCTTTTCGGCATGTTGATCGTTTCCATCTTCATGTTGCTGATCGCCGGCAAATTGTTAGTCAAACTGTGCCGCCGGATTGCCGATGTTCCCACTTGTTATATCAGCCCGATTGTCGTGTTGCTTTGCGTTGTCGGCACATTCACCGTCAACTACTTGATTTCCGATGTCTGGGCCATGTTGTTCTTCGGAATATTCGGCTTCATTTTCCTTAAACTGGATATTCCTCTTCCTCCGTTCATCATTGCATTCATTTTGGCGCCGGCGATGGAACAATCGTTGCGTCAGGGGCTGCTCATCTCGGGGGGTGATTTCAGCGTTCTCGTGACGCACCCCTTGTCGCTGTTTTTCCTTTGCCTGGCCGCCTTCGCTGTGCTCAAGATAGCGTACGACTCAACGAGAAGAAAAAAGCTGCCCGACATCTCGGCGCCGTCGTAGTCCTGCGGCGAAAGCATGGTCCCCGCTCCCCGGGACCAAGGCTTTTACGCATACGGGAGCTCTCAAGGGTGTATCATATTGCCAACCGCCGGATGTAATCCACATTACTTCCGGCGGTTGGCATTGTTGCTGGTGGAAGTGCCCTGCGGCATCAATCCTGGCAGGCTAAAAACGGCGAGGCGTTACGACTCCCCCACCTGTAGGACCACGGACCGACAAAGTTAAGGTGGAATCTGCTGCCCCAAATAGGGTTTTTGATGTCCCTGTTGTGGATGTAATAATGTGAAATATTTCACCAAGTTGAGCCCCCCCCACACTTGCGGCACTTTTTGATACGCTTTAAAACGCCCTCAACAGATAAACGTGGACCATTGAATATTCCCCTCTTGTTCAGTAGCCAGTATTCCCCGGCATGACGCATCTCCCGCATCTGCCCTTTGCCGATCCAGCCAGGGTGAAAGGAACGGAGGAAGTGAAGCTCGCGGAGGTCAGCGCCGTCCGTGATGTGATATGGGGCGTTGTCCAAGGGGTAATCGATTGGGGCTGCACATGGGATAAGAAGAAACGTGGTAACTTTCCGGAAACGAAAGACATTAAAAAGGTCCAACTACATTGAACATTCTTTTTCTTTGCACAGGCAACTCGTGCCGGAGCCAGATGGCGGAAGGATGGGCGAGGCACCTTAAGGCGGATTTCTTCAACGCTTACTCTGCGGGTGTCGAAAAGCACGGACTCAACCCCCTGGCAGTAAAGGCCATGGCGGAAGCTGGCGTCGATATCGCCGGGCAGGAGTCAAAAACCATCGATGAATTACCGCAAGACGTCGAGTTTGATTATGTCGTGACCGTCTGCAACAACGCACATGAACAATGTCCCTTTTTCCCGGCCAAGACTAAGGTTGTCCACGTAGGCTTTGATGATCCGCCACTACTGGCAAGGAACGCTCTAAGCCAGGAAGAAGCCCTGTCGCATTACAGGCGAGTGAGGGATGAGATAAGAGCCTTTATCGCCGACCTCCCGGGCAAGTTCTCCGCTGTGTGATGGACAACCCCGTGGACAAAATTCAAAAGGTCGGAGGATGCCTCCGTACTACACTGACAACGGCTATGGATTCTTTCGGCCAACCTCTTGAATGCCCTGCATGGCCAATGCCAACAATGCCTCGAATTTATTAACCTTTTTTCAACACCTGTGACCAATCTTCCGAAATCCCAGAGGATTCCGGGGGAATCCGGATTCACCGGAACCGACGCTCCATAGAGTTGTTGTGGTTTCACAGAAGGGTGTAAGACGTGACAAGCATACTCTTCGGCTTGACAAGCCAGAACTCTTGGCTTATTTGCCAACCGTAGCAGATCGAACTGCATGGAGCCAACAGCATGTTGAAACCTCTTGTACACTACGAGGCCAGAGCCCGGATAATGAAAGCCATGGCGCACCCATCCCGCCTGATGATGGTTGACGCTTTGTCGCACGGCGAGCAATGCGTGTGCGAACTGACCGCCCTTGTGGGTCATGACATATCAACAGTTTCCAAGCACCTTAAGTTGCTGAAGGAAGCTGGCATTATCGAAGATGAGAAACGCGGAAAGCAACCGTATTACCGCCTCAAAGTGCCCTGTGTTTTGAATTTTTTTCATTGTATAGAATCCGTTGTCGCAGCAAACGATAAGTAAAATTTTTTATCCAGACAATTGGCGAATCCGCCAATTGAGGTGATAGTGATGGATGATACAACAAGTACCGCCACATGCGCATGTCGAAAAGAGGCTGGAAGCTCTCAAGGAACAGGAAAGCCTTGGACCCTGAAGATGATCCTGACCGGCCTTGCCGGTATCGGGATCTGGTACGCACTATACAGTCAACTCCTCCCTTTTTCCAAGTGGTTCAGCTATTCCCTTCTGGGGTTGTCGGCTGAAAGCCATCTTGGCTCCGCCGTTCAGTTCTTTGTGTACGACACCCCGAAAGTTCTCATGCTTCTCCTGATCGTGGTATTCTTCGTAGGCATCCTCCGCTCCTTCGTGACTGTCGAGTGGACGAGGCGTGTGCTTGCCGGAAAGAAAGAGACGGCCGGCAATGTCCTGGCCGCGTTGCTGGGCGTTGTCACTCCATTTTGCTCCTGCTCCGCGGTGCCGTTGTTCATAGGTTTCATGACTGCCGGGGTTCCGCTCGGCGTGACCTTTTCCTTTCTCATCTCCGCCCCCATGGTGAACGAAATCGCCCTGGTGCTGTTGTATGGCTTGCTCGGCTGGAAAATTGCCGCTCTGTATTTCGTGACTGGCATCAGTGTCGCCATTGTCGCGGGATGGATCATGGGGCGCATGAAGCTGGAGAGGCACGTTGAGGATTGGGTCATGGAAATTCGCGCCGGAGAAAGCGGGTTAAGTGACCAAAAGATGACATGGTGGCAGCGGTTCGAATATGCGCTCGATTCCGTCAAGGACATCGTTGGGCGGGTCTGGAAATACGTGGTGATCGGCATTGCCGTTGGCGCGGGTATTCACGGATATGTTCCAGAAGGCTATCTGGCTGGCATCATGGGCGATTCTTCCTGGTGGTCGGTGCCCCTTTCCGTCGTGATAGGCATCCCCATGTACACCAACGCCGCCGGGATCATTCCCGTTGTGGATGCTCTGCTTGGCAAAGGCGCGGCGCTCGGAACGGTCCTGGCCTTCATGATGAGCGTCATCGCCCTGTCCTTCCCGGAAATGGTCATTCTGCGAAAGGTGCTCAAGCCTCGTTTGATCGCAATATTCATCGGCGTTGTAGGATGCGGCATCCTGTTTGTCGGCTATCTGTTCAACGCAGTCATCTAACCCCCAAAGAGAACAAAAATGAAAATTCAGGTGATGGGCCCTGGCTGCCCCAAATGCGCGGAAGCGGAAAAGAACGTCAAGGAAGCGGTTATCGAAGCCGGTATTGACGCTGAAGTCATCAAGATATCAGATTTTCAGGAGATCGCTTCGTTTGGTGTTTTCTCGACTCCTGCCGTTGCCATAGACGGTGAAGTCAAGGTCGTCGGCAAGGCCCCCAGCAAAAAAGAAGTCCTCAGCTGGTTGAAATAAATAAAAACCTTTTACAGAGGAGACTCTCTCATGTCCAATTGCAGTTGCGCCTGTAGCGCCGCCCCGAAATTCGTGTTCTCTTGCTCTGGAGCCGCCGATGTCGGCGAAGTGGCCGACCAGGCTGCCAGAGAGTTGTCCCGCCAGGGAAAAATCAAGATGTTTTGCCTTGCCGGTATCGGTGGCAGAGTTTCCGGCATCGTGAAGAGCACGGAGGCGGCATCAACCATCGTGGCCGTGGATGGATGCCCCCTGAACTGCGCCCGAAAAAATCTTGAACAAGCCGGGATCACGGAATTCCAGCACGTGCAGCTGGACGAGTTGGGCCTGAAAAAAGGGGAATCATCCGCCACGCCCGAGCGCATCGCTCTCGTGGTGGACAAAGTGAACAACCTCATAGGAGTGTAACTTGAAAAAGTATATGCGGCGCATCCTCCTTCTCGTTGTCATCGCTTTGTCCTGCGGACTTATCTTTAATCTGGGCTCGATTGAGTCCCACGCGAGTTCGAGCGCTGCCGCGGACTTGATTTCGGGCTCGATGCAACCTGTTCCCGTTCCGGGAAAAGTGACAATGGTTGATTTAGGGGCTCACAAATGCATTCCGTGCAAAATGATGGCGCCGATCATCAAGGAGCTGTCCGACGAATATGACGGGAGAGCCGCCATCGTCTTCATCGATGTTTGGGAACACCCCAACGTTCCAGAACAATTCGGCCTCCGAGCGATACCCACCCAAATTTTCTACGATGCGGACGGCAATGAGCGATTCCGGCATGAAGGTTTCATGGACAAGGAATCCATCGTTGAAAAGCTGAAAGAGCTCGGGGTGAGCTAGTCAATGGACCAGATATTCATCCTTATAAATCAATGGATGACGGGCGGGGTGCTGCTTGGAGCGTTGGGGTGCTTCCTTTGGGGCATGGTCAGCGTTCTGTTCAGCCCCTGCCATCTGGCATCCATTCCGCTCATTGTCGGCTATGTCGCGGGGCAGGACAGGATCATCGAGGGACGTCAGGCAACCATCTACGCGATCCTCTTCACCACCGGACTGTTCATCACCATCGCGGCCATTGGAATTGCCTGCTCCTTGCTCGGGCGAATGCTCGGCGATGTCGGCCCCTATTGGACCATCGTGGTGGGGCTCATACTCCTCTGGGTCGCCTTGGACATGTTGGGAGTCGCCAAGTGCTCCATGTCCGGCGGACTGATGGCCCGGCTGAAGGTCAAGGGCATGTTCGGGGCCTTTGTACTCGGGCTTGCCTACGGGGTGCTGTCCGGTTCCTGCACGTTTGGCTTCATCGCCCCCATCCTGGCCATCATCACGGTTCAGCAAAAAATTTTCACCGGCGTCATCTTCATCGCGCTCTTCGGCGTCGGGCACTGCATCCCCATTGCCGTGGCTGGAGGTTCCACCGCCATGGTCAAAAAGCTTCTCGCCAACTCGGCGTGGCAGCGCGGCGGGATGCTGTTTCGGCGAATGGCGGGCGTGGTGATCGGATTGCTCGGAGTATATTTTATCATCCAACCCTTCATACCAACGGCATAGAGGTGATCATGCTTACCAAAACCTTTACGCAAACAGCATACATTCTTGTCCTCGCCGTTGTCCTGGCTCTCGGCGTCAATGCGATCAGACCGGACGGCATCCCTCTGGTCCAGGCTACGGACAGCGCCGTTCAGCTTGATGCGGCCAACGGAGAGATATCGATCAAGGACGCGGCCATGTTGTTCATCTCCCGCAGGGCTGTCTTCCTGGACGCACGAAGCCTGATGGAATTCGAAGCCGGACACATCCAGGGAGCCCTTTCGGCTCCAGCGGAGGACTTCGACTACGCATTCAAAGAAATCGCCCCCAAACTGCAGGACGCTGAAACGATCATCACCTACTGCGACGGCGAACGCTGCCAGCTCAGCCATGAGCTGGCCGAAATGCTCAAGGCGCGAGGTTTCAACAACGTGTATGTCCTGAAAAACGGGTGGTCGTTGTGGCGGAATGAGCAGCTTCCCGTCGAGGTCAGCAACGTAAGCAATCCCTTGCAGTCTTAAGAGCCCGCGCTATGCGCCGTCTGCGGAAATTGAGCAATCTCTCCGTCATCCTTCGATTGGCGCTTGCGATCATCTTCATCTACGCGAGCATCGACAAAATACTACACCCAGGTGATTTTGCCGCCATCGTCAAAGACTACAGGGTACTGCCGGACAGTCTGATCAATATCACGGCGATTATTTTACCGTGGCTGGAATTGGTTCTTGGCGCGCTGCTTTTGATTGGCAAATGGCAAGAAGGGGCGCTTCTGCTGGTGAACCTGCTGTTGATTACGTTTTGGTTCACGCTGGTGGTCAACTACTATCGCGGCGTTGACATCAGCTGCGGATGCTTTTCCACCAAACCGTCCGAGTCGTCGAATATGGTTTGGTACATTGTGCGCGACGGAGGCTTTATGCTCATCGCCATCCTCGCCGGTGGATTTCATCTGCGAGCGAGCACCCACCTAACATGATACTTCAATCAAGCGGGCCTTATTGGCCGCCGGGCCTGTTCTCGGTCAGGTCTGAAAATAATTAAACAAACTTGAGGAAATAGCCCCGCTCCACAATCCGGGGTATTCATCAGAAAACCAATCCCCCCTTGAAGGAGGCCATTCAATCAAGAAAAGGCCGCAAGGAGACTCTGTTTCAATAGCGAAGATTGGGGTGGAGAACCGATTTTGCCACCTCCTAGGGGAAAAAGGGGAGCAAAAGAAAAAAGGCCTACAGTCTCATGTACTGTAAGCCCTTGATTTCTTGGTAGCGGGGGCAGGATTTGAACCTACGACCTTCGGGTTATGAGCCCGACGAGCTACCGAACTGCTCCACCCCGCGTCAATTGAAAAAATGTTTTTACCCCTCCATACAGACGATGTCAATCAATAATGTTCTCTTTGTCGAAATCACGCAAAAAAACTCCACGGAACCCGCGCCCCTCATCCTCTCTTGCCTTACGGCATAAATCGTGTAGTTTTTGACAGTAATAAAATCCAGTATTGATAACGGGCCGGTACTCGCCTCTGGCCAGTTTGGTCCACGACAGCGCCCCCTTTTAAAGCATGTTAACTTTATGATGGGGTATTTTGGGGTTCCCCCCCTGGACCCGCGAACATCATGTATTGAAATGCGACGTTCGGACTTAAGGAAAAAATAATAAAGTCGAGGGCTTTCGCGCCCGCACGACGACCAGGGGAGGCCCCTGGACGCCGGTAACACGACAATTTTAATTCTTATTTTTCTTCAACAAATGCAGAATGATAGGATACAAGCCCTGCTCAAAAAGTCGAGTACAACAATATAACCCTGCCAAAACGTTATAAAATAAATAGTTTTGGAGATTCTTAAGAACCTTTTTCAAAAGGTTCTTAAGCCGCCGTACTCGGCAATCGGAGCGTTTCAAGCATCAGACCGCACACGAGGTGCAGCGTGAAAATCAGCGTTTTTGGACCAGGATATGTCGGGCTCGTCACCGCGGCCGGTTTCGCTGAAATGGGGAACACCGTCCTCGGCGTGGGCAGGAGACAAGAGCAGGTGGACGCCCTCAACAAAGGCGAAGTCCCCATCTATGAACCCGGGCTCGAGGAAATGATTCTGCGCAACCACAAACAGGGGCGTTTGCGCTTCACCACGGACGCCCCCCTCGCCATCCGCCAGGCGGCGTGCATCTTCATCTGCGTGGGCACGCCTCCTGACGCGGACGGCGGCTCGGATCTCTCCGCCGTGTATCGCGTGGCCGAATCCATCGGCCTGCACATGAACGACTACAAGGTGGTGATCAACAAATCCACCGTGCCCGTGGGCACCGGCGACGCGGTGCGTGAGATCATCCAGGACCAGCTCAAGGCACGCGGCGCGGAAATCGCCTTTGATGTGGTCTCCAACCCGGAGTTTCTGAAGGAAGGCGACGCGGTCGCGGATTTCATGAAGCCGGACAGAATCGTCATCGGCGCCGACGCTCCCAACGCTGTGGAAATCATGAAGGAGCTGTATGAAGGATTCTCCAGAGTGCGCGACAAGATCATTCTCATGGACGTGCGCAGCGCGGAGATGACCAAATACGCCGCCAACTGCATGCTTGCCTCCAGAATCAGCATGGTCAACGAATTCGCCAACATCTGCGAACTCGTGGGCGCGGACATGTCCTGCGTCCGCCAGGGGATCGGTTCGGATCCCCGCATCGGATACCATTTCATCTTTCCGGGAATCGGCTACGGCGGCTCCTGCTTTCCAAAAGACGTCAAGGCCCTGATCAGTACGGCTCAAAACAGGGGCTATGAACCCGAGATGCTTCTGGCCGTGGAGCGCGTCAACGAACGGCAAAAGCTCCTCCTCGCCCAAAAAGTGCTGCGCCACTTCGGCGGCGACCTGCGCGGCCGGACCATCGCGGTCTGGGGGCTGGCCTTCAAGCCGAACACGGATGACGTGAGAGAAGCCCCCGCCTTCGCGTTCATTGAGCGCATCACGAGCAAAGGCGCCAAGGTCCGGGCGTATGACCCGAAAGCCGGAGCGAACGCCGCCAATCACTTTCAGGACAATCCCCTCGTGCAGATCGTCGAAGCGCAATACCAGGCCCTTCAAGGAGCCGACTGTCTCGTCGTCTGTACGGAATGGGGACAGTTCCGCACCCCGGATTTCGATATAATACTGCGCGAACTCTCCCAAAAGGTGATTTTCGACGGCAGAAACATCTACAACCCGGCAATGATGGCCAGGTTGGGCATCCGTTATTTCGGCGTGGGACGTGAAGCAGGCCCCGACACGCCCCCTTGTTCCTGTGCAACGGATTGAAAAGAGCGTTGGAATCCGGGAAAAAGCGATACGCCCCCGGGAAAGATGTCTTGAACAACCGATATTACCGCATTAATGTATGCGTAAACCCATTTTTCCCTTGCAAACAGCGGTTGCATGCTGCTACAGGGTAAGTAATTTAGATTTTTTCTAGACGTATAACCGGGTGCGGAAAAGATATAACGACCCGCTCCCGCGGCATTGGCCGCCGGTCCCGCCAACGGCGTGGCCTTCCTCATAACTCGGTGCAAGAAAATGAATAATTTTCCGCACTCATTAACAATACGACTTACGGATTACTAGCGCATTTTCGCCTTGAAACAAGGAATAAATTCGTTGGATTTCGCGCCGGCACGACGGCCTGGAGAGGCCTCCGGACGCTGGAACAGCGACTTTTTCATGCTTGTTTTTTAACAAATACGAGATGCCACAGTACACGCATTACGCAGCAACCCGACGTAACAACACATCATAGCTGCGCATCCCTGACCGGATCATTTCCTGACGGTCCCGGACCGAAAAACAGGCCGCCGGTCCCGCAGCAGCAAAAGAGGGGCGTCATGAAACTGTTCTCCAAATTGTTACCGCCTCTGGAGTGCAAATCCAGACGGTTCAGATATTGCGACGACAGGCCCCGCCGCCTCACCGCGCAAGTGTTCTCCGTGCTCACATTGCTGAGCGGCCTGGCCTATCTCGCGTGGATCATCGCCACCTATAACAGGGCGCACCCATTCGCGGGGGGCGTTTTCATTCTTGCCGAAATCTGCTGCCTGGCGTTGTTTTTCCTGGCCACGCTCGGCCTCTGGACATTGCGCTTCAAGCCTCTGGAGGGCCTTCCCGCGCACAAGTGCTACAGTGTGGACGTTTTCGTGACCACATATGCCGAGCCAATGCTCTATGTGAGCAAAACCCTCAAGGCCGCCACAAAAATCGAATACGAAGGCCTGCTCACAATCTATGTTTTGGACGACGGCAACCGTGATGAAGTCCGGGAACTGGCGGAATCCCTGGACATCATCTACCTTTCCCGCGATGTCGCCGGCGTGTCCAAGGAAAACGCCAAAAGCGGCAACCTCAATTTCGGGCTCAAAAACTCTTCCGGAGACCTGATCCTGACCATGGACGCGGACCAGGTGCCCAAACCCGAAATCGTCAAACGACTTGTGGGGTACATGGAATTCGAAAAAGTGGCGTTCGTGCAGTCCAAGCAGGAATACTACACTCAGTCCGGAGACCCGTTCTATAACAAGTCCCAGGTGTATTACGACGTGGTCGAACTGGCCCTGGACAATAACGACAACGCCTTTTCCGCTGGCACAGGCGTGCTTTACCGGCGCAAAGCCCTGGAGGAACTCGGCGGTTTTGTGGAATGGAACATTGTCGAGGACTTCACCACGTCCTACGAGCTGCACGCCAGGGGCTGGAAATCCTTCTATTTCCCGCATGCCTTGAGCAAAGGCCTCGCCCCCACGAGCATCTGGGGCATCTACCAGCAACGCGGACAATGGGCTCTGGACACCATGCGCATTTTTCTCTGGGACAACCCGTTCTTTAAAAAAGGGCTCAAGTTCACCACGCGCGTGGGCTACTCCACCGTGGCCATGTCATACATTTGTTCGGCTTTTATTTTTCCCTTTTTCTATCTCATCCCGATCTGGACCTACCTTACGGGCAACTCCATATTGACAAAACCGGAATGGCAATTTCTCGCCATCCGCTCAATTTACCTCATTTTCATGGTCATCGCCACGCAGTATCTCTGCTACAAGCAGCAGCCCGGCAAACAGTTCCGCATGCTGGCCGGACTTTTCCCCATCTACATTACCGGCATTTTGCGGGCATTCCGCTACCCAAAAGGCAAAAAGCCGGGCTATTGCGTCAACAACGCCCTCAACGTCTGCTTGAACAAACTGCGGGAAATGCCCCCTATTGTGGCGGTACTGCCCCAAATGATCATCCTGCTGCTGAATATGGTCGTGCCATTTTACGCCTTGCTTGAGGGAACGTGCGACCCCAGAATCGTTGCCGCGAATATCTTTATCTCGGGTATCGCCATCTGGTCCATGTCGCAGGTGGTCATGTCCGCCATAACTCCGGGCGAATACGCGCCGGAGGAGGATCCGAACCATGTCTACCAGCTCGATTAAAAGCAAAAAAGGGCTGTACATCACCCTTATCGTCGGGCTGTGGATGATCGTGGCCCTGGGGGCGGTCTATTACGTCAAACCAGATTTCTGGAAAGACACCCACGACTATTACATCCAGGCCCAACAGCTCGCCGGAAAAGGCCAACTCAGCCATGCCAGGAGCACCCTGCAAAAGGCGCTTGACGCCGCTCCGGACAATCCCGGCTATCTGATCTATTATGGAGCCCTGTCCGAACAGGCGGGCGATCTCGAAGCTGCCGCTTCCAGCTATCACAAGGCCCTTGCCCTGCAACCCGGCAATGCCGAGGCGGCTCTGGGACTGGGCAAAGTTCTCCTCGATCTGGGGCGCGAGCAGGAAGCCGTACAGGCCTTGCTTTCCCTGAATCTGGCGGACCTGGAAACGCCCCTTCTTGAGCGCAGGGCCGGATTGTTGGCCTCAAAAAACCAGCACGAGCAAGCCATACGGGATTTTCGCGAGCTTCTCAAACGCGAACCCGGCAATCCGGCGTTCGCTCGTGGTCTCGCGGCGTCTTTCATGGCCCGGGAGTCTTGGGCGCAGGCCGAATCAGCGCTGAGCAACCTGTTGGGCATGGAGATTGATCCGCAGCTGGCGGCCTGGGGCCGGGAACAACTGGCCATTGCTCTGCGCGCCCAGAAAAAGCTGGAGCAAACGTACGCCCTGTTGCAGAAGCACCCTAATGCGGAGAATCTGCGCCTGCGGGCCGAGTTGGCGCTGGAAATGGAGCGCTTCGACGAGGCGGCTTCCCTTTTCCGGCAATTGGCGGCGAATTTTCCCGACGATGCAGAGGTGAAAAACAAGCTCGCCGTTTCCCTGCGCGCGGCGGGCAAACTGGACGAGGCCTACGCCGTCTTCGGGTTGAGTCCCGAGGATGAACACCTGGCGGAAAAGGCCCAGCTTGCCATGCAGCTCCAGAAGTTCGACGACGCAGCCCGCATGTATGCCCAGTTAATGGCAATCGGCGCGCTCCTGCCCGAACATCGGAAAAACTTGATCATCGCTCTGCGTGAACTCGGCCGGTTGCAAGAAGCTTATTCCCTGTTGTTGGAAACGCCCGCGCCGGAGAATCTCGAAGAGCGTGCCCAGTTGGCGATGCAACTCCAGAAGTTCGACCACGCAGTGCGCTTCTATAAGGAATTGTTGCAGACCAATCCGCCTCCCGCAAAAAGCGAAGCGTACAAAAACCAGCTCGCCATAGCCTTGCGCGCTCAAAACCAGCTGGAAGAAGCGTATGCCGCGTTTTCGGCCGCTCCTTCCGAAAACAACTTGGACGAACGCGCCCAGTTGGCGTTGCAGCTCGATAAATACGAAGACGCGGCCCGTCTTTACGCGGAGCTGCAGCAACTACGCCCCAACGACACGGAGACACTGCGGCAATTGGCGGTAGCCCAACGCGCGGCTGGCGCCTTGGAAGAGGCTTATGCGACCTTGAAGCGTATTCCCGGCTCTGAAAATCTGGCCACGCGCGCCCAACTGGCCCTCCAATTGGAGCGCTTTCAGGAAGCCGCGCAACTCTACCGCGAGCTGACGCAAAAGGAGCCGGAAAACACCGAGGCCAAGCAGGGCCTGGCCATAGCCCTGCGCTCCGTCCAACGCCTGGAGGAGGCCTATAAACTTTTCACCGAGGCGCCTTCCGGCGAAAATCTCTTGCCCCGCGCCGAACTCGCTCTGCAACTGGAAAAGTACGACGATGCGGCGGCACTTTTTCAAGAACTTTCCAAGGAGAGGCCCGAGGACGCGAAAATCAAGGAGCAGCTCGCCTACGCCCTGGACAAGGCTGGGCAACAGCCGGAGACGGCCGCGATTCCTCCGGATGCCGCCGCCGCTGAATATCGGAAACTCGTGGAATCGGATCAGGCTTCCCCGGACACACGCATCCGCTATGCATGGCTCCTCATGCGCCAAGGTGATTACGACACGGCCTACCGGGTCATCTCCCCTTTGCCCCCCGATACCCTTGAAATCCTCAAGCTCCAGGCCGAATCCGCCTTTCTCTCGGGCAAAATGGACGCGGCCGCGCCCCTTCTGGAAGAACTTGCGCGGCGCGAACCCGATGACGCGCACGTCTGGAACATGTTGGCCGACGCCCGCGACGCCATGCGCCTTCCGGGCAAGGCCGCCGCGGCCATGCGCCGCGTGACCGAGCTGAGTCCCGGCGATCTCAAGGCCAAGGCACGGCTGGCCGAGCTTCTTGAACGCTCCGGCAACACACGCGAAGCAGAAAAAATCTATCTGGCGCTCCTGGACAAAGACCCGGAAAACGTCAAGGCCCTTGCGGCCATGGCCACACTGTACGAGAGCCGGGGAAAATACGGCCAGGCGCTGGCCATGCTCTTGCGGCTCCAAAAACGCGATCCCTCCATGGAACATGTGGGGCGCATCGCGCGCCTCTATGTCTGGCAAAAGGCGCTGCCGGCCGCCCGGCAATGGTATGAGCGGTTCCTGGCCATGGGGCCCTCCGCCGCGCAACGCGCCGCAGCCCTCACCGATCTCGCCGGAGCGCACGTGAACGGCGGAGAACCTGAACGCGCCCTGGAATACCTGCACGCACTCAACGCCGCGCAATCGCGCTCGCAGCAGCTTCTTGAACTCCTGGCGCGGGCGGCCATGCAGACGGGCAAGCCGGAACTGGCCGTAAAGGCCCTGGAAAAACTGAGCACCGTACGCAGCCTTTCCCCTGTGGAACTGGTCTGGCTTGGGGGGCAATACCGGCTGCTGGGCGAGAACGGCAAGGCCCTGGCGCTTTACGAGCAGGCCAACGCCGCGAATCCTTTGCGCTCCCCTGCCGACCTCGAGGCCCTGGGCGACCTGCGCATGGACGCAGGGGCTCCCGCCAAGGCCTTGCAAGCCTATGAGGCCATTGCGCAAAACGCCCGCACATCGCGCGTGCATCTCAAAATCGCCAGAGCCGCGGACAAGGCCGGCAGAAAACAACTGGCCCTGGAGGCCTATGAACAGGTGCTGGCCGCTGGAGACCAGGACGCTTTATTGAATCTTGAAATCGCTCGCTTCATGGTCAACGCCGGACGTTACGACAAGGCGTTGCGCCTTTACGATCAGGTTGTCGCCAGCCGGGGACCGGCCGGCCTGGAACTGGAACTGGCGCTGGCCAATCTTGCGGCGCAGCGTTTCGCCCCAGCCGAATCCTGGGCGGAAAAAGCCATAGCATCCGGCGGAGGCTGGAAGGCTCAACTCGCCCTTGTGCAGGCCTTGCACCTGCAAGGCAAGTCAGCTTCCGCGGACAAGGTGCTCGGCGAACACGAGGCGGAGATCATGGCCCACCGCGAGGGGCGCGAATGGATGGGGTATGTGGCCGTGGCCAGAGACAGACAGCTGCAGGCCTTCACCATCTTCGACGACCTCATCAAGGAAGGCCGGGGCGATATCGGAAAATTCTGGCTCTGGCGCGGCATCGCGGCTACGCGGAGAGGCGATTTCTCCCGGGCCAGGGAAAGCTTCGACAAGGCTAAAAGCCTTGGAACGAGCGTCCCAAGCTCCACGGTGAGGAATTAAGGGATTATTATTACGACTTTCGGACTTAAAGAAAAAAAGAATAAAGTCGCGGGTTTTCGCGCCAGCACGACGATCAGGGGAGGCCCCTGGACGCCGGAAAACGGACATTTTTATTCTTATTTTTTCAACAAATATGCAATATTACAGTATACGTCCTGTTCAGAAAGCCGAGATTATTATCATAAAATTTTGTTCCGTAACAAATCGTTGGCATGCTTATGAGCGTTGAAAAAGCTTCCGGAATTTGCAGTGTTATTGATCCTACACCACCAACAGGATTTTTCGCAGCCTGTGAGGATAATGCCGCCATGTGGAAACCACGCACGTACCTTTACGCATCCGCCATCTTCTATGCGCTTTTGGCGCTGGCCACGGCTCTTACGCTCCCGCCGACTCCTTGCACGCTTGCTCAGGATAAAGCTCCCGTTCATGGCGGCTCGGAGGTCGAACAGACCGAGACAGAAGCTGCGGCGGCCTTGGCAATGGATGGCGACGGATTCCTGGCCGAAGTCCGCAAGGCGGAGCAGGAGCTTTTGGACAAACAGCGCCCCGATGCGGGGCTCTACGGCAATGTCTTCACTGACAAAAACAAGGTAACGGTGCTCCACGGCGGCATTTTCAGCCACGTAACCGTGTTTGAAAGCCTGAAACTGGCGCTCCAGGCCATGAGCGGCGCACTGCATCAGGAAAGCGACGGTACGCGCCCCGAATCCAATATCCAACGCACCAGTGTGGAGTTCGGACTGAACGACTTCTTTGTCACACCGCATTTCGTCATCTGGGGAGCGGCGCTCTACGAACACTTCGACATGGATGAACACCCCGGACCGCGTTACGATTCCAAGGGATTCTTCATCTCGGAGCGCAAAGACCTGGAACGGGGGTATCTCCTGGGCGGCACGCTGGGCGCGAAATACTTCTTTCCCAATGAATCCGAACTGGGAATCGAAGGCAAGCGCGAAAGCATCTGGAAAGAGCACAACACCTACGACGCCCGGCTCTTCAATCGCGTGTACGACATGTCGCGCATGAGCGCCGACATGGCCATCAACAAACTCCACGTCTTTTCCGACGTGGTCACCTTTCCCGAACACAAATGGCGCACCGACCTCGGCGCCGAGGATTTCGAGGACGGCAACGCCAGGTTATGGGCCTATACGCATTACCAGATCCCCGTACTCTGGAGCCGCAACAAACATTGGACCGTCATCCGGCCAAACGCCTACGTGGAGCATATGGACAAGTATTCAGACGCCTACTTCTCCCCGGATCACCATATCTCCGTGGGCACCATGCTGCATACCATCCAGGAATTCGACTACATGGACATCGAGGCCGAAGTGAATCCACAACTGCTCTGGACAAAAGACAAAACCCAGGACGGAAGCACTGCCGCGGGTGTCCACGGCCTGTTGCGCCTGACTTTCAAACCCACTGACTCCATGCGTCTCGGCATCGGCGGATTCGGCTACGCCGACACGGACGAATACTGGCTGTTGCGCGCCAACGCCTTTATCAGGTTCATATTCTGATGCGCGCACCGTCGGCCCTCCTTGCCGCATTTCTGGCCTGCCTGCCGCTGTTTGGCGGCTGCGACGCCCACCCCAACGCGGATGAGGAGTTTCTGCGTTTAGCCTGGCGCGAATACAAACAGACCTTTATTTCTCCGGAAGGCTACGTCTGGGACCGGTTTCGACTCGGAGGCGAAGTCACCAGCGAGGGGCAGTCCTATGCCCTGCTGCGCGCCGCATGGCTGCGCGACGAGGAAGCCTTCCGCAAGGTGCTGGCCTGGACCGACGCGCATCTGCTGCGCACCGACGGACTCTTTTCCTGGCGCTGGCTGCCGCACGACGGGGGGCGCATCGACGACCCCAATACCGCCACGGACGCGGATACCGACATCGCCTTCGCCCTGATCATCGCCGCGCACGCTTTTCAGGATAAAACCCTGCTCCAACGCGCCGTAGAGATAATCACAGCCTTGCGCCAACACTGCCGCCTGGACCTGCCGCAAGGCTGGTGCCTTGCCGCGGGCAACTGGGCCGTGGAGGAGCGCATTTACAACCCTTCGTATTTCGCCCCTTACGCCTATGCCTATTTCCATGAACTCGACCCCAAAGGGGGCTGGCAGCAGGCCACGGATACGGGATATGACCTGCTGGCTCGGACTATAGCCCTGTCCCAAGGCAAGCTCATAGCGAATTTCGTGGTGGTGGACGCCTCCGGCGGCGTACTCCCCGTGCAAAACAAGGAGGGGCTGGAAAGCGTTTTCTCGTTCGACGCCATGCGCACCTATTGGCGCGTGGCTCTGGATTGCCTGCTGCGCAAGAACCCGCGCGCCTGCGCCGATCCCGCGCGGACCTCCGCCATGGCGCAACTCCTGGCCCGCGACGGCGCCATATATTCCCGCTATGCCCTCGACGGCACGCGGCAAAGCGATGTCGTTTCCATAAGCTTCTACGGCGCCCTGCTGCCGGCTTTCAGGCTCTTCGCCCCCCACCTGGCTGATGCGCTGCTGCGCAACCAGCTTTCCCGCAAGTCCCTGCTACCGCTCCTGACCGACCCGGACCGCTACTACGACCTCAACTGGACATGGTTCGGCCTGGCCGCGGACAACGGCCTGATCCAGCGCAATACGCCGAGCCCGGAAAACCTGCGCCACTGATAATCAAGACGTGTTCCGCGAACAATTTCGGGGGAGAATCTTTTTGAAACAAGTTTCTCCCCCGAAAATGTTTATCAATAAATCCGGAAATGGGAAGGTGATTCTTAAGGAAACGCTGATAAGAGCATCTCACGCTTGAAAAGCGCTAGATGCTCTTATGCATTTCCCTGGAA
>CAZFCK010000010.1:0-43173 GCA_964517355.1 uncultured Desulfovibrionaceae bacterium | reverse complement strand
CGGGCAAGCCGCTCACCAAGTAAAAGTATATGAACTTAGCGGACGATACACTAGCCGACACCTATGGTCACCCCGGGTCTGAAGCGGTTGTTTTCATAGGCGCGTTGGTGTGCCGCGTAGGCCTTGGCGGCTGCGGCGGTCTGTTGCTTGGATGCGGAGGCGGCAGGCAGGAGTGCGGGAGCTTCGTTTTTTTCGAGCTGGACCATATCCTGGCGCAGGGTCGCAATTTCCAGCTCCGTGCGGAACGCCGTTTGCTGTTGGCGTTCGTAAAGCGTAAGCGCTGTCAAGGCCAGTTGCGTTGAATCAACCGCGGGCTTTTCGACTTCGTAGCTTACCGTGAGCTTGCCGAGAGAGAAACTGAATCCGGAAGGTTCACGCCGCTGCTCCGCAACCGCACTCTGCGCGCCGGTTTCACAGCAACGCATGTTCGTCGCTTGGCTCTCTTGCGCCGCATAGGCTTGCTGCGCCATGCGCGCAGCCCATGTGCCACCGGAATTGTCGATTTTCATGACTTTGTGTCGCGTCCTTCTTGAATGAAAGCCGTGCGGCACCGGGCGAGGCTTCCGCCCCCTTGCAAAGGCCCTAACGCATGTTCACCCTTGCAAAAGCCTGATAATCACGTATCCAAGGTTAAAATTTGTTTCTCCGGTTTTTTCGACCGTAGTCATTCTACCGGGTTGTTGTTGCTGAGGACATATACTATTACATTTTTGCTTGAGGCTACATTTTCGCCACATTGCTCACGACGGCCGCGAGGCGTGACGGCGAATTCCCAATGATGTGAAGTTTATAGACTTTCCGTTCTACACGTCTTCATGTGAGACGCTAACCGGTTTTTTACACTTTTATGATTCTTCTTAAGATAACACAGGCGAGGAGGAGTGACAAGGAGCAAAAAAGGCTTGCGTCGATCTTGGTTTGAATATATTAATATTTGGTTATTTAAATTCGTGTCCCCCTGATGAGCCGCAGAGATGCCGTCGGGGGACAGTTCTACAAGGAAAAGGCCAATGACAAACACGATCCTGCGCAAGGAGAATCTCATACCAGGCAAAACGAGCAAATTGGTGGTGGAGGCGCCGCATATTGCATGCAAGGCCAAGCCGGGCAATTTCGTGATTCTGCGTGTGAGCGAGAAAGGGGAACGCATACCTTTGACAATTGCCGATGTTGATCTTGATGCCGGCACGATTACCATGGTGTATCTCGTCATGGGCAAGACAACGGCGATGCTCGAAGATATGCGCGAGGGCGACAGACTGCACGACCTGTGCGGTCCGCTCGGAGTGGCGACCGATATTCACAAGCTCGGCACGGTGGTCTGCGTGGGCGGGGGCACGGGGATCGCCGCCATGCATCACATCGCCAAGGGCCATTATCAGGCCGGTAATCATGTCGTGGCCGTTATCGGTGCGCGAAGCAAAGATTTGCTGCTGTTTTGCAATGAACTGAGTTCATTTTGTCCCGAAGTGCTGATAGCCACTGACGACGGGAGTATCGGGCAGCAAGGTCTGGTCACGGACGTACTGCGGCAACGTCTGGACCAGGACAAGAGCGTGGTAGAGGTTGTGGCGGTGGGACCTGTGCCCATGATGCGCGCCGTTGCCGATCTCACAAAGGAATATGGCATCAAGACCACGGTGAGCCTCAATTCCATCATGGTGGACGGTATTGGCATGTGCGGCGCTTGCCGCGTCAAGGTTGGCAATGAAATCAAGTTTGCCTGTGTGGATGGGCCGGAATTTGACGGTCATAAGGTGGATTTTGATGAATTGGGCGCCAGATTGAAAGCCTTCAAACCGCAGGAAGCCATTTCCTACGAGGAATACAAGAAAGCTCATGGTCGCAGCTAACAATACCCCGAAAAAGCCGAAAAAGGTCATCCGGCCGCGCACGGCCATGCCCACGCAGGATCCGGAGCAACGCATTCACAATTTTAACGAAGTGGCCCTTGGATATACCCATGAGATGGCCCTTGCCGAGGCCGGGCGCTGCCTGCAATGCAAAAAACCGACATGCATGGAGGGCTGCCCCGTTGAGGTGCCCATTAAGGACTTCATCAAAGCTCTGCTTGAACAGGGGGTGGAAGAGTCCTTCCGCGTGATCAAAAGCACCAACAGCCTTCCCGCAGTGTGCGGCCGCGTGTGCCCCCAGGAGGTGCAATGCGAAGGGGCCTGCATCCTCTCCAAAAAGGGACAGCCCGTTTGCATCGGCAGGTTGGAACGTTACGTGGCCGACACCTACGCAGCCATGAGCGCCTGCGACGAGATAACGGGCAAGCCGGAATGCCCCTTGATTGATCAGAACGTGAAAGTTGCCTGCATCGGGGCCGGACCTTCGAGCCTCACCGCCGCGGGGTATCTCTCCTCGCGGGGTATCAAGGTCAGCATGTTCGAAGCCCTGCACGAAATGGGCGGCGTGTTGATCTACGGCATTCCCGAATTCCGTTTGCCCAAGGCCGTGGTTAAACGTGAAATCGAGGCGCTGCGCGAACAGGAAGTGGATCTCAACGTCAACTGGGTCGGGGGTAAAACCGTCACGGTGCAGGATTTGTTCGCGCAAGGCTATAAGGCCGTTTTCATCGGCGTCGGCGCGGGGTTGCCGCGTTTTCTCGGGGTCCCCGGAGAACACCTTATAGGCGTGTTTTCGGCCAACGAGTACCTCACCCGTGTCAACCTGGGGCGCGCCTATGATTTCCCCAATTACGACACGCCGATCATTCCCGGCAAAAACGTCGTGGTGCTGGGCGGGGGCAACGTGGCCATGGATGCGGCGCGTACCGCCCTGCGTCTTGGTGCGGACAAGGTCCGCGTCGTTTACCGGCGCACGAAACAGGAGATGCCGGCGCGGCTGGAAGAGTTGGAGCACGCCTTGGAAGAGGGCGTGGAGCTGCAGTGCCTCTGGGGGCCTTTGGAATTCTTGGGGGACGAACAGGGGCGTCTTACAGGTATGAGCTTGCAAAAAATGAAGCTGGGCGAACCCGACGCCTCCGGCCGTTGCCGCCCGGTGTGCGTGGAGGGCGAAACCTGCACCATTGATTGCGATCTGGTCGTCATCGCCGTGGGCACAGGCCCGAACAGAGTGATGGTGGAGCATACCGCGGGACTCGGCCTGAACAAGCGGGGATATATTCAGGTGGATGAGGAAACCGGAGAAACTTCTATCGCCAACGTCTTCGCGGGGGGAGATATCGTCACTGGCTCGGCTACGGTGATTTCGGCCATGGGCGCGGGACGCCGGGCCGCCAAAGAGATCGCGCGCCGACTGCTCGGCGACGCGGCCGTGGAATAATACAGTTTCCCGTTTCTAAGGAAGCACTGATTAAAGACTTGTTAGATTTTTTCCGGGGGGAAACCTTTCTGGAGAAAGGTTCTCCCCCGGACCCCCCTTCCAAAGACTTTTGTCTGAAATACCTATAAATTCAATATGTTACAAATATATTTGTCTGGCGACAAAGATTAGGAAGGGGGAGCGCGAGGGGGAGAACCCTAGCTCTGCTGTCGCCATCCGTAAGGCGCGAAACGACCGCGCCTAACGGCTGCCGCTAGAGCAAGTCACGTTTGAAAAGCGCTAGATGCTCTTATGCATTTCCCTGGAACAAATGGAAATTGTTTCAGGGGAGAGCCTTGTTTCAAGGCGAAAATGCGCTAACAAAGGGTTATTCCTCTCGCATTTTCTTTTCGAAACGAATTTAGAAACACAGCTCAGTTTTCGCAGGCGAAAAAAGTGACGAAAAAGCCGACCCGGGCTATGCCCGCCTTGCGCAGGGTGGGGTTGGTCAGGTTTTGTGCCTGTGCGGCTTGCTGGGTCCAGTTGTCGAGCAACGCTTGCGGCGTGTTCATGTTCCAGGCGATGTTTTCGACACAAGCGCCCCCTTTTGCATATGCGCATCTTTGCTCGAAATGATCATGTCCGAGTTTGCCTCGTTGATCCATGAACAGGCAATGGTCGTGCGCCAGGCGCGCCAGGCGGGCGTCCCACTGCAAGGCGTGCAGGCCGAGTTTGAGGCGGAAATCGTTGATTTGCGCCAAGGCGCGTTGGCCGAAGGTTTCCGGGCTGCCGGCGGGCGGCAGCGCCCCGGGTTCAGGTATCAGGGGCTGGGATTCGGGAGGCGGCAGTTGGGGGTCGGGGTCTGCGGTTTTGGGAGAAATATCGTTGGCAGCCGCCAATTCCTGGGACAGGGCGCACGGCGGGGGCAGGAGCAGGACCGCAATGACCGCGAAGCAGTAAAGAGCTTTTTGGAAGCACATGGCGCATCCTTCAGGGCTGAGATTGTGTTTCCCGAAAAATACTATGTGCGGCGGCGTGGTGCAACGATTATTGTACGGGCGGCAACAGTCCCAGATCCTGGATGCGGAAATGCAGTTCGCGGCTGACCCATGCGTCGGTGGCGGCGTAAAGGATTTGTTTGGGAGAGAGCCTGGGAGCTTCCCAATTTGAGCATTGCGCCGTTTTGGAAATGCGAAATCCGAGCAGATTTGCGGCCATGTTGCGCAGGCCCATGGTCTGGAGGCCGTTGCGCCGCGCGATGTCGCTGAGATCGACGAAGCCAGCCGCCTGGAAGGGGGCGATGCGTTGCAGCACACGGATGTCGTCATGCACGGCGATACCGGCCTTGATGATTTCGGAATTGGAAAGAATATTGCGGATGGATTCCGGCAAGGAAACCCGCTGGAGTTGAAAAAGGTAAGTGGCTTGGGAAGTTGCCAGTTGCAGCAATGCCGGAGGGTTCTCGGGGCCTTTACCGAAAGTGGGTCTGGTTTCGGTATCGAATCCGAGAACGCGCTCCCCTGTGAGCCCTGCGAGGGCCTTGCGCAGCATGAGTTTGCTGTTCACAATATGTACGGCGCCGTTGTAACGGCGCAAGGGGAGGGCGTTGATTTCGTCCTTGCTGAGACTTCTTTTGTAAAATTCCAGGCTGCTCATGCGCCGTGCGCTGTTTGTGGCCGATGGACCGTTTATCATTGCCCATTGGCAATACCTCTCAGAGCGGGCTTTGGCAAGTGTCCATGCGGAATAAAGAGACATTATCGGGAAAGGAGTATGCGATGCGGGAAAACCCTCAAGGGATCTTCCCTGAAAAGTCTGTTGCGGGGCCGGATGTTCGGCCGGGACATCAGTCTTGCAGCAGTCTGCAGGCGGATTCCTGATCCTGGACAACGGGCATGAGTCTGTCCATGGCCGCCACATGCAGCACTTCCCGCACCCGCGGTGGTGGAGAGTACAGCGCCAGAAAGTGGTGGTCTTGGGTCAGGTGTTTGGCCGCCTGAAGCAGCATTCTGAGTCCTATGGACGCCAGAAAGGTAATTTGGCTCAAATCCACCAGAATGTGTTTATGGGAAGAACACACTATGGATTTGAACTCGCTTTCAATGAGGCCCACGCCTTTTGCGTCCAGCGCGCCGATAAGCGACAGTTGGATGTGATCCGGTGATTCGAGCACGATGTTGCATTGCATTGCCGGCTCCGGAGACGCTTTGCATGTCCGTAAGCCAATTCTCCCGAATACGCGGTTGCGGCAACGCAAATCGGTTTGAATGTCAAACGGAGTGCGGTTTCTTTTTCGCTTCGTGATACTCTAATAATAATTCAACGTTTTCCTTCCCCATGTACATCCCTAAAATGCGAGGTGGAGTATGGAGTACGTCCACCTTGATCAATCCGTCCAGACAGTCTTGAAAATCGGGATCCACGTTGAACGAAAGGACTTTGCCCCCAAGTTTGAGGTATTGCCTGAGCAATACGGGTATGCCTTTGAATTCAGTTTCAAGGTCCGTAATAATTTCCGTAACTTCATCAACGCTTTTGAAAAAGTATTTGAATTCACGAAGTTCATGCCGTTTGAGCCCTTTAAAGCGCGGCGGGGTCTTGGGTTTGACCAGTTTATGGAGTTTGGAAAAGCTGTCTTTTGATTTCAGATACCGCACAATGAGTTCTCTGGAGATGGTGGAATATTCGTTCGAGATGCTCACAGGGCCGAACAAGACAACATGATCCGGATTTCGCAGCACGTAGCCGCCGATACCTTTCCAGAGCAGGAAGAGAGCGTTATAGCTGCGCTGGTATTCCGGACGCACAAACGAGCGCCCCATCTCCAGGGCCTTGCCCATGTGCTCGAAAAGTGCGGGTTTGAAGGTGAACAGAGTGCTTGTATACAGGCCTTCGATGCCGAAGTTTTCGATTATTTCGTCTGTTTTGCCGATGCGGTAGGCGCCCACGATCTCCTGTTGCGCGCTGTTCCAGATAAAGAGATGGTCGTAATGCTGGTCGAAGCGATCGATATCCGTTTCCTTGCCCGTTCCCTCGCCTACAAGGCGAAACGTGTATTCACGCAGCCTGCCGATTTCATCCATCACGTGGTGCAGATTGTTGCCGGAGGCTGCATAGACCGAATAGTCGCCCTGTTTGAACAGGAGGTTGTCGTCCGGTAGCCTGGAGAGTTCCTTTTGCAGCAAACAGGCTTCCACGGGAGGGGCTACGGGCTTTGGCGGAACGGCGAGGGCGGAAGAAGACACGGGCTTTTTGTTCGGCAGCGACAGGGGAATCATGGGCAGCAGGCTGCGTTTTTGCTTTTCGGCGTAGCGTTGCCTGAGGACATAGGTGCGCAGTCTGAGATAATTCACCAGGTCTTTGTCGTGCGACATGGCTGCCAGTTTTTTGTAGGGAATGGCGCTGCCGATGGAGATATCGATGGTGTGGGAGCGTTTGTTGGCCAGTTCGCGGGGAAGCATGACGGTACGCAATCGCGGATGCACCAGGCCGAGCAACTGGAACAAGGGGCCGTTGTGTCCTTGAAAAAAGATCGGAACGACGGCCGCCTGTGTTTTACGCACGATGCGCGCCACAGTGGGCGACCAGACGGGGTCGGTGACGCGGCGTTTGCGAAAGGTCATGTGTGAAACTTCGCCAGCTGGAAAGATGGCCAGAAGATGCCCGTCGCGCAGGCAACGTAGGCTTTCCTTCATGGGGGCTATGTTGCTGCGCATGGAGGAATTTTTACCGAAGTTATCGACAAAAATAATTTTATCCCGGATTTCGGGAATAAAGCGCAGAAAATGGGTTCCCATCACCTTGAAATCGGGCCTGATTTTTCCGAGCAGGGCCATGAGCAAGACCCCTTCGATAGCGCCGAAGGGATGGTTTGCGACGATGATCACCGGCCCCTGCGGAGGGATGCGCGAAAGATCTTCGTCCGTGACACGGTAGTCGACCCCCATGACTTCAAGGGTTTTGTCCAGAAAGTCTTCGTGATCCTGGCGTGTCGCGACGCGGTCGTAGATCTCGTTCAGCAGGGGCAGCCCCATGATGCGTCCCAGCGGCCGGGCAATGGCCGCGACGAATTTGCGGCGCAAGGGACCGCCGTGCTGGGCCTCGATTTTGAAATGAGGTTGCCGCAATGCGGGGAGCAACTCGTTTGGAGGCGGCTTCCTGACCTGCGAACTCATATTTGTCGGAATGGTTTCCTGGTCTTGTGTGGCAAGAGCGGAACGATTGGTGCAATAAGGCGTGCTTATATCCGTTATCTTGTTGTCGAGACACGAAAATCGCGAACCTGCGCATGCCCCTTGCATCTGAATCCCGCGGGAAGCGTCACGAGAAGCAATTTTCTCATCATTTTTGTTTAATAACACAACCAATCCTCATAGAGCAACCGGGTTTTTGAGTTATTTTGCGGCGGCACGAGTTCTTTAAAATCATCGAATTAGCATGAATAGGGAAGTTAATCGGATACACCGGAGATGTTACGTTTTTGTGCCCAACGTGTGATATCCATGAGCGTATGAGCGGGAGATGTGCATGCTGCTTCTTTTCATGCTTTACAATTGAACATACTTTTTCTTATAAGAATTCTTTTTCATATTCTGTATGAAAGACCCATACCTGATGCATGGCGTATGGCGCACACGTAGCGGTCTCGAGCGAATGGGAGACCGTGCAGGTGTAATGGTATTTTACAAGGCGCGAAGCGCCCAAGCCGAGGTGTTCAATGTCTAAGCATTTGTTGCGCTTATTGGATTTGACTAAGGAAGAGGCCGCAACCCTGCTGCAGCGGGCGAAGCTCATGAAAAGCGGAGAGGTTGCCAGCAAGGCCATGGAACATAAAACCGTGGCCATGCTTTTTGAAAAGGCTTCCACGCGAACTCGCGTCTCCTTTGAGGTGGCAGTGCAACAGCTCGGCGGGCGAACCGTTTTTATGACCCCGGCTGAAAGCCAGTTGGGGCGCAATGAGCCCCTCAGAGACACCGCCCGTGTGCTCTCGCGCTACGTGGACGCCATGGTCGTGCGCACCTTCGGTCAGGAAAAGCTGGATGAATTGGCGTCTTATGCCTCCATTCCCGTGGTAAACGCCTTGAGCGACAGCTACCACCCCTGCCAGGTGCTCAGCGATGTCCTGACCATATTCGAGCGCATGCAGGATTTGGCGCGGATTCAGGTGGCCTGGATAGGTGACGGCAACAACATGGCCAATTCCTGGATCAGTGCGGCGGCGTTGTTTCCTTTTTCCTTGCGGCTCGCTTGTCCGCAGGGGTATGAACCTGACGGTGCGGTTCTCGAGGAGGCTTTGGCGCGCGGCGCCCGCGTGACGTTGCTCCGCGACCCCCATGAAGCGGTGCAAGGTGCGCATTTCGTCAATACGGACGTCTGGGCCTCCATGGGGCAGGAACAAGAGCAGAAAGCCCGGGAAAAGGTTTTCGCCGGGTATCTGGTTGATGACGCCCTTATGGCCGAAGCCGCGCCAGGCGCGTTCTTCATGCATTGCCTGCCGGCGCATCGTGGGGAGGAAGTCAGCGAAGAGGTTTTTGAAAGCGCGGCTTCCATTGTCTGGGATCAGGCTGAAAACCGTTTGCATATGCAAAAGGCCATCCTGGAGTGGGTGGTCGGCAATGATTGATCGCGGATGCAGAGTTATGTTTCCTTGCTTGAAGATATAATTGACACTATGGCATTGCGAGGTTGATGGCTGAGGCGCTTTCATGGCTACTCGGATATGCGAGGGGGAGAAGCTTGGCTCTGCTCCGGCTCTCGTAGGGAGCGCAACCACCCCGCCTACAGGCTGCCGCTGTGAAGAGGGATTTTCTTACCGGAACTCATTTTCGAATGTTTCATCCTGAACAGTATAATATTTGAGCGGGGTTGGAATGTGCGCCCGGGGAGAACAGCCTCCTCCAGGAACTACGGTTCTTGGTTTCGGTCGTTATGTCTTTCGGATGTAGATGGCGGAGCTGCTTTTTCCCATCGGAACTCCTGCGGCTCCAATTCTTTTTCAACTTTGCGGCGCCAGCTCATCAGTTGCGTTGGGATGATAACTTCATTTTTTTGGTAAAGAGTGCTTTGTGATATTTCGTAATTGTTGATAAAAATAATTATGAAAAAGTCGTTTACCCGGCGTCAGGGAGTCTCCCTTGGCCGGCGCGCGAGGCCCGTGGCTTTATTCTTTTTTCGTTTAGTCCGAAAGTCGTATAATAAACGTGATGTTCGGGAATGGGTCCCGCATTGCATAGATGTTTTGGAGAAAGTGTATCATGGCGAAGCATCAGGGTATTTCAAAGGTCGTTCTCGCCTACTCCGGCGGGTTGGATACTTCAATTATATTGAAATGGTTGATTAAAGAATACGACTGCGAAGTCGTCACCCTTACCGCGGATTTAGGACAGGAAGAAGAGCTGGATGGACTTGAAGAAAAGGCCATTGCCACCGGCGCTTCCAGGGCCTATATCGAAGATTTGCGTGAAGAGTTCGCAAAGGATTATATTTTCCCTATGCTGCGGGCCGCTGCTGTCTATGAGGGGCGCTACCTTTTGGGCACGTCCATAGCCCGTCCCTTGATTGCCAAGCGGCTGGTGGACATTGCCCGCGCCGAAGGAGCCCAGGCCGTGGCCCACGGAGCCACGGGCAAAGGCAACGATCAGGTGCGGTTCGAACTCGCGGTGGCCGCTTTGGCGCCTGAGATCAAGGTGATAGCGCCCTGGCGCGAGTGGGATATGCGCTCCCGCACCGATTTGCTGACGTTCGCCAAGGAGCAGGGCATCCCCATGGGCGAGAAAAAGCGCAAAGTATACAGTATTGATAGAAACCTCCTGCACTGCAGCTTCGAGGGGGGCGAACTGGAAGACCCCTGGAATGAGGCTGAGGATGCGTGCCGCGAGTTGATCTGCCCCCCTGAATTGGCGCCGGACACACCGCAGGTGGTTACTCTTGATTTTGAAAAGGGCGACCCCGTGGCCCTGGACGGCGTGTCCATGAGTCCGGCCACGTTGCTGGCCGCCTTGAACAAGATCGCGGGCAGTCACGGCGTCGGGCGGCTGGATATGGTGGAAAATCGTTTCGTGGGCATGAAATCCCGGGGAGTTTATGAAACTCCCGGAGGAACGGTGCTTTTCCACGCCCGCCGCGACCTGGAGGGGATCTGCCTGGACCGCGAGGCCATGCATCTGCGCGACAGCCTGATCACCCGCTATGCCGAAAGCGTTTACTACGGCTTTTGGTTCGCTCCGGAGCGGTACGCGCTGCAGGCCTTGGCGGACAATATCCAGGAATGCGTCACCGGCACGGTGCGTCTGAAGCTTTACAAGGGCGGTGTTTATCCCTTGGGGCGCAAGTCCCCTTATTCGCTTTACAACGCCGATCTCGCCACCTTTGAGGAGGATGACGTCTACAATCAGGCGGACGCGGCCGGATTTATCCGGTTGCAGGGCCTCAGACTGCGCGGCTACATGAAGCGCCGCGGGGGCGATTCATGAGTTCCGGCAAGGCAAAGCCCTGGGGCGGGCGATTCCGCCAGGGGCAAAGTAGCGCCGTCGAGTCTTTCACGGAATCGGTTTCCTACGACCGTTTGCTCTACAAGCAGGATATCGCCGGCTCCAAAGCCCATGCGCGTATGCTCGCCGCCCGGGGCGTCATCTCCAGCCAGGACGCGCAGAGCATTGTCGCGGGATTGGATCAGGTGCTCGCCGCCATCGAATCCGGGGATTTTGCTTGGAAAAAAGAGCTGGAAGATGTGCATATGAACATCGAACGCCGGCTTTCGGAACTGGCCGGCGATGCAGGGAAACGCCTGCATACGGGGCGTTCGCGCAATGATCAGGTGGCCCTGGATTTTCGGCTCTACGTTTCAGAGAGGCTTGACGACTGGGCGGCCTTGTGCGTGGATCTGATACGGGCTTTTATGGAGCAGGCGCAGGAGCATCAGCATGTGCTGCTGCCCGGATGCACCCATATGCAGCCGGCGCAGCCCGTGAGCCTGGCGCACCATCTTTTGGCCTACGCATGGATGTTGCGCCGCGATCACGAGCGCATTACGGATTGCCTGAAACGTGTGCGTGTTTCACCTTTGGGGGCTGCGGCGCTGGCCGGCACCACCTACCCCCTGGACCCGGAGGCCGTGGCCCGCGAACTCGGGTTCCACAAGGTTTTCGACAACAGCATGGACGCTGTCGCGGACAGGGATTTCGCTGCCGAGGCACTTTTTGCGGCAAATCTCTGCATGGTGCATCTCAGCCGTTTCTGCGAGGAATTGATCATCTGGGCGAATCCGAATTTCGGTTACGTATTGCTTCCGGACGCCTACGCCACTGGGTCGAGCATCATGCCCCAGAAGAAAAATCCCGACGTGGCTGAACTTGTGCGCGGCAAAGTGGGGCGCGTTCAAGGAGCGTTGGTGTCGTTGCTGACCACGTTGAAGGCGCTGCCTCTGGCCTATAATCGGGATATGCAGGAAGACAAGGAGCCTTTCTTTGACGCCGACACCACCCTGAGCACGAGCCTGGAGCTGGTCGCGGGCATGGTGCGGGCGTTGCGCTTCAATGAGCAGGCCATGCGTGCCGCCTTGGATCAGGGGTTTTGCAACGCCACTGAGCTTGCCGATTATCTCGTGGGGAAGGGCGTGCCCTTCCGTGACGCGCATCATGCCACGGGCAAGGCCGTGGCCCTTGCGGAAGAGACAAATCGTAGGTTAGAAGACCTCACGCTTGACGAGTTGCGTCACTGCGCGACCGAGGTTGGCGAGGATGTCTATGCGGTGCTGCCCCATGAAGCCGCGGTCCAGCGTCGTGTGACGCATGGGAGCACGGGCCCGGACGCAGTGCGGACGCAACTTGGCGCTCTTGGAGCGTGGGTGGAGGCGCAACCACGCTAAGGATATGACAGTTTTATATATCATGATGAAGTGTTGTAGAAGTTGTGCTTAAAATGATGTGGCTTGTAAAAATTGCCTTAACAGTCTTCTTTTTGTTGTCTGAAGGGAATGGTAAGGTGATAAGTATGATGCTGGATTGGCAATAGATACTACTTCCAACAGGTGTTGCATTGGAAAAATGATAGTCAAAGGTTGTCTGTTTAGCTGAAATTGCGGCGGGCAACCTTTTTTATGAGTTTTTGGAGTGATGTAGTGTGTGCTATCATTGTACTTGAGCATTTTTGAATGATGGAACTATGTGCGTTGCAGATGGCTTTTTATAGTATGACTGCTGATATATCGTTTAACAATAAATACCGCAGAGTGTGTAATGAAAATTGCTGATCGTGAAATTGGGCAGGGAGTAGCGCCTTTTGTCATTGCAGAGATGTCCGGAAACCACAATCAGTCTCTGGATCGCGCCTTGGAGATTGTCGATGCTGCGGCCGCTGCTGGGGCGCATGCGTTGAAGATCCAAACCTATACTGCGGATACGATGACCCTCAATATAGATGAGGGTGAATTTTTCATTAGCGATGTCAATTCATTATGGAAGGGGCAGTCAATGCATACGCTCTATAATCAGGCGTATACCCCTTGGGAATGGCATGCCCCCATTATGGAGCGGGCAAAGAAGCACAAAATGGTCTGTTTTAGCACGCCTTTTGACGAATCTGCCGTGGATTTTCTGGAATCAGTTCTTGATGTGCCCTGCTATAAAATTGCCTCGTTCGAATGTATAGACATACCGCTAATCCGGAAAGCGGCAGCTACGAAAAAACCGATGATTATTTCCACAGGTATGGCGACTGTTCAGGAAATTGCCGAAGCTGTAGAGGCGGCTCGTAGCGCAGGATGTGATGATCTTGTCTTGCTGAAGTGTACCAGCACGTATCCTGCAACACCGGAAAATACAAATCTGCGTACGATACAGCATATGCGCACTCTTTTTAATTGCGAGGTGGGGCTATCGGATCACACGATGGGGGTCGGCGCCTCTGTAGCCGCGATAGCATTTGGAGCGACGGTCATCGAGAAACATTTTACGCTGTCTCGTGCTGATGGCGGCGTTGATGCCTCTTTTTCCCTTGAGCCGCAGGAATTTACCTCGCTTGTGGTCGAAACGGAAAGAGCCTGGCAAGCATTAGGCGCCATCAATTATGGGCCCACGGCTGCGGAATGCAGATCGGTGCTCAGGAGGCGCTCCTTATACATTGCGCAGGATCTCGAATCCGGCGATGTATTGACTCCGGAAAATCTCCGGCGAGTAAGGCCTGGTCATGGGTTGCCTCCCAAATATTATGACATGCTGCTGGGGAGAAGAGTGAATAAGTCAGTGAAAAAGGGAACCCCCATGACTTGGGATCTCCTTGGCTAATGTTTGTGCGACCGGTGGTTTTACAGTATAACGCGGCTTGCCAATAACGGTATTATTGGACGAGCGTACGGATTATATAATTTCGAATACTGCAAGATTGTTGTGGTAAACGTTTAATTTGATTGTGTTGAAATTGTTGAAAGTGTGAAATGATTCTTGTTTAGATGATATGTCAAAATAGAACAAGAATTTATTTGTATATAATACGAGGTTGTGCTGGGGGCGGGGATAATGAAAGAGGGTGTATCGTTTGTAGCGCATTATGATGATGCTGTAAAATTATCAGAGCAATTATCTGTATGTAGTGCTCTCAATATTGATTTCAATTTTGAGTTGTTTGTTTTGTATTCAGAAAAAACTGAAGAGCTTGTAAAAATAACTAAAGAATTTTCCCACAGGTTTATAATCCATCTTATGCCGGTTGATCTGCAAGTTCCTGGGCTGGCTTTCAAAAACGTGTTGAATCGAATCCGTTATTCCTATATATTTTTTACAAACACAATACGACTTTTTAACTATGAATTGTGTAATAATGCAATCGATAAGATTGTTTCATCAAAAAGTTCTGCTCTGCGAATATTACACTTGGATGGAGCGAATGGATTAATGAAACGGTCGAAATCATCTATGCATCTGAACGATGTCGTTAAATATGAACTGTTGGAGAACAAAAAGCTTCGAGATTTCGTTCTGCCTTATTTTTTAAGTTCGAGTGGGGATAATGGTCAGCACAATTCTTCCTATCTCTTAACGAAATCTGCTTTCCGCACCCTTGGTTCCTTAGTGGGTCGTGAAGCATTGATACCTTCCCAAGTGGATAATGACGCGTTCACAACGGGGGCGGATCGCTCCGCTCCACTCCCTGTGCAGGATGTAATAAAAGTTGTCTATCCAGGTTTGTCTGATCTCCCACAAAAGATGCAAAAGGATATTGCCCAAGCTAAAGAGGCCAGCACCGCACGAAAATGGCGCGAGGCTGCGCAACGCTGGGAAGCTGTGTATAATGCGTGTACAGACTGTATTCCTCCGGAAGTTATAGCAAAACTAGGCCAGTCATACCGATATGTCGGCTATAATGACAGAGCGGAAACCCTCTTGCATGATGCTGTGCTTGAATTCCCCGGGTATATGGCTGTTGCTGTTGAATATGCGTATATTGCTGCTGCTCGTAAAGATTGGTCGGAAGCTATATTGCGCTGGAAAGCACTGCTAAATAATTTTGGAGATAAAAATTCGGGGTATATTTTTTCAAATCTTGCCAACGCATATAGTAAAATTCAAGATTTTGACAGTGCTGAAGGTATTGCAAAGCAAGGTTTAGAAAAATATCCGAATTACATACCCCTTCATACGGTGTACGCCGAATGCGCTATGTCCAAGCAAGAATGGACTGCCGCCATGGCGCGCTGGAAGGTTATACTGAATAAGCAGGGCCCTAAGGCTTCTGGAAATATTTACAGACGTATGAGCGTGGCTCTCCGGTGTTGCCGGTCGTTCGATGCTGCTGAAGAATATACTCGGCAAGCATGCGCCAACTATCCAGACGACATAGCTTTGGCAGGCGAATATGCCGAAATTGCAATGGCTCGGCAGGATTGGAAGGAGGCCGTGCAACGATGGCAGGCCGTCATCAATCTTTTTGGAAAAAGTGCTGGTGTAGGCGCCTATGTGCGTATGAGTGTGGCTTTCAGGAATAATATGGAGTTACCCGCCGCAGAAAAGATCATTCGCCAAGCTCTTGTGGTTTTTCCAAATAATGTGGAATTATTGCGAATTAAAGCAGAAATATCGATGGCCCAAAGGGATTGGCACCAGGCTGTCCAAGCATGGGCTGAAGTTTTTCAAACGTTGGATGAGAGTAAAAAGAAATGGCATGTAGAGAGATTTTTACAAATTAAAGTCGCTGATTGGACGGTTGGTGATTGGTGTCATGTTGCAGAAAATATCCGTAAGGGCTTTTCAATTAAAGTAGGTTGTAAACAAAATTTTATTGTTTATTTGTCTGAGATTTTAAAGGTAGCTTTGTTTTTGGAAGATGCGGAAAAACTACTTGAGTATGGTTGTAATCAATATCCAGAAGATGACGCTCTTTTAATAAAACATGCTGAATTGGCAATGGAAACTAGGCAGTGGTCTTATGCAATTGAGAGGTGGAACAGTTTGCTTGATAAAAAGGATGGGGGCGCCGCGCCTCTTCAAGCCTATGAAAAATTGTGCCTCTCCTATTATATGAATAATAATGATCAGAAATCACGAGAAATTTTACAAAAAGGTTCTGTTCACTATAAAAAGCTAGCCAACCTGCATGAAAAATATAAGAAGTTTGATAGTTTTCTTAATTCATTTTCCACTGTTGCTGCTGAAAAATCAAAAGTATCATTCAAAATCTTATGTCTAGAGCCTGATTCTAAATTAGTAGATCGGGTTCGCTGTGGCACATATATAACATCATCAGAGATCACTTCCTTAATTGCTAAAAAAATTGGTGATAAGTTTGGGCATGTTGATACTCGTTGGGCGGGTAGGTTCATTAGAGGTGTGTCCCGAAAGATATCCCTCCGTTATGGGAAGCTTAATGAGAAGATGCCAATTTTACCGAGTGGTACGATAGCTGATGCACTTTTTTACATAATCTATACAGAGCTATCATCTTTAATTCCTTTGCGGCATTTGGCTCGTCAAATAGCTTTAGAAACAAAAGATCGTCCTGTTTTTATCGAGATTAAATCTCTAACTATGTCATATGTAAATTTTTGGGGATCATGTGGGCTTGAGCCTCTGTATCTTTATGTTGAGCTGTTACGTTGTGGCGTAAATGTGTTTCTTTGTTACCAAGAAAACAATATAGCACTTAAGGTAAAAAAAGGTTTTGATTTAAATCTTCAAATTCGCCCTTCTCAGCGTTTAATAAGGCGAAAATCATTGCAATGTAGTAAGACCCTTGAGAATCAATCCCATTCCGCTGTAGTTCCTGATGGTATTCGTGGAATTGATAACGTTTTAAATATGCTTGGTGATATCCATGTGCTTACCTCGACAGGGATAGCAATGACAAGGCCGTATAATAAGTGTAATGAGATTAAACCAATTGAGTTTACAGATTCATTGTATGCTAGTGTTCAACCCTTAGATAATGTTGTTATCAATTTTGTTCGGTCTTCATATTTTTCAATGAATACTAAAGAGGATTCTGGTGATCAACATCTTGTTGTATTAAGCGATTTGTTTAATGTTAATTTGTTTTATTGGCTTTCGACAGTTTTGGGTGATTTGATGTATGGATTGGCCTTGGAGTCTGCTAAATTTGTCAAAAAGTTCGATATTAAGCAACTTCACATATGTGATCATTTTTTCATGGATTCGGCGATTCTTACTCATGCAGTAAAAAGCAACCGAGGAAAAATCACCCTTTGGCCACATTCAACTAATCCTGTTTTTCATTATTTTAGAAGAAAAGATGAAGTTGACGAAATACATTGTATGATGAAAAATGGTATAGATCTTTGGAACAAGTATATTCCTGGTTGTCCTGTTGTACAACATGCCGATATGATGCTTGATGCTCCTTTGAGCCCAAATGTTAAACCAGGTAGGCATGTTGTTGATGTTAGAAAGCTAAGTGTGGTTGTTATCGGAAGTGTATTTACAATGGGAAGACTTCCACGACTAAGAATCAATGATCAACTTGCAAGCTATAGAGATCTATTTTTTTCGTTAAAGCAGTTAGGGGAAGGTGTTGATATTTATTATAAAGGCAAAGGCTCTTTAGCAGATGAGTTGTCTTTTTTGCGTGATAATGATGGCGATTTGCTGGACTGGACTATCGCAATGAATCATCCACTTGATTTGGATTATGAAAATATGGTTTATGTCAGCGTTTCCTTTGGGTCATCTGCTTTGCTTGAGGGAATTAGCCGAGGTATTCCCGCGTTTGTTGTGCGAAATTTCTCAGTTGAAGATTATACATTGCTTGATCCTGATTACATTCCTACTGGTACTACGAAGGAAATTGTTTCAAGGATAGGCAAGTGTGTAGATTACAATTATAGAATTAAACTTATCAATCGTCAAATTCGTTACTTTTGCAAGCAGACAGGTGTACCCTGTGGTCAAGCACTTAAAATGAATAATAGAAGTATTTTTAGTATTGTGAAAAGCGCTATATTTAGTAACTAAATATTTTATAATCTTATTTTGGCTGTAATTCATAAGGACACAATGATGCAAAGCTCTAATCAGATTGTAGCAGTTCTCAGTATGTATCGCAGTGGCAACACCGTTTTGTCTGATTGCTTGACGGCATTGGGCTTCAGGACTGCTCATACAATTGACTCTGCTAATTTTGATAAAAATAATTTCTCTAACAATATTAGTCAAATAAATATAATACACAGCACTTTGTTTAGTGAACTTGGATGCAAATGGGATATGGTTGGCAATTTACCAGTTGGATGGATGGATAGTCATGCTGCCCATAATGCCACAACTGCCATTGACCATTATTTGCATATTGTCACAGAAAAAAATGTGCCTTTTGCTCTTGTCGATCCGGCGTTATGTCGTTTCTTTCCTTTGTGGTTGAGAAGTTTTAAAAGTTTGAACATTACGCCGGCTATTGTTGTGCTGCTACGCCACCCTATGGAAGTCGCTTATTCTCTGAAAACTAAATTCGATCTGGAACTTGACAAGGGGCATTTGCTATGGATGAATTATAATCGTGATGCATTACGTTCCTGTAGGAATTTGGATTATTCTATTGTTTCGTATGATCAAATTGTTGCGAATCCAATCAATGCTCTTCAGGGTATTCTAAATTCTATCAATTTTGGTGACTATTGTTTAAATTCAAATTATGGAAGTCTTTTTCAGTATATTCATCCTGAATTGAAACATCATGCAATAAATTCAAGTTTTAATGATGATAAGTTTTTTTCGCATTTTAATACAGTTTATAATCAATTACTTAGTTTCGGAGTCCGTTCAACTTTATCTAGAGATAGTTCTGATGACTCTATGGTGCAGTATTATCCTCTTGTTGGTCTGCATGAATTAAATGCTTCAACAAGTCCTCTTTCACATTCTTCTGCAGACAATATTGATTTTTCATTGGGTGTTTTTAATAGGCTTTTAGATCTCATTGGTGACTATGAGAAAAAGCAGCTTAATGTTTCAACTCAACGTGATTTTCAGTTGTTGAAGTCTTCTCAGTTGCAACAGATTCGTTTTTGCCATTTTTATATAGATGATAAAATCTCTCCTGCTGGTTCTCGCTTTTTTTCGCAGGAGGCTGGAACTTTTGTGTTAAATCCTGGTGAATGGCAAAATATAATTGTTGATTTTGATTCTGTCGATAGATATAAATTAAATGGGTTGAAATTTTCACCCACTAATTCATACGGAATTGTTCAAATTTCTAGTCTTAAAATTTTCAACAAATCTACAGATTCTGTGCTTCGTGAATATTCTTCACTTGATGATTTCTTCTCAATTATGTCTCTTGAATCTTCTTATCTGCTTCCCGTTCCCGGCTGCACAACAATACTCTGCTCTGACATTTCTTCAATGTTAAACTTCAACATATTTGATGATATTGATGATGTCCCTTTGGCTATTTCTATTTGGATTAAGGTTGATCATGATGTTTCTAAAATTGGATCTATTATTTCTGATTACCAAGATAAGCTTGAGAACAAAATAGCTTCATGCACCGCTTTGGAAAACCAAATTGTTCAACAGTCTTCCGACTACGATAAACTTGTACAGTTGAACAGCTCTCTCGATGCAAAATGTGCATGTTATCAAAAGCAAATTTCTGATCTAAAAGAAAGCTACGATTTTCTCGCTGAATCCAAAAATAACTCAATTCTTCAAGTTAAAAAAGATGTTTCATCCTTGCTATCTCAATTGTCTTCTCAGCAAATCGAGCATGATAAAGTCAAGGCTGATTTGTCCACTAGTCAAAAGACCATTTCTTATTTACAAAGCCAATTAGATTCTCTGTCTTCAGAGAAAAATTTAGAAATTTCTCGCCTTGCAAGTGAATTATCTGAGATCAACAATCTCAATGATGATTTACAAAAGAATATTTTAAATATTTCTTCAGAGTTGGAATTAAAAATTTATGATATTGCTACTAAAGATAAAATAATATCTCAATTGAATAAGACTATCAATGACAACTCAAAAAAGAACGCTGATGAAACTGATAAAATAGTAGCCGAATTAAATGAGTATAAGACGGCATCTGAAAATTTTCGAAATCAAATTTCAGATTTAAATGCCGAATTAAAGGTTTTTAAAAAGAAATTACAAGATCTTAACGCTAAACATGATGCATCTCAAAAATCTAATTCATCTTTACAAAAAGATGTAGATAGGTTGAATTCCTTGAATGTTCATTCTCAACAAATTATATCTGATTTTGAATTGCGTTTGGTTGATGAAAAATCAAAATATCAGCATTTGAAAGATGTTCATTCCTCTGAGATTCAAATTTTAAACAACCGTTTTGCCTTTGAAAAACAAACTCTTGAAGATTCATTGCGAAAAGCAATTGATTACAAAGAACAAATTTTGGATACTCTTCGTTTGGAACGTGAGAGCCAAATACAAATTAAAAATGAATTGAATGACACATCATCGCGATTGTCATCAACTTTGGCAGAACTTGATAATCTTAAATTGCTTAAAAATAAAATTTCAGAAGATCTTGAGCATCATGCCGAAATCAATGCTAATACTGAACAAATGTTGAATGATGCTACCTTGGAACTTGCTAAGCTTAGATCTGAACTTGAATCCGCAAATGCTATTAATAAGGAATTATCACAAGAAATTGAAATAGAACGCAATTCATTGCTAGAGGCTAGGGAATCTCTTGCAATATATGCTAATGATTTGATGTCATGCAAGGATGATATTGAGGAACATAAAGCTCTTTTGCTTGAATATGAAGAAAATGTACATAAACTCCATAGTGAATTGGATTTTTATAGATCGCAGGTCCAATCATTCATTCAAAGGCAATCTGATTTTGACGCTCAGTTGGCAAGCTGTCAGCAGATGTGTTCCGTGTATAAGAATGATATTGATATGTTGCATTCTGACTATAAGCAACAAATCAATGGTCTTGTTTTGGAATTGCATAACGCTAAAAAAAACCATGATTTGATTCAGCAACAGTATTTACAGCAGGAGAACTATTCGATTAACTTAAATAATTCTCTTGCTGAATTTAAAAATCAATACGGTTCCCAAATCGAACTTACCAAGGCCTACTATACACTTAATGTTGATTTAGAGGAACAACTGGAAAGATTACAAATACAAATTTCTGATTGCAATAGCTCTCTTGAATCTGAGAAGCAGGCTTTGATGCGCGCTAAAAGCGATCTGCTCAATGCTAGGGAATGGCGTGATGAGGTAAGACGACTTCATGCTAATCTTAGAAATGCTAAGCGTGATTTGCTCAACGCGAGAAACTGGCGTGATCAGAATAGACAATTTTCAAAATGGTTTCATGAGTTAGATAACGATTTTAAATTGTTATTAAAGTCTCGGAGGTGGAGGATGGGGTGTTTCTTCGGAAAATTAATAGATGTCTTATTATTGCGTAGGACTTCGACAGCCGCTGTTGAACGTATGAATAAAATATTCAATGATTCAATTAAAGATTAGTTTTGTTGATCATTGTTTATTCTTATTATATCATTTTTTTGATAATTGTTTTTTTAATGTAGTTTTCCCAATTTTGTTTGAATAGGGCATGGTTTTTGTGGATAAAATCTTGTGGCATTTGTTTGCGAGTCGCTTGCTCCTTATGTTCTAGGCTTAGCCAGTTGATGCAAACGCATTTCTTTTTGAGATTTTTCTTCATCCTAAGGCACAGGTCAATATCTTCTAGCCCGTAATAATAATCTTCGTTAAAGCCATTAAGGATGGAAAAATCATGTTTTCTGCACGCCATAAAGGCGCCTGTGACAGCAGGAACTGATTCTATTTTTTTATCTTTTCTCTTATATGATTTTGTGAACTCCGCTATAGAACCGTATCTTATCTGCTCGGGTTGATGGTATTGACGCCGATCATTCCAGATAAAATCAATTCCAGCATGCTGTACTTTTGAACTTTCTTTGTTGGTATTGTCTGAAATGTCATCTAATCGAATTCCTACTATGCCTATAGAGTTATCTTCTAACGCGGAGATACATGGTTGAATGACATCGTTTGTATAAATGATGTCATTGTTTAGGAAAAGTAAGAACGGGTATCTGGCGTATTTGGCGCCGTGATTACATGATTCGGAGAACGAGTAGTTTTTGCATCTCTTTATATGCCGTATATAAAATTTGGTGCTATATTCAAGTGTTCTCGAGAATGTTTGATTTTCAGTGCCATGATCTATGATTATGAATTCAAACGGTTGATAGGTATTTATTTTTGAAAAAGAAACTAATAAATTGTTGATATGGTCCGGTGTATTATATGTTAATACAATTATTGAGATTCCATTCATTTTTTTTGTCAACCCGCAATATTTTGATGTCTATCATGTTGTTTTTGAAAAAAAGAATATAGTTCATGAATTGCTTGTGCGAGAGACCAATTGGGACGCCATCCCAAATACGTTCCCGCTTGCCGACAGTTCATGACATATCTACTTTGATCTTCATTTTCCACATGTTGATGGATAATTACGGCTGGAGGATCTGTGAACTGGTCCTTCACAGCTTTGGCCAGATCCAAAATAGAAAAGCCACTGCAGCTTCCGATATTGTACGCACCTGTTGGGGCATTTACTTCCACCGCCTTTTCAAAAGCGTCCAGAACATCTTCAAGGTAGATAAAATCACGGATGGCCATTCCTTGCCCAAATACGGTTATTCGTCCTGTTTCCATGGCCTGTTTCATAAACCGTGAAATGGCTCCTCTCATCCTCGGGTCTGGACCGTAGACCTGACCTAACCGCAATGAAATACTATTCCAACTACCTTTGGCTGCATAATAATTGAGCAGATCCTCAGCAAATTTTTTGCACAGACCATACGTCGTATCAGGAAAACAAGGAGCTGATTCCGAGATATCGCCTTGAATGGAGCCAGAATACACTAACCTTGAGGAGGCAAATATTACTTTCTCGGCATGCTCCACATCCAGAGCGCGACATATCTGTTCCGTAGCCACTAGATGGGATGAAAAATAATCGCTAACGGGCGCTTTTGGGTCATCAACCTGTTTTGCTGCTAGATGAATGACAACCTGGGCCTTGCATAGATACTCCCGGAGAGTGAGTCCGTCATCACGTATTGAATTGTTCGATAAATCAACCATGCCCAATTTATCACTCTGCGGAATCCTGCCTAGTCCCAAAACATCATAGCCCTTAGACGCCAGCCTTCTAGTGAGATACCTGCCAATGAAGCCGCGAGCGCCCGTTATAACGATTTTTTTCATTGTGCACCCTTAAAATTAATCTTTTACGATATAGTATCCGACTTTCTCAATGACGCCATTGGTGAATCTCACCTTATCATTTTGATTATAGATAAATTGCTTATACACACATTCCTTATCAGACGGTAAGGAATGAAGATCCTCTTGGAACGGTTCGCCGGTCTTTTGCAGGAAAAACCAAAGAGAATAGGCGTCCGGCGAGGAGAGGCGAGGGGTGTCATGCCAAGGGATATCCATCAGTCGCTCAAAACAAGCCGCAAAGAGATTAACGCCAGTGCAATATTCGATAAGTCTCCACATATGACACCCATCAAGGCGGGGAGCAATTTCTATGATTTTTGGGCCTTTGGTTTTGCTGAGTTTCATCTGGAAGTACAGTAGACCGTTTTTAATTTTCAAGGCCTTAATACAAGAAAGCACGATTTCACGAACTTCGGACACATCATTCTCCGAAGCAAAGCGTGAAGGTATAACATGGCCGGTTGGTATGCCTACCGCAGGGCCTTGCCATGTGTGCCTATCCGAGGGAATGAACAATTTAAGTTCACCATCGACTATAAATGAATGCACCGAAATTTCTGGACCATCAATGAGTTCCTCAATAATGGCTTCACTTGTTTTTGATGCCGCCAGACTTTGGGGCAAAAACCGAGCTGCATCTTGGATGGAATTGACAATAGCAATGCCGCGTTGGCCTTGACTATCGGCCGGTTTTAATATGGCGGGGAAAACGGTAAAGCCCTCCAAGTCTTCTTCAGTACGAACACGTTTATAGGCTGTCGCACTTATGTTGTTTTCATTGAGGAATTTGCGCAAAAGCACCTTGCGATGCAGAATATCTGTCGTTTCCACATCAAAAAAGCACGGCAATCCGAGGAGTTCACTGACTTTGGCTATGGTAGGCATGGCAATGTCCGACCCAAAGGAATAGACAACATCCGCTTTAATCTCGCGGGCAAGGTCAGCGACTTTCTGAATATCCAAGATGTCGACTAGATAAAAATTATCAGCAACTTCCACACCGGGTCCTTCTTTTACATGACCGCAGGCGGAAACTAACCAATCATGATCCTGAAGCCATTCCATTGCCTCCGCCTGTCCCGCCAGAGTGCCAAGAATCAACGCATGCTTTTTCATATAAGGTTCCCAATCCGAGCTTAATTTTATTGCAATGTGAGCATTTCGTTAACAATTCGTTCAATGCCTTTGCCGTCTATCAAATCAATGCCGTGAGCGGACAGTTCAGCGTAACGAGTATGATCATGTATAAGATTGTGCAAGTGCTCTCCGAGTTGATCGGGGATTGCTTCACGAAAGTGGCCCGCATATAGTGCATAGCCCAATTCATGGAGCTTTGGGGCAACCCGTAACTGGTTGCTTGCGTAACTCATTAAGATAGTCGGTACGCCCATGTAAAGAGCTTCCCAAACCGTTGATCCACCAGCTAAAATGGCTATGTCCGCCTGTTCAAATAATTCATGCATATTATTTGGCGATTGGTGGACGGTTATGGACATGCAACTGGTTGCAGCATAGCTTTTCAGGTTTGAGACATGGGAGTTGGCAGGCCCCACCACAACGATGCAGTTGAGCGGGGATGCAACCTTTTCCAGAAAGCGGAGAATATGGCCAGTGATATTGTCGGGATCGCCCCCACCGAGGCTTATCAATAGCGTACTAGGAACCGGACAGCGTTCCCTTTTTGTAGGTGAGCGGTTTAAAAATTCAGGACGAAGGGGAAGATATTTCGGCCCCAGCAGCAAACGCGTGTGGGGAGCCCGTTCGGCATAATAGGCTTCATTTGCATAAATATTAGGATTTACGATAATTCTTGCGGTGTTATATTGAGGAGCGCCCAACGGGTCGAGATAGAGAGTATTGTCCACGGTTGTCGCCAACGTTTGTTGAAAAGCTGTGCCGAACCAATAACCGTCGGCTATTAACCAGGACGCACTGATATCGTGAAAAAGTTTCGAGGTATACTGCGCATCCTCAATGCTGCCAGGTTCATTGTCATGAAGCAGGGGAGCAAATCCCTGTGAGGTGATCATCGCTTCTATCCCTTCGACAAGTGGAGACATCAGCAATGATACATCACCTCCCATTTCTTCCCATTTTCGCGCTATGGTGAGGCAGCGCATCAGGTGCCCAATGCCGATTTTTGGACCTGCATCGGTTCTTATGAGTATTTTTTGTCCATTCGCATGCATAGCTTATTGTTTTACCGAAATGACGGAGTGTTGGGGGTCCATTTTTATAAATAATTGAAACACGTAATAGTTGAAAATGATGCGCCTTGTCCATATGGTGACAAGCATTTAATTTATGGAAGTGGCGTTTTTGTAATCATTATTGAGAAAGTAATTACGTGTTCAACTGCCTGTTTACGACTGGTAGTTGCAATGTAAACTCATTATTTAATACGCGATTGAGGCAATAAATTGAGCTACGCGAGATGCTCCCTCTCCATCGACTGTAATGGTATTTGTTATGAAGGGCAATGACTGCAATCTCGATATTTCCTGAAGGATAGCCTTGGCAATATCTAGGGAGGTTGATTCCTTTTCATTGCCAATCCACGTAACGTAATTTTTACGATGTAGATTCCGGGCGAAATTAGTTTGGTTTTCGGCAACAGTAATGATGATGCTGGGTAAACCTACACACAGGCGTTCCCATGTCGTTGTGCCGCCTGCTCCAATACAAAGATCAGCCCTTAAAAGAAGTTCTATAAAATTAGGCGGTTGTATGTGAAGTCGTGTTTTGGCCCTAGTGCGGACCAGTTCTTCAACAGCGTGCCTATGAGGGTTGTCCGGACCAACGACAACATCCACCAGGAGATGCCGCAAATTTTCGAAATCGAGAGCCTCGAGGGTCAACCCCGTTAAATTATGAAGGTCGTTGCCACCAAAGTACACGAGAATTCTCGCGATTCCATTGCCGCGCATTTGCCCGTACCGTCGAGCAATCTGAAATTCGGGGCGCAAAAGGACGTATTCCGGCCCCAACAGCATAAGGCAATGATCAGGCACTGTGCATTGCGGACGTTGCAAGGCGGCATCAAGATGGTTCGGATTGAGAAAGACATCGCAATCATGGTTTCTGTCTTCAAGATCGTCGATGACCATGATGCGTTTTACCACGGCGCGCATGGCGGCTTCCCAGCGGAAGTCGAGGGCGTAGTGATCAACAATCAGCAGATCCCATGGAATGCCATTTCGCAACGCTTGGATGGATTGCATGCTGTCGGTTCGTTGCTCCACTCCAAGCCAATGAGCATGGGCCGGAGGAGGGGCCCCATGTTCTGCAGGAATGGGGGAAGAAGACGAGGGAAGTGCTTCTACTGATGGAAGCAACTCTACCGCAAACTGTTGGGTACGTATCAGTGCGCTCAAATTAGCAACCTGGTTTCTACAGAGAAACACTATCCGGGCGCCGTTTTTTCGCAACGCCTCCGCAAGGGAAAGGCAGCGGTAGACATGACCAGTGCCGATTTCCAGAGAAGCATCAACTCTAATTGCAATATTCATATGCAATCGCACTTTTTTTACGTCAAAATCGGGGCAGGTTATAATTGACCAAAGAAATCGACAGTAACCGTGACTTGATGGCTTTGCAATGTATCATAATGAAGAAAGCCTTTGGCGTATTCATTCGGTTTTCGGACTCAAAGAGTAAAAAAGAAGCGGGCTTTCAAGCCCGCACGACGATCAGGGGAGGCCCCTGGACGCCAGAAAATGACTTTTTATTATTATGTGGTTATTTTCTTTACGCCGAAAGTTTTCAAAATTTATCTGGAAATGGTATAAGATGCTCTGGGGATGAAGATAGCAGCGCTGGTTTCCTCCCCGGAAAAATTCATTAAACACACTGGAAATGGGAAATGGTATAATCTACGCTGTAAAGTATATTTGTAATGCATCTGAGTTGCATTGTTGTCTGCATTGGGCAGCCTGTTGCGGAAATTTCATCTGGCGCTATTCATTGCCATTCGACCTTGAGAGACGGTTTCCGGATTGCAGCGCAGTACAGGCCGCAAAAACAAGCTGGTGGGCGCGCCTCGCAAAAGAATAACTACGTGCAATTTTGACTTGCGCCTTTTTTACGGATGCAGCTATTGCGGCGTAATTGTCATTCACTTCCTGGACACATTGTATAAGGTCCGTTATGGTTTTGTAATAGAACATTGCTCCAGGAAAAAAAGATTCAAAATCAGGGTGATAATCCGATATGACGGGCAGGCCGCAGGCGAGTGCGTCGAAAGTGCGGTTGTTCAGGAAGCCGTAACGCAGCATGTCGGGCCAATGGTCATTGAGCGTAGCCAGGGCACGGCGATAGAGCTCAGGGAGTTCGTGGTTTTCGATATAAGGACCCTGCAGAAGATCCTCGGGAACAATGCCGTTCCAGTTTTTTCCCCATACTTTTACGGGTATTTTTTGGTCGATGGCCCAGGGGATGCAGGGCCTGCCGCGTTTATAATTGCCTCCGACAAAAATGATGTCCCGGCGTTCACTGGAAGCCGATGAGGAAAGAGGATCATTGAAAATCTCGAGATCAGTACATTGATGCAGCACGTGGACGGCTCGTCCCATCTTTTTTGCCAGAAGACGCGCATAGGAGGCGGAGGCGACGAACAGTGCGTCGTACTGCCCCAATTCTTTGAGAGTCACGGCATCGGGGTGGCTGATCATCCAGTGCATATGGAAGGGGGCATTGCCTTGCGGCTTGTAGTGATACCACCCCCTGAGGAGCAAGATCACGTCCGCGGTGTTGTCGGTCTCCCAGTGCGGATAATATTCAGTTGCCACCTCTTGCCCCAACTGCTCCAGATGACGGGTGAGAGAGGCTCCAAAATGATAGTCTCCCCGTAGCTTCAGGTTGTCATCATATATGGCTGGATTTTTGATGATCCATTTCAATTTCGGAAACGTGGCCGCTGCAGTTGGGCCATGGATATGCAGTTTTTGCATGCTGAACGCGCCCTTGCCTGAGAGATGACAGACGACGGAATAACACGCATGTTCATCATGGGTATGGAATTGCAAGGAGAAAGACCCGGAGGTGAGAGTACAGCTCGTTGTTTGCAGCACCTTGTGCGTATCATACTCAATTATTGAGAGCAGTGCAGTGCCGGAGGTCAGTTGCACCTCTCCGGAAAGCGTATAATCTTCATCGGGGAAGAGAGGAACAATACTTTGTTCAGGCGGCGTTTCCAAACTATGCTCAGGGGAGCAGCGCAGATGCATCCATGAATCATTTTTTGTATTGAAGTTGAGAGTATTGGCCGCAATACATGACGCATCGTCGGGTAAGCCTGAATTGATCACGTATAGGTGCAACATGCGTGTATGAAGCAATTCTGCGGAAAAGGGGATGGAAATCATGTCGATTTGCGGTAGTGGAATGCGTGGTTGGGTTTATGAAAGCCGACAAGCCAGGGGGAGAGCCTTTGTACATGGGGTTCCTTTCTTGCAGAGGCAAGTAAAGGGTGGATCCTCTCGCAGGAAGTGGTGTCTGGATCCGAGACCGTCCTGCCCCACATGCTGTATTATGTCATTAAATCTGCCGCAATGTGTATGGTAAAAAGCATCATAAACGGAAAGTGGGAGAGGGGAAACACTTCGCGAAGGGTTTCCCCTCTCCCCTCTGTTGCGTTCAATTGTGAACGGCATTCTGAAAAACTACTGTGCGGAACCGCCCTGTGGATTCAAGGAATCTTTTAAAAATTCCTGATCCTGTCGCAGCGATTTTTTAAAGCCCTCGTTACGTTGTATGCCCTTATTGATTGTAAGGAGTTCCGGCTTGCTCTTGAGCAGTTCCAGAACGTCGTGCATGGAAAAGAGCGGATTCTGCGGATATAATTCCTCATACACCCGCGATACGAACGCAAAGTCACAAGGCTCGTCAACAGTCCAGCGCAGGGTTGAGTTGTTTTGATCGCTTTTGTACAGGCCAAGCTTGAAGGCTTCCGGACGGTGCTTTATGTACGGCGTGACATGCTCCTTTTCCGAAGGGAGCGAAGCGTTCTCACATGCGGTTTGCAAGGCCCGGGACGTAAAAACCTCGGCCTCGAGGCCATTGGGAAACGTCGGTTCCTTGCCGGCGTTGGTCACGTAATCAAAGCTGTTGTTCACGAAATACGTTATGGTGCCATCGATGACATCAGGATCGGCCAATGGGTTGTCGCCGGTAAGCCGGACAATGACGTCGGCATTGTAGTGCGTGGCGCAGGCGTAAAAACGCTCCAACACGTTATCAAGACTGCCGCGGAAGCACTCCACATTTGCTTTTTGGCAGAGCGCCTCGATGGCGTCGTCTGAGGAATCCGTCGAAGTGGCGACAACGAGCTTGTCCAGCATGTTAGCGCGTTGAACACGGGATATCTGATGCGCAAGCATGGGCTTGCCGAGAATTTCTTTTAAAACCTTGCCGGGAAGTCTTGATGAAGACATGCGAGCCTGAAGAATACCCAGAATCATTTCACTATACCTTTTCCACAGACAGTAAAGATTGCATAAATACAGTTTGGTCGATTTATCTGGAATGGCATTCGCCGAACACGACGCGATAATTACTTTAAAGCGTTATGTAACACCTCATTGACAGTATCTTGATCCGACGAATCCATAGCAGGAAACAGAGGCAGAGTAATGGCCTCTGCATAATATTTTTCCGCTTCGGGATACATGCCGGGTGTAAAGCCAAGTTGTTGATAATAGGGTTGCATATGCACGGGAATGTAGTGCAGGTTGACGCCAATGCCGTTTTCCCGGAGGTAAGAAAAAACCTCTCCATGATTTCTGGGTATTGCCGCGCTATCAAGTCTGATCACATAGATATGCCATGAGGAGTGGCAGTCCGGATGCACCCAAGGCGTCGTGAGGGGAAGATCGGCCAGGAGTTCGTTGTAGCGCGCCGCAAGCTCGTTGCGTGTGCCGACGAAAGAATGCAGCCGCCGCATCTGGCTGGCGCCCAGGGCCGCTTGAATGTCGGTCATCCTGTAATTGTAGCCCAGGGCTATTTGCTGGTAATACCAGGGGCCGTCAGCTGCGTGGGTCATCTGCCCCGCGTCGCGGGTTATGCCGTGGGAGCGCAGCAGGCCCATGCGTTCGGCGAGGGCGTCGTTGTTGGTGACGGCCATGCCCCCTTCGCCCGTGGTCACGATTTTCACGGGATGAAAGCTGAAGATCACGATATCGCTATACCTGCAATTACCTACGGGGGCGTCTTTATACCGCGCGCCGATGGCATGGGAAGCGTCTTCGATAATATGGAAGCCGAAGCGCCTGGAGAGGGCGTGGATCGCCTCCATATCGCAAGACTGGCCGCATAAATGTACGGGAACGACTATCTTGGGCAGTGTTCCCTGTTTTTCCGCGGCCTCCAGTTTTTGTTCAAGGGCTTTGGGGCAGAGGTTGTAGCTCTGCGGGTCGATGTCCACGAAATCGACCTGTGCACCGCAATAGAGGGCGCAATTGGCCGAAGCCACGAACGTTATCGGGGAGGTCCAGAGCCTGTCCCCGGGGCCGAGCCCCAGCGCCAGACAGGCGATGTGCAGGGCGCTGGTGGCGGAGTTGACTGCCACGCAATGGCGCGCCCCGCATTGATTGGCCACAGTGCGCTCGAAGTCGGGTATTTTGGGCCCTTGGGTGAGAAAATCAGAGCGCAAGACTTCAAGCACGGCCTCGAGGTCGTCTTGATTGATGTTTTGTCGTCCGTAGGGAATCATGGCTTACACTGTAAAATTTGGATCCACATGCAGTCGGATGAGTTCTCTGAGTTGTTCCACAGTGAGGAAATCGGGATTTGTGCCGCTGTTGTATGTAAAACCGGGCTCGACGAGATCGCAAGACTTTTCGCGGCAGTAATGCTTCGGACTGCGTTTGCCCGTTGTGGGCAGGATGGCGTAATATTTGCCCAAATCAACAGTACTAAAGCTGTCGCTTGTCGTGATCATTTCTTCGTGGATTTTTTCACCCGGACGAATGCCGATGACGGGGTGTTCGCAATCCGGTCCAATGGCCTGGGCAAGTTCCACAACCCGGTAGCTGGGAATTTTGGGAACGTACAATTCGCCCCCAAGCGAATTCTCGATGCCCCAGAGCACCATGTCAACGCCTTCTTGCAAGGAAATGTTGAAGCGCGTCATGTTGGCGTCCGTGATGGGCAGAACGCCTGTGGAGCGTCTGGCCAGGAAAAAGGGGATCACTGACCCGCGGCTGCCCATGACGTTGCCGTAGCGCACCACGGCGAAGCGCAGGTCGCGTTGCCCTTTGATGTTGTTCGCGGCGATAAACAGCTTGTCGGAGCACAATTTCGTGGCGCCGTAGAGATTGATGGGCGCGGCGGCCTTATCCGTGGAGAGGGCCACGACGCGCCTGATGCTCGATACGTCCATACAGGCGTCGATCATATTTTGGGCGCCGAGTACGTTTGTCTTGATGCATTCGAAGGGGTTGTATTCTGCAGTGGGCACTTGCTTCAAAGCGGCGGCATGCACGACGACTTCAATGCCTTCCAAGGCGCTGCGCAGTCTGTTCGCATCGCGCACATCGCCGATGAAATAGCGCATTGCCGGATATTTGGAACAGCTAAATTCCTGCTCCATCTCGAATTGCTTAAGCTCGTCGCGGGAGTACACGACAAGGCGTTTGACGTCGGGAAAGCGGGTCAGGATTGTGCGTACAAACGCTTTGCCGAATGATCCGGTGCCACCTGTGATCAGAATAGACGTGTTGTTGAGCATGAGAATATTCTACCTCAAAAGTTCAATTGTAATTAAAAGACTGCGACAGTCTGGCCATGGAACAGTGCATGGTGTGTCGTTCATGATTGCACGCAAGGTATTCCCTACCGGTGGGTAAGATGCAAGCACTGAGGGGGAACAATCGACGACAGGGGCGCACCATCGCCATCCCCCCCTGATGAGCATCAAAAGGATACCTGTCCAAACCACAAGTTTGGTTACGTGCAACTTAATGAAGGAAATTTTCCGGGATTGCAATACAAGCGGGGAAAAAAACGGCGTCCTTATTACTCAGTGCGGAAAATTATTATATTTCTTGCACTGAGCCCTAAGTTGAGGACACGCCATTAACGGGGCCTGGGCGAATGCCCCGGGAGCGGGCCGTTAGGGAAGCACTAGCATAATTGCCCGCTGGCTTTGTTGCTGCGGAAAAGGCAAATCCTCGTGTATGTCTAACTACACGACGGCATTGGCTTTTCCTTGCGCCTCGCCAGCGAACAATTCTACAGCACTTCCAGAAAATGTAATTAATCAGCGTTTCCTTAGATTTTTACCGCCTTGTTGATGATGCAATCGAAAATTGGGTCATTGTGGCATACAAGGCTTGGCAATAGACGGAGCAGGGGGGGCATCCCGTTGGAAAGGTCAAGGACGCGCGCAGAACGAAAAACGCGATGAAAACCGAAAGGCTGCATACAGCGCAAGCGGATAGAGGAGTAAGAGAATCGGTGTACGGTTGCTTTTCGTTTTCGTATGGCGTAAAAAAATAAATTCTGGTTTGCTACCAAGTGAAATGCGATGATTTTGCGGATAAAGCGCAAAGTGCGGAAAAAGAAAGACCGGCTGCCGCAGATGGATCCTGGAAAAAAGACCGGAAAAAGAAAATGGCGGAAGCGTATAGGAGTCGAACCTACCGAACGGGATTAGCCGTTCCACTGGATTTGAAGTCCAGGCGCCACACCGGTGACGAAACGCTTCCTTTTTCAAAAAACAAAACACGACGATTTCGGTGCATCTATCAGTTTCAGCAGCTGGCATCAAGTGTTTAAATGTGCAGCCAGACTTCGCTTCTTTCGCGAGCTTTGGAAAATGAGCCCGTAAGCGATTGCCAAAACCGTTGAGGGGTTTTATGTATTGGCGGGTAATGATGATATTCAGTGATGGCCCGGTGATTCACGATCGGCGTGCCTTCAATAAAAACAACCAGTTGTTCATATGGCCCTGCCTGCGTTGCGCAGCCCCCTATCCAATGCCATGTCCCTCATGATGGAGGAATGTCTTTGAATACCTTCACGAAGAACTTACTGCTTTGGGCCACCATCTCCCTAGTTATGGTGGTCTTGTTCAACCTTTTCAATCAGCCGCAAACCGCGCAGCAGAAACTTTCCTACAGCGAGTTTCTGAACAAGGTGGATAGCGGCGACATGATCGAAGTCACTATCCAGGGCAGCCGTATCCAGGGAAAAACGGTTGAAGGCGCCATGTTTACGACCTACGCGCCTGAAGATCCCCAGATGGTGGACAAGCTCATCAAAAACAAGGTGCAGGTCAATGCCGAGCCGGAGGAAGACGCGCCATGGTATATGACGCTTTTTATCTCCTGGTTCCCCATGCTGTTGCTCATTGGCGTATGGATTTTCTTCATGCGTCAGATGCAGGGGGGCGGCGGCAAGGCCATGTCGTTCGGTCGCTCCAAAGCCCGGCTTATTTCTCAGGATACGGCCAAAGTCACATTCGACGATGTGGCGGGTGTTGACGAGGCCAAAGACGAACTGAGTGAAGTCGTGGACTTTTTGCGCGATCCCAAGCGCTTCACGCGCCTTGGCGGCCGTATTCCCAAGGGCGTGTTGCTCGTGGGCCCTCCGGGCACGGGTAAAACGTTGCTTTCGCGGGCCGTGGCCGGTGAGGCGGGAGTGCCTTTTTTCTCCATTTCCGGCTCCGACTTTGTGGAAATGTTCGTGGGCGTGGGCGCGGCCCGCGTGCGCGACCTCTTTGTGCAGGGCAAGAAAAACGCGCCTTGCTTGATTTTTATTGACGAAATCGACGCCGTGGGCCGGCAGCGCGGCGCTGGACTCGGCGGCGGGCACGATGAGCGCGAGCAGACCCTGAACCAGCTGCTGGTGGAAATGGACGGCTTCGAGTCCAATGAGGGCGTCATCCTCATCGCCGCGACCAACAGGCCCGATGTCCTGGACCCGGCCCTGCTCAGGCCGGGACGTTTCGACCGCCAGGTGGTTGTGCCTACCCCGGACGTCCGGGGCCGCAGGCGCATACTCGAGGTGCATAGCCGACGTTCGCCTCTGGCCGGCGATGTGAATCTCGAGGTCCTTGCGCGCGGAACCCCCGGATTCTCCGGCGCTGACCTGGAAAATCTGGTGAACGAGGCCGCGCTGTATGCGGCGAAACAAAATAAGGACCAGATATCCATGGCCGATTTCGAGGAGGCCAAGGATAAGGTGCTCATGGGTAAGGAGCGCCGCAGTCTGATCCTTTCGGAAGAGGAAAAACGCACCACGGCCTTCCACGAGGCCGGGCACGCCCTTGTGGCCAAGCTTTTGCCCGGAACCGATCCGGTGCACAAGGTGACGATCATTCCCCGCGGCCGGGCCCTGGGCGTTACCGCTTATCTGCCCATCGACGAACGCCACACCTATTCCAAGGACTACCTGGAAAGCAGGCTGGCCTACGGACTTGGCGGGCGCGCGGCGGAACTCACGGTCTTCAACCACCTGACCACCGGCGCTGCCAACGACCTGGAACAGGCGACCAAGATCGCCCGCAGCATGGTCTGCAAGTGGGGCATGAGCGAAGCCGTGGGCCCCATATCTCTTGGCGACAAGGGCGATGAAATATTCATCGGCCGCGATTTGGGGCATTTCAAAGACTACAGTGAACAGACCGCCCAGCTTGTGGATTCGGAAATCCGGCGGATCATCGAGGAAGCCGAAAGAATCGCCATGCGCCTGCTGCAGGAAAACCGCGAGGTTTTGGACAAGATCGCGGCGGCCCTGCTTGAGCGTGAAACCGTAAGCGGTACGGATATCGATATAATTATGGCCGGCGAGGAATTGCCCCCCTTCAACAACAAGCATGCGGCCCCTGCGGCCAAAAGCGAGGAAACTGAAGAGGACGATTTCATTTTTGGGCAACATGCGGCCTCACATGAGGAAGCGGGCGCGGCCGCTGCGCCTGAAGCCGGAACCGCGGCTGAAACGGACGCATCCGCCGCCGAAGCTGGCCGCCCGGAAGGTGAAGCTTCTGAAGAGGCGCAGGAGGCGGCGGATTCCGGCAAGCAGAGCAAGGACGGCTAGATGGTCGAGGTTCCATGTAAGACGTTATCCTCTCAGGAGGAGACAACCTGGGACCTTTACGCCGGTAAACGCCTGGAGTGCGCTCCATTCCTTGTGGCTGGCATCGTCAACGTCACGCCGGATTCCTTTTATGACGGGGGCCGCCACGCCGGCGGCGCGGCCTTGGAGTCAGTACGGCGTATGGCGGAGCACGGGGTGCATATCGCCGATATCGGGGGCGAATCCACCCGCCCCGGTGCGGCCGCCGTTTCCTTGGAAGAGGAATTGGAGAGGGTTCTGCCCGTGGTGCAAGGCGCCGCCGGGCTGCCCATCGCCCTTTCTGTGGACACGTACAAGGCGCGGGTGGCTTCAGCGTGTCTGGACGCTGGGGCTGTGATCGTCAACGATGTCTCCGCCTGCGCCTTTGATCCGGAACTCCTGGACGTGCTGGCGCAGTACAGGCCCGGCTATGTGCTGATGCACAGCCAGGGGCGGCCCGATGTCATGCAGAAGGCGCCGCGGTACGGCAATGTGGTTGACGAGGTCCTGGCGTTTTTCGAACAGCGGTTGCGCATGCTGACCGCGGCGGGGTTGCCCGAGTCGCATATCGTGCTCGATCCCGGTATCGGCTTCGGCAAAACCTTGGAACACAATCTCGCGCTCTTGCGCGCCATACAGAGATTTTTAGTCTTAGGACGGCCCTTATACATGGGAATATCCAACAAATCTCTGTGGGGAGGGCTGTTGAACGCCCCCCTTGAGGGGCGGGAAAACGCCACTCAGGTCGCCACGGCATTGACTGCGGAACGCGGCGCGCGCATTCATCGCGTGCATGATCCGGTCGCAACGCTGCAAACCTTGCGGGTTGTGGAAGCGCTCACAAGCGTGGGCGGAATATGATGCTGGAAATCGCTTCACTGCGTATAGGCTGGCGTGATGTTTTGGATATCGCGCTTGTGGCCTTTATTTTCTATCGCCTGATTTTGTTGGTGCGCGGCACACGTGCGGTTTCGGTTCTCTCGGGTCTGGTGCTGGTGCTGTGCGTGTATTTCGTCTCCGAAGAAGTGGGGCTTTACACTTTGAATTGGCTTTTGGCCAATTTTCTGAGTTCCATCTTCCTTGTCGTGATCATCCTCTTTCAACAGGATATCCGCAAAGCGCTCGCCGATGTCGGGGCGGGGCGCTTGTGGAAACGGAAAACCATGGAAGAGGAATCGCTGAACCAGATTATCGCGGCCATGGCCTCTTTGGCGAAAAGCCATATCGGCGCGTTGTTGGTCATCGAGAAAAACGTGCCCCTGGGCGATGTTATCGAACGCGGCGTGACGCTGGGGGCCAAGGTCAGCAAGGATTTGCTGATCACCATCTTCTACCCCAACACTCCGTTACACGATGGCGCGGTCATTATTCGCGGTTCGCGCCTCATGGCCGCGGGCTGCATTCTGCCCCTTTCCAGCGGGCAGGGGCGCACCATGATCAAGGGCAGCCACGAATTCGGCACCCGCCACCGCGCGGCGCTGGGCATCACCGAGGAAAGCGACGCTGTGGCCGTGGTCGTTTCCGAGGAACGCGGCGCGATTTCCGTTGCCGTGAACGGCAGGCTGACCGGGCGCTTGGACGAGGTGCGGCTCAAGCGCGTTTTGCTCAAGGCCCTGGAGTCCTGAGATGCGGAGCAATTGGCATTACGCCCTGCTGGCCTTTTTGCTGGCGCTCGTCACCTGGTACTTCGTCTCTGGAAGAGAGAAGGTGGACGTCTGGATGCAGGCTAGCGTCCAGTTCGCCGGAATGCCTGAAAATCTGGTGATCCGCAACGGCCTGCTGCGCAAGATCAATGTCCGGGTGCGTGGTCCCAAAGGCTTGATCCATACCATTGAAGATAAATCACTGGTCTACTCCCTGAATTTGAGCAATCTCAAGCAGGGGCTCAATGTCTTCACGTTGCAGCCCGAGATGTTTCCCTTGTCCAAGACGTTTGAAGTCATGGAGATCAATCCGCCCCGTGTCGATATCAACGTGGATCGCATCGCTTCGCGTCAGGTTCCGGTGAAGCCCATCTGGGAAGGCGCTCTTGATCCCGACTATCAGTTGATGGAGGTGGTGACGAGCCCGAAGGAAGTCATTGTCCGGGGGCCTGAAAAGATCGTCAACGACATCCAACAGTTGGAAACCCAGGTTATTACGTTGCCCAGCGCAACGCCGGGGGGCATTGAAGAGGTGGTGCCCTTGAACCTGCCCAACGAGATAGAGGCCGACCCGGGCTTCGTGAACGTCAAACTTGTCTTTGGCGTGAAGACGAAACCCTTTTCTTTTACGTTGCCCTTGACCTTGGATAATCGCAGTGCCTATGAAGCCACGCTGCAGCCGGACCAGATTGTTGCGGAAGTCGAAATCCCTCTGCCCATAGTCCGGGCGGGCGATGTGGAGCAGGCCGTCTCCGCCTCCGTGGTGGCCGAGGAATTTCTCGGACCAGGTCCCTATCCGCGGTCGCCGCGGGTCGTCCTGCCGCCTGGGGCCCGGCTGCTTTCCATCAAGCCGGCATATGTGGAATTAACCTTGCATCCGCCTAAGGATGCTGGCAAGTGACAACTCACGGTCCGGCATGGACTGTGCAATGAATACGTGCAGATGAGGTGAATGCATGAGAAAACGTTTGTTCGGCACCGACGGGTTGCGGGGACAGGTAAACATATTCCCGATGGTCCCGGAGGTCGCGCTCAAGCTTGGGTTGGCCGCCGGCGCGCTGTTCAGGAACGGCAACAAACGCCATCGCGTCGTCATAGGTAAGGATACCAGGCTCTCGGGCTATATTTTCGAAACCGCCCTGACTTCCGGTTTTTGCGCTTCAGGCATGGATGTTTTTCTTGTGGGCCCCATGCCTACACCCGCCATATCCTTTCTCACCTGCAACATGCGCGCGGACCTTGGCGTGGTCATTTCCGCCTCGCACAATCCTTTTATGGACAACGGCATCAAATTTTTCGACAGGGAAGGATTCAAGCTGCCGGATGAGACGGAAGACCGCATCGCCGAACTCGTGGAAGGCGACGGCAACAGCTGGGCCTACCCCAGCCCCGAGAATGTGGGCCGCGCCTTTCGCATCACCGACAGCCTGGGCCGCTATATCGTATATCTCAAGAACAGTTTCCCCCGGCATCTCTCCCTTGACGGCGTGCGGATCGTACTTGATTGCGCCAACGGCGCCACCTATAAGGTCGCACCTTTGATTTTCGAGGAACTGGGCGCTGAGGTGATCAAGCTGGGCAACAAGCCCGACGGCTTGAACATCAACCTGAAATGCGGGTCGTTGTACCCTGAAATGGTGGCGCACCATGTGCGCGAGGAAGGCGCGGATATCGGTCTGGCCCTTGACGGCGATGGCGACAGGCTCATCGTTGTGGATGAAAAGGGCACGGTGTTGGACGGGGATCAGATTATGGCCTTGTGCGCCATGGATATGCTTTCGCGCGACGAATTGCCCGGCAAGAAGCTGGTGGCCACCGTTATGAGCAACATGGCCCTGGAGCTGTTCATGGAGCGGCAGGGCGGCTCGCTCTTCCGCACGCCCGTGGGCGACCGCTACGTGGTGGAGGCCATGCGCAATCAAGGCGCCAGTTTCGGCGGGGAGCAGTCCGGGCATCTCATTTTCATGAAATACAGCACAACCGGCGACGGTATTCTGGCGGCCCTGCAGCTATTGCGCATCATGTGCGAGCGCGGCAAGCCGCTTTCGGAACTGGCGCATCTCATGGAACCGTTTCCGCAAACGCTTGTGAATGTTCATGTTGAGCGCAAAATCCCCTTTGACGAAGTGCCGGCCATCGGCAAAGCCGTGCAGCAGGCGGAACGCGAACTCAACGGCAAAGGCCGCGTGCTGTTGCGCTACTCCGGCACTGAGGCCGTGGCCCGTGTCATGGTGGAGGCGGAAGACCCGGCCAAGGTGCAAAGTCTTTCCGATTTCCTGGCCGAGACCCTCAAGACTCATTTGAAATAGCCCCTAGGCCTGTGCTATGTTCCCTGCGTAGCGGAAATCACAAGCAGCCCTCGTGTAAGAGTCGTCGCGGCGACGCGAGCACGACCTTAACCGCCAAAAGGAGCGCGGAACATGGAATTGTCCAAGGTTGTCATCCCGGTGGCCGGATGGGGAACACGGTCCTTGCCTGCCACGAAAAATGTCCCCAAGGAAATGCTGCCGGTCTACAACAAGCCGGTCGTTCAGTATGTTGTGGAAGAGGCCATGCACTCCGGGCTTATGGACGTTGTTTTTGTCAACAACCAGAGCAAAAAGATCATCGAGGATCATTTCGACTATAATTGGGCTCTGGAAAGCGTGTTGGAACGCTCGGGCAAAAGCGAAATGCTCGCCGAGGTGCGCAAGGTCGCGGAAATGGTCAACATCATTTCCGTACGCCAGAAGATTCAACTGGGGCTCGGCCATGCGGTGCTCTGCGCCAAGGAAGTGGTCAAAAACGATCCCTTTGCCGTCATGGTGGGGGATGATCTCGTTTTCGGCGTCGAGCCGGGCATCAAGCAGTTGATGGAAGTCTTTACCAATGAAAAACTCCCTGTCATCGGCGTGATGGAAGTTCCGAAAAACATGGTCAGCAGGTACGGCATCATTCAGGGCGAGGAGTTCGCGCCGGGCATGTTCCGGGTTCGGGATCTGGTGGAAAAGCCCAAAGTGGAAGACGCTCCGTCCCGTTACGCCATTGTGGGACGTTACGTGCTGACCCCGGAGATTTTCGGGCACCTTGAGAAGCAGCAGCCGGGCTACGACGGCGAAATTCAGCTTACCGACAGCCTCAAGGCCCTGGCCAAGGGCAAAGGGCTGCTTGCCGTGCGCATCCGGGGTAAACGCTTCGATGCAGGCGACTGGGCGGAATATCTCACGGCCAACATCTATTTCGGCATGCGTGATGAAAAACTCCGCAGCCAGCTTGAGCACAACCTCAAAGAATTCTTAACGCTGGAGTAGGCTGTAACGCATATGACCGGTACGTGGGGAGCCGCGCTCCTCAGTCCACCGTTTGCCACGCTTTCCTATTTGCCCCCTTTGTGTTTTGCGGCGCATGCCCTGCGGCAGGGCATGCGCTTTATTGCTCCGGTGGGCAATTCACTGCGTGTGGTCGTTTTGCTGCGCCAGGAGGACGCTCCTCCGGCCGGGGACACGACTATTGTGTTCAAGCCGCTGCTGTGGCCCCTTGAGCGCAGGCCTTTGCTGCATCCCGAGTATCTGGGCATGATCGAACAATTGGCCGTGCGGCAAATGAGTACGCCCGGCAAGATTCTCGGGTCTCTCCTGCCGTTGCCCCTGCGTTCGGCGCAGGTAAAGTTCAGTGTTCCTGTCAAGGGGCGCAACAAATTCTTCAAACCCCAGGATATCAGGGCGTTGTCTGAAGACGCGCGCAGGGCGTTGGCACAGGACTGGAACGAGGGGCGCATGCAGGTTCATGACGCCGCCATCCATGCGCAGGATGTGGTCACGGTGGTGCAGGACCCGCCTTGGCCCGTGCGCCCCGCCGCCGTGCGTCAGATTGCGGTGCTGGAATATTTATGGGAACGAGGCGGCGCCTCGAAAAAGACCCTTTTCGCCGATTGCGGCGAGGGCGCGCGCAACGCTCTGCCCGCGTTGTTGCAACGCGGGCTGGTCAAGATCGGTCCGCCGCAGCCCCCCCACGATGAAGAATCGCCTCAGCCTGAGGAAGGGCGGCGCAGCGATTTCCAGTTCACCCAAGAACAGTTGGCGGCCATTGAAGGCGAGCATGGCCTGGATCAGGCCTTGCGCAGTCCCGAAGGCGAAACGCGATTGCTTTTCGGCATCACGGGCAGCGGCAAGACGGCCGTATACCTCGATCTTGCGCGGCGCGCACTGGAGATGGGGCGATCGGTATATGTTCTGGCCCCTGAAATAGCCTTGGCGCAAAATCTGCGTAGAGCCGTGCTGGAGCGATTTGCCCCCGAGCGGGAAGTCCTTTTTTACCACGGCTATCAATCACCGCAGGAGCGGGCCAAGACCTTCCGCCAGGCCTCCATGGCCGGCGACCCCGTGATTGTGGTCGGCACGCGCTCGGCCCTGTTTTTACCCGTTCCGCATCCGGGGTGCGTGATTCTGGACGAGGAACATGACAGCTCGTTCAAGCAGGACGAGCGGCTGACGTACCAGGCCAAGGAAATCGGCTATTTCATGATGCGCCAGCACAACGGGTTGTTGTTGCTGGGGTCGGCCACGCCGGACGTGAAGACCTTTTACGCGGCGGAGCAGGGGTTCGCTCCGGCTCTGTGTCTTTCCAAGCGTATCAGCGATTGCGGCCTGCCCCGGATCGATTTGGTGGACATCAGGAATTTGGGCGCTACCGAGCATCTGTTGGCGCCCGAGACCATTGAGTTGCTGCGCGACGTGGTGGCGCGGGGTGAGCAAGCCATCATCATGCTCAACCGGCGCGGCTACTCGCCGCTCATGTATTGCCTCGAATGCGGGCGCGTGGCCAAGTGCCCGAATTGTGAAATAGGGCTCACCTACCACAAGGGGCGCGAGCGGTTGATTTGCCATTATTGCGGCGAATCCCGCCCCTTTCCGCTGATTTGCGAGGGCTGCGGCGGCTGCAATTATCTGCCCATGGGCGAGGGCACCCAACGTTTGGAGGAGACTCTGGAAACGGCTTTGCCCCCAGGCGCCGGCGTGCTCAGATTGGATCGGGACAGCACTCGCCGCCCTGGGCGCATGGAAGAGATACTCCAGGCCTTTGCCCGCCGCGAGGCTCAGGTTCTGGTGGGCACGCAAATGCTTTCCAAGGGGCACCATTTCCCGGATGTGACCCAGGTGGTGGTGGCTGACGGAGACTTGGGATTGAACCTCCCGGATTACCGGGCCATGGAGCGCACTTTTCAATTGCTGGTCCAGGTGGCGGGGAGGGCGGGGCGGGGCGACAAGCCCGGCCGGGTGCTCATTCAAACCCGCGACATGACGAATTCGTGCTGGTCCTTCGTGCGCAACTGCGATTACACCGGCTTTTATCACAACGAGCTGGCGTTACGACGTAAACGCAACTACCCCCCCTTTATCAAGCTGGCGCTCATTCGCATCAGTTACCCCATGGAGTGGAGCCGCGGCGGTGAGAAGCTCACGGAACTCGCTCGTGTTGTCAGAGAGGCGGGGCGCGCGCACGGCGTGCAGGTCCTGGGGCCTGCCCCTGCGCCCCTGAAACAATTGCGGGGGCGTAAGCGCTTTCATTGCCTGCTTAAAGCGCAAAGCTGGCTGCCTATCAGGGACGTATACGGCGCAGTGGCGCAGATTGCCGTGAAGGATGCCGAACTACGGCTTTCTCTGGATCTGGACCCTGTCGATATGTTGTGAACATGTCCAGGCAGGGTGAATTTGCCGATATTTAGTCAAATTGGGGACGTTTTTTACGGCTTTTCCGTAAAAGGTAGACCAAGCCGGCGACAGCGCCCAGTCAAGGTCCGCAGGGTGATCGCGGCATGCGCAGTATCTTGCAATAACGGTAATTTTGTGGCGCCAACTGTTTACTTTGCACTACAATAGGGATTATAATAAGCGGGAAATCAAACCCTATTGTTGTGCGCTGCGGCGTTCAGGAGGTCAGCCATGGAATACCGGGAAAGTGACTTGCCTGTGGAGCTTGGCGATGGTGAGATCCTCTATCTGGATAATGGTTCCAGCATTCGGTTCGAGGCGAATGGAGAGGCTAAGGATGTTTTTTTCGGGGCGAGTTTTGAGAGAGATGTGGAACTTTTTCCCTGCTGCGACTATCTGCACGAGTCAGGGGGCAATAGCTACAAACTCACGGCCCTGATGGAACCCAAATTGCTTGTTGAAAAGCAGTAAGTGCTTTTCTCTTGGGGCAAGCTCCTGTAGAGGCGTTATTCCTAAAAAAAATTACAGTGTTTCGGGGGGAAAACTTCAAGCAAGAGGTTCTTCCCTTCGGAACTTCCCCGCCTTGATCATGTCCCACATCACCGCGCACCGCTGATGGTCAATCCGGAAAGACGATTTTCGATCTAGCGCATTTTCGCCTTGAAACAAGGCTCTCCCCTGGAACAATTTCCAATTGTTCCAGAGAAATGCATAAGAGCATCTAGCGCATTTTCGCCTTGAAACAAGGCTCTCCCCTGA
>CAZFCK010000009.1:0-43760 GCA_964517355.1 uncultured Desulfovibrionaceae bacterium | reverse complement strand
TGGAAATTGTTTCAGGGGAGAGCCTTGTTTCAAGGCGAAAATGCGCTAGAGCATGGTGGCCTTGAAAAAGAATGCTCCGGCGGGTTAAAGCATCTTTTCTTTGAAAAAGCGAAGATGCTCTTATGCATTTCCCTGAAACATGAACATTGTTTCAGGAGAGAGCCTTTTCCAAAGACGAAATTGCGCTGGGGCGGAGCCCCAACCTATCCCGCCTTATAGTAACAAAACTCTAACTGCGGCCGTTCTTTGGAAAAGTTTCCCCTCGCAGCAAAACACCATGCAATACGATCCGGCTGAAGATGAGTGGAAAGGATTTTTGAGAGGGGAGGAGCCCCTTGACGAGGCTCCTCCTTTCGGCATTACGGCAGGTTATTTTACACGACCTTCACGCCATGCTTGAATCAGGTCATCATATTTCACGGTTTCGCCCTGAGGTTTCTCGTTTTCGAGTTTGGGCTTTGGCGCGCCCGGCTGATTCAACCAGTATTCCGGATCACGCGGTTCGTTCAGCTTGGGACCACAGATTTTCTGCACGCCGGAGCGTTCAATGCGCTCCATGATGCGATCCTGTTCCGCAGCGAGGTTATCCATGGCTGTGGAAACGGTGACTTCGCCGGAAACGGCTTCACCGATATTCTGCCACCACAATTGCGCCAGTTTGGGGTAGTCGGGCACATTGGTGCCGGTGGGCGTCCAGGCGACACGCGCAGGGCTGCGGTAGAATTCCACCAACCCGCCCAGTTTGGGAGCGCGTTCGGTGAAAGACTCATCCCTGATGTCGCTGTCGCGGATGGGCGTCAAACCGACATGGGCCTTTTTCAAGGACGTGGATTTGCATACGCAGAACTGAGCGTACAGCCAGGCGGCTTTGCGGCGGTCAACAGGGGTGCTGTTCAGCAGTGTCCAGGAACCGCAGTCCTGATAACCCAGCTTCTGCCCCTCTTCCCAATAAGGACCGTGAGGCGACGGCGCCATACGCCATTTGGGAGTGCCGTCTGCGTTGACGGTGGGGCCGGGCTCAACCATGGTGGCCGTGAACGCGGTGTACCAGAAGATCTGCTGCGCCACGTTGCCCTTGGCCAGGAACGGCAGGTATTGATAAAAATCCATGCCTAAAGCGCCCGGAGGAGCGTAGAGACGCAGCCATTCCATATACTTGCGCAAAGCGTACTTGGCTGCGGGGCCGTTCGTCGCGCCGCCGCGGGAAACGGAAGCGCCCACAGGGTGGCACTCTTCTACGCGAATGCCCCATTCATCCACAGGCTTTCCATTGGGCAGACCCTTGTCGCCGGCGCCGGCCATGGACAGCCAAGCGTCCGTAAAACGCCAGCCCAGATCCGGAGCCTTTTTGCCGTAGTCATTATGACCGTATACGGCCTTGCCGTCGATTTCCTTGATATGCTTCGTAAAAAATTCCGCGATATCCTCGTAGGCGCTCCAGTTGACGGGCACACCCAGCTCATAGCCGTAAATCTCTTTGAATTGGGCCATGTACTCGGGATTGGTGAACCAATCGTAACGGAACCAGTAAAGGTTGGCGAACTGTTGGTCGGGCAACTGATAAACCTTGCCGTCAGGACCGGTGGTGAAGGAAATGCCCATGAAATCATCGAGGTCCAACGTGGGCAACGTCACGTCTTTACCTTCCCCGGCCATCCAATCCGTCAGATTTGTCACATGGCCGTAACGGAAATGCGTACCGATCAGATCGGAGTCGTTGACGTAGCCGTCGAAAACGTTTTGCCCGGACTGCATCTGCACCTGCAGCTTTTCAATAACGTCACCTTCCTGAATCAGGTCGTGCGTTACCTTGATGCCGGTGATTTCTTCAAAGGCCTTGGTCATCACCTTGGACTCATACTCATGGGTGGGAATGGTCTCGGAGACCACCTTGATTTCCATGCCGCGGAACGGCTTGGAAGCCTGGATGAACCATTCCATTTCCTTGAGCTGGTCTTCCTTGCTCAATGTGGAAGGTTGAAACTCCGTATCAATCCATTTAATTGCCGCTTCTTTGTACTTGGCGTCGTCGTCGGCCTGCACCAGACCGGCCGCGACGAGGAGCGCCGCCACGAGCATCCCCGTCAGCACGAAACGCCACGTAGGTTTCCGAAACCGCCTTTGCATGAGCCACCTCCTCAATCTGTTGATGTTCACATTGGTATAGCCGCCATCAGGGGAACGGAACTCCCTCCCTGTTTCACCCGAATACGCTGCCGGGAAGGGGCGCGGGTGATCGCGTTTTCGCCTTGAAACAAGGCTTGCTCCTGAAACAACATCCTATTGTTACAGATAAACACATAAAAGCATCTAAACTTTTTCAAGGTTAATATGCTCTAACCATAACGTATGGTCAACACCAGGAACAAAAAGGATAAAATGAGCGAATACCACAAAGACACATCTGTAAGACCGATCCAGGCGATGGTGATGTAGGCGCTGCCGAGCAGCCCGATGAAAAAACGATCGCCTCGCGTCGTCACCAAGGGAATGAGGCCCCTGCGCGCCACAGTTGGGGAAATGACCTGCCAAATTCCCATTCCCACGAGCATAATGAAAATGGTGATAAAGAACCCCGCGGTAATCGGTGTCCACGCCATCCATTCCAGGTTCATACCGAAGGCCTCCCGTGTCTGCGTTCAACTTCTCGCATTCCGCTACGCAAGCATTTGCGAGCGTCTATCCCATAGCATACCCGACACAAACTATACTCGACCGAGGGCGAACCCTTTGGCCATATGATTACGCACAAACCAGATGACCAGCGCGCCGGGAACAATGGTCAAAATGCCGGCGGCCGCCAACAGCCCCCAGTCCAGCCCTGACGCGCTCACGGTACGGGTCATGACCGCGGCGATGGGCTTGGCTTCCGTCGTGGTCAAGGTCCGCGCCAACAACAACTCGACCCAGGAGAACATGAAACAGAAAAAGGCGGTGACGCCGATGCCCGACCGGATGAGAGGAATAAACACGGTCATGAAAAATCGCGGAAAACTGTAGCCGTCGATGAACGCGGTCTCGTCTATTTCCCGCGGCACACCGGACATGAACCCTTCCAGAATCCACACGGCAAGGGGAACATTGAACAGGCAATGCGCCAAGGCTACGGCGATGTGCGTGTCGATAAGGCCGAACGTGGAATACAATTGAAAAAACGGCAGCAAAAAGACAGCGGCGGGCGACATGCGGTTCGTCAGCAACCAGAAGAATACATGTTTGTCTCCCAGGAAACTGAAACGAGAAAAGGCATAGGCCGCGGGCAAGGCAGTAACCAGAGAAATCAGTGTATTGATGGAAACGTAGATAATCGAGTTCACATACCCCATGTACCAGGAGGGATCGGTGAGGATGGCCTTAAAGTTGGCCAAGGTCGGATTATGCGGGTACAAGGCGAAATTGCCCAGGATATCCGCGTTTGTGCGCAACGACATGTTGAGCATCCAGTAAATGGGCAGCATAAGCAGCACAAAATACGCCCCCAGAACAATATACCTGAAATTGCCGTTGCGTTTCATGCCTTTTCTCCCCTTCCGACATTCTGCAAGGCCTGATAAAAAAGCCAGCAAAAGAGCAGGATTATCAAGAAATAAATCAGCGAAAACGCCGCAGCCGGGCCGAGATCGAACTGCCCCACCGCGATTTTGACCAGATAGATGGAAAGAAATGTCGTGGAGTTGCCCGGTCCACCGCCGGTGAGAACAAACGGTTCGGCGTAAATGAGAAAACTGTCCATAAACCGCAGCAGCAAAGCGATGGTCAGCACGCCGCGCATTTTCGGCAGTTCAATATACCAAAATGTCGCCCAGCGGGAGGCCCCGTCAATCTTGGCCGCCTGATAAAAGGCTTCGGGAATGGCCCGTAAACCCGCATACGCCAGCAAGGCCACAAGAGGCGTCCAATGCCAGACCTCCATGAGCATCAAGGTGATCCAGGCGTCCGTGGGATGCGCGGTATGATCAAACGCCAAACCAAGGGAATTGATGGCCGCTCCGAAAAGACCGATGTCGGGTCTGGTGAAAATGATCCAAATCGTACCGATGACGTTCCAGGGGATAAGTAGGGGCAAGGCCAGAATGACGAGGCTTGCCGAAGCGCCCCACCCTTTCTTGGGCATTTGCAACGCTATGAAAATGCCGAGCGGCATCTCGATGAGCAGCACCAGTCCGGAAAAAAGAAATTGCCGCCACAGCGCGTCATGCAGGCGGTAATCATGCAGGACCTTTTTGAACCACTCCGAGCCGACGAAATAACGCTGCCCAGGGCCGAAGATGTCCTGCACCGAATAGTTCACCACCGTCATCAGAGGAATAATGGCGCTGAAGGCCACGATGATAAAGACGGGGATAATGAGGAACCAAGCCTTGTTGTCTTCCCATTTTTCCATGGCGCCATCCTATGCTACAAGCTTGCCGTTACAAAAAAGCAGCGTGCGCTCCGGAGGCAATTCCACCCAACAGTGCTCCCGAGGCACCTGAGCGCCTTCCGCAAGCCAGCTCTTGAGTTTGGAGTCGCCAAACTGCAACGTAACGATTTTGCTGCTGCCTTGATCCTCCACCAGAATGACCCTGGCTTCCAACATACCTGGGCCCTGCTCCTGATGCACTCCCACAAAGAGGGGGCGTATGCCCAATTCCAGCTTGCCGTCCAGTTTGTGCGCTCGTTCGGACAATGTTTCGGTCAAGCGTACAGGTCCGGCGCTGGTGACCGCCATGCATCCGTCAAGGGTGCAGGGCATCAAATTCATACCGGGACTGCCAATGAAATAGCCGACGAAGGTATGTTCCGGCTTTTCGAAAAGTTCTTGCGGCGTGCCCACCTGCACGATTTCGCCTTCGTACATGATCACGATGTGATCGGCGAAGGTCATGGCTTCCACCTGATCGTGGGTCACATAGATCATGGTCAGATTGAACTGACGATGAATCTCTTTAAGCTTGCCGCGTAACTGCCATTTGAGGTGAGGGTCTATGACGGTCAGCGGCTCATCGAAAAGAATGGCCGCCACATCGCTGCGCACCAGACCGCGTCCAAGCGAGATTTTTTGTTTGGCGTCCGCCGCCAATCCGGCGGCGCGGTTGTTGAGAAAAGGCGTCAGCTCGAGAATGTCGGCAATCTCGTGAACGCGCTTGTCGCAATCGGATGCGGTTACGCCTCGATTGCGCAAGGGAAAGGCGAGATTATCATAGACCGTCATTGTGTCGTAGAGAACGGGAAACTGAAAGACCTGGGCAATGTTGCGACGCTCGGGCTTGTAATCCGTGACATCCACATCATCATACAAGACACGCCCGTGACTAGGCTTCAACAATCCCGAGATAATATTGAGCATTGTCGTTTTGCCGCAGCCCGAAGGACCGAGGAGCGCATAGGCGCCGCCATCTTCCCATGCGGTGTCTATCTCTTTGAGAGCGTAGTCATCAGGCCCTTTGGGATTGGACCTGTAGCTATGCGCCAGTTTGTCGAGAGTAATTCGCGCCATTGCATCCTTCCCTGTTGTTACGCGCTCGTGAGGGCCGACCGCTCGGGCGCCCTGAGCAGGTTGCCATCCTTGTCAAAGATGAAAAAATCGCCCGGATGAACGAACACCGAAATGGTGTCGCCCACTGTAAAGGAATGCACTCCCTTTTCCTGAACCACGAGGGAACGGTCTCGATACCAGAAATGCACAAAGGTTTCAGAGCCGTTGATTTCAGCCAGCTCCACCCGTGATACGATCTCGATATCCTCTTCGCTTTTGCGTTGTAAAAAGAAATGGTGGGTCCGCACCCCAAACGTGTATTCACCAGGCTCCAGGCCGACAAGATGGCCGGTGAGCGGAAAGTCGATGCCTATGCGCAGCGCGGCCCTATCCCCTTCCACCTGTGCCGTTATGAAATTGATCGGAGGATCGGAAAGCACTTCGGCCACTTTGGTAAGGGCGGGATGCTGGTAGACATGGCTGGTGGGGCCGTGTTGCAAAATACGCCCCTCATGCATGACCACGATGTTGCCCCCAAGCATCAAGGCCTCGGTGGGCTCTGTGGTCGTGTAGATGACGATGGATTCACGTTCGGCGAAAATGTTCAGCAATTCTTCGCGCAGCTCCTCGCGCAGCTTGTAATCAAGATTCACCAGCGGTTCATCCAGCAACAGCAGAGGAGAGTCCTTGACCAGCGCTCGGGCAATGGCCGTGCGCTGCTGCTGCCCCCCGCTGAGTTCGGCAGGCAGCCTGTCGAGCAAATGTTCGATATGCAACAACCTGGCCGCGCGTTGCACCCGCTTGTCTATTTCAGTTTTCGCCATGCGCGTATTGCGCAGGGGCGAAGCAATGTTTTCATAAATATTCATCGACGGGTAATTTATGAACTGCTGATAGACCATTGAGACCTGGCGCTTGCGCACGGAAACGCCTGTATAGTCTATATCGTCGATAAGGAGATTGCCGCAACTAGGACGATCCAACCCCGCGAGTATACGCAGCAAAGATGTTTTTCCGGCCAATGTGCGTCCCAATATCACGTAGCGCGAGCCGGATGTAAAAGTTATGTTGATATCCTTCAGATGGATTTCTTTGGCTACAACCTTGTCAACATTTTTGAGCGTCAGCTCCATGAGGGTCTCTCCCGCTATTCACTCCAAAATATACAGACAAATCAGCCTGCAAGACCAGCCACACGCATGTCCGGCATAAAACGCGCTGTTGCGGCGTGCGGCCTCAATTGACGGAGCGGGTGCGCCCGGCAAAAGCACTGCGTCGGATTGAGGCCCGGTATGAAGATTGGTCTAAGAGCCCTTGGGGGCTTGCCTGCCTTTTGGCCACCCTGCCAGCCCTCGTAACGGAATCTGGTCAACGCCCCAGCGGCATTGGTTCGCCGATATGGTTCCCTGCCATGATGAACCACAACAAGGCGTTTTCTTTTCCGTTACGATTCTATAACCAACAGATAACATCCGGATTAAATTTTCTCAAGCGAAAGATAACGAAAGTGGAAAGAAAAAAAACGAACAAGAATAATCCAACAACTAGCGCGTGATTCCAATGTCATCAACTCGACTTTTTGTGCAAAACGTGTATTGTAACATCGTGTATTTGTTTAAAAAATAAGCATGGCAAGTCGGTTTTCCGGCGTCCGGGCGCCCCCCCCGGTCGTCGTGCTGGTACGAAACACCGCGACTTTATTCTTTTTTTTCTATAGTCCGAAAGTCGTAGTGAATATGCTCCAGTCCGAAAGTCGTTTTATAAAGGAAAGTACGGGCCAGAAAAGCTCTCCGCCCTCTCCCGGCGCTTCCCTCCCGCCACGCTTCATTCGCCCTCCGCTATCAATATTATTTTGTTTTTATTGATATATTCGTTTTCAAAACGACAGCGAAAAAAACATCCTCACCAACGGCGCCAAGCTCTCCCTCTGCATGTCAAGGGAGAGGTCCGAATTATGCCGACTCGGCGACAAAAAGTTCGATATCACTCTTGGATATGAGATCCATCAATTGCTGTGGAGGATATTTGTCAGTGAACACACTGTGAATTTCACTCAAATGCCCCAAACGGACCATGGCGTTTCGACCGAATTTGGTATGATCAGTGACAAGAAAAACCTTGCGCGCGTTTTCAATAATGGCTCTGGCGGTGTGCACTTCGCGATAGTCGAAGTCCAGCAACGTACCGTCCATATCAATGCCGCTGATGCCGATAATGCCGATGTCCACCTTGAATCCGCGTATAAAGTCGCTGGCGGCCTCGCCCACGATGCCGCAATCCCTGTGGCGCACCATGCCGCCAGCCACGAAAATTTGAAGATTTTCATTTCCGCTCAGAATCGCCGCCACGTTCAGATTATTGGTGATCACCCGCAATCGATCATGGTTGATCAACTCTTTGGCCACCTCTTCCGTGGTGGTGCCGATATTGATGAACAACGATGAACGCGGTGGGATGTGCCTGGCCACGAGTTGGGCTATTCTTTTTTTCTCCTCATGAAACAACACCTTACGGCTGACATAATCCACATTCTCAGTACTCAGAGAAACGGCCGCACCGCCATGGTGGCGTTGCAACAGTCCTCGCGCGCTCATCGTATTGATATCACGGCGCACGGTTTGCGGCGTGACCCTGAAACGGTCCGCCAATTCCTGGATGGAAACGAATCCCGATTCACGCACCACGTGCAACATCTGTTGTTGCCGCATGCGCACGGAAGCCTGTTTTCCCTCGATATGGAAGATATCTTCCGGTCCCTTGGGTTCACTGTTGTAAACTATGGAGTCGTCGGTCATGAACGTTTTTCCTTTCAATAGCTTTCGAAAAGAAACGAAAAAATACAAAATTATGTTCTTTTACGAAAAAAATTAATGACGAAAGCGTGGCAATATGCTACTTTTCGGCCATGTTTCGTCACATTGCGTATGGATGCTCGTTTGGCAGGAACGTAACATCCTGTTCACTCTTTCACAAGTGAAATTATAATCCGCGCAAACACTCGTGTCTTTTGTTGTCTTTTCGAAAACGAGTTCTGCCGTTGTGGCTAAAAAATACACGTCCTTGGATGGTGTCGGGAATGACTGTGAATATCGAAACGCGGGTTCTTATCATCGGCGGCGGCGTCACAGGCACGGGACTGGCCAGAGATCTGTCCATGCGCGGCGTGGAATGCATGTTGCTCGAAAAACGCGACCTCGCGGTGGGTGCGTCCGGAGGCAATCATGGTCTGCTCCACAGCGGAGCCAGGTACGTTGCGTCCGATCCCGCCGCCGCGCAGGAATGCCGCGCCGAAGGCGCGATTCTGAAAAAAATCGCCCCACACCTCATAGAGAATACGGGCGGTCTTTTTGTCGCCGTGGCGGGAGACAATGAACAATACATCGCCGATTTTCCGGCCTTGTGTGAAAAAAGCGCCATCCCCTACACGCGCCTTTCTCCAAAAGAAGCCAGAGAACTGGAACCCGCCGTTTCACCTCGATGCATCGCGGCCTATACAGTGCAGGACGCTGCCATTGACCCGTTTATGCTCTGTCTGGACAACATGGCCCAGGCGTGCAGTCTTGGCGCCAGGCTGCGATGCAATGCGCGGGTTACTGATTTTCAGCGTGAAAGGGGGCGCATCCAACGGGCTGTTGTCCTCGACGAAACAACAGGCCGGTCTTTCAACGTTGAGGCTGAGCTGGTGGTCAATACCGCGGGCGCGTGGGCCGGTATCGTCGCCGCCATGGCCGGAGCGGCCATTACCGTCCGTTATTCTTCAGGGAGCCTGATCGTCACGCAAGACCGTATCGCCCATCGCGTAATCAACCGCCTGCGTCACGCGGCCGATGCGGATATCCTCGTACCCGGGGGCACAGTGTCCATTCTGGGCACAACCTCGGAAAGGGTGGACGACCCTGACTTGGCCCGCCCTTCCGTGGAGGAGGTGAACCGCATCGTCAATGAAGGCGCGCGCATGATTCCCGTGCTCGCCTCCACGCGCTACATACGCGCCTATGCCGGCGTGCGGCCGTTGGTCTGCGCCAACACGGACGGAACCTCCGGTTCCTCTGACGACCGCAGTATCAGCCGCGGATTCACGCTCCTGGATCATGCGCCCCAAGGAGTTGAAAACTGCATCACCATCACCGGCGGCAAACTGACGACCTACCGCCTGATGGCTGAAAAGGCCGCGGACATGGCGTGCAGAAAGCTGGGGATCAATGTGCCCTGCCGCACCCATATGGAGCGCCTGCCCGGCTCCGTCAACGGACGCTGGACCGAACCCGGCCGTTCCGCACGCTTTTGGGTGGATAAAATCCAACCTGAAGACATCGTTCTTTGCGAATGCGAAATGGTTTCGGCGCGCGTGGTGGATGAAATCGCCGACAATCTGAACGGAATGACCGGCGCGCCCCTTCTTTCCGCAGTGGGACAACGCAGCCGTGTCGGCAAAGGGCCGTGCCAAGGCGGCTTTTGCGGCCCGCGAATCACCGCCCATTTTTATGACCGCGGCGTGCTTCAGGATAACACCGGATTACATGAACTGACACATTTCATAGAACGCCGCTGGCGAGGCAAGCGTCCCGTGTTATGGGGGCACACCCTGATGCAGGCCGAATTGCAAGAGGCGGTACATTGCAACATCCTTGATCTGGAGTTGCAGCAGGAGGAAAAAGCGAGGTGACCGGCCGTGCGTACCAATGAAACGCGGTGCGACCTGTTTATCATCGGCGCGGGCATGGCCGGCATGGCTGCGGCGCTTTTCGCCGCCAAGCGGGGCGTTGCGACCGTTATCTGCGGATCGGTGGGAGGCATTGACTTCAGCAGCGGTCCCCTTGATTTGCTGGCCGTGCACCCTGTGGCCGAGAAAAAAGTCTGGGACAATCCGTGGGACGCCTTGGACGCCCTGGTCGCCGACGAGCCGCAACACCCTTACGCTCTGGTGGGTAAGGAACGCATCCAGGCCGCCATGGACGAATTTTGCGATGGTCTCGCCCTGATGGACCTTCCCTACGTTGGTGGGGCCGAGAATGTGCGCATGCTCACGCCGGCCGGAACCATCAAGCGCACATTCCGCGTTCCGCGCAGCATGTGGCACGGCGTCGCGGCCCTGGAGCACAAAGCCCCAACACTTATTGTGGGTTTCAAAGGGCTCAAAGGCTTCAGCAGCCGCCAAATCGCCGAGGTCCAGAAACAACACTGGCCAGACCTGCGTAGCGTGCAGCTCCCTTTTCCCCGGTTTCGCGGCGAACTCTATGTGGAGCATCTCGCCATGTCACTCAACGACGCCGATCTTGTGCAAGCCCTTGCGCTGGCTGTGAAGCCGCACCTCAAAGGGGCGCAGTATGTCGGCTTTCCTTCCGCACTGGGACTGTATGGCGCCAACCCCATACAACAGACCATTGAAACGCTGTTGGGCGCTAAAATTTTCGAAATTCCGACCCTACCGCCCTCTTTGGCGGGATTGCGGCTACGCGCGAGTTTTGAACACCACCTCCCGAAAATGGGAGTGACTGTGCTTTCGCAAAAAATGGCCCATAGCTGCGCTTCGCTCCCCAACGGCGGAATCCGCTTTCAGATTATGGGACAAGGCGCGGCCAACGACCGTACTTGTCCGGAAAGCGAACACAGTATTGTCGCCAAAGCCGCCATTCACGCAGGCGGACGGTTTTTCGGCAAAGGCCTGCGGGCCGACCGCAACCGCATCACCGAGCCGCTCATGGGACTTCCCGTTCACCAGCCCGAAAGCCGCGAACATTGGCACGAAACGGATTTTTTCAGCGCCAAAGGACACGCCGTGAATCGTAGCGGCCTGGAAACCGACGCCATGCTGCGTGCCTTAGGCGCCAACGGCAAACCTGTTTTCGCCGGCAACGTGTTCGCCGCGGGGTCCATTTTAGCGCACCAGGATTGGATGCGCATGAAATGCGGGGCAGGGCTGGCCATTGCCACGGCTTACGCTGCCGTGCAGGGAGTATGCGCTCATGTTCTCGAAAAAACCGCCCCATGAGGAGAGGAGCATGGCGACAATGTTTTTGGAAACGATCTTCCGGCGGGATTCCTTGGCAAAGGATGCGCCCCGCATAAATAAGCAGGCACCCCGTACCTATTGAGATAATACATGAGCATGTTCAACACGACATTGGCCTTAAGCCTGGCGGTATGCGTAGGCGGACTCATCTGGCGGCTGCGGCAGTGGTCGCGGTTATGCGTCCGCAAGCCATGCCCCCCCTGGCCCGTGCGTCTGCGCCGCAGCCTATCGGCCATGCGGAACGGTGTCCGCATCTCCACGCTCAAGGCGGGGCTCCAGGCTCTGGGGGCAAATGTCCTGTTGCAACTCCATCTGGCGCGTCAAAGCCGCATGCGGTGGCTGATCCACTTTTCAATCTATTTCGGATTCGTACTCCTCGTGTTGTTTCACGCCATGGACGGCGTCATCTCATACGATTTGCTGCCGGGCTATGAGCCCACGCTGAATCCCTATCAATTTCTCCGTAATTTTCTTGGGGCCCTGGTCCTGGCCGGAACGCTCGCCGCCGCGATTCGCCGCATGTGTCTGCGTTCCTTACGCCGCGTGAGCAAGGCTCAGGACTGGTTCGCTCTGGCTCTCATCAGCGGCGTCATTTGCAGCGGATTCGCGCTAGAGGCTGTGAAAATGCTTTCGCCAAGCGTGTTCGACGAGATGGTGGAAGAGTATTACCCCATGCCGGAGCAGGAAGAGTATCTCGCCTTGCAGAATTTTTGGTCCGCGGAATACGGCGTTGTGTTTTCCGGTCTGGAAAAAAGGCCCGACCTCGTAGAGTTGGGAACGGAGGTGAATGAATCGTCCTGCGCCTCCTGTCATTCTCCCACGCAATCCGCGTTTCTTTCCTACCCCCTTGCGCAAAGCCTGCGCAACGCGGCTCCGGCCCTGGACGCCCTGCGCGCCGACCTGGTGCTGTGGTATGTGCATATCCTGCTTACTTTCATCGGCCTGGCGTGCATTCCTTTCAGCAAATTTTTCCATCTGTTGACAACACCGCTGAATCTTCTCGCACGCTCCACAAAGGAAAATGTCCGCCAAAGCGCCGCAAGCGAGAAACTCCCCGCTTTTGAGCGCGCCCTGGGCATCGACGCCTGCACGCATTGCGGCGCGTGCAGTCTGCATTGCAGCGTGGCACCCATTTTCACGGCCCTGGGCAATCCCGATATCCTGCCTTCCGAAAAATTGCGCACGTTGCGCCGCGTGGCCTTGGGGGAGATGGATGGCCGCGATCTGGCCCCTTTTGCCGAGGGCTGTTTCATCTGCACGGAATGTTTGCGCTGCACCGAGGTTTGCCCCTCGCATATCGGGTTGCAGGATCTCTGGCTGGCGTCGAAGCAGGATCTCGCGGCCCGCGAGCAGGCTGAACCCCATGGATTGATGGTGCGCCGCACTGCCTCGGAATGGGCGGCGATTTTCAAGGATTTCCCCCAAGCGCCCCCGCAGTTCCAGCATAGCGTCAATTTAACCGATCATCGCGAATCATTCTGGGCGTGTATTCAGTGCACCACGTGCACAAGCGTCTGCCCGGTGGTGGCCGTGGCCGACGATCCTGTTCAGGAATTGGATTTGACGCCCCAACAAATCATGAACCTGTTGCGCATGGGGCTCAAAGACCTGGCCCTGGGCTCCCGCATGGTCTGGAGTTGCGTGACGTGTTACAAATGTCAGGAAAACTGCCCCCAAGGCATTAAGGTAGCAGACGTGCTCTACGAATTGCGCAACATCGCGGCGGATCGGTTGCGCGACGGCTGGAGCCCGCCGCGCCCCGGCAGGAGAACGGAACCGTGAAATACGCCTATTTCCCAGGCTGTAAAATCCCCTGGCATTTGCCCCAATACGGTCAGGCCACACGGGCGGTGTGCGAGTTGTTTGGTATTGAACTGGTGGATCTGGAGTTCAATTGCTGCGGGTATCCGGCCCGGCACATCAGTTTCGAGGCCTCCATTTTCGCAGCTGCCAGAAATTTCGCTCTTGCGGCGCGCAAAAGATTGCCCCTGCTTACACCGTGCAAATGCTGCTTCGGCAATCTGAGTCACGCCATGTACTGGTTGCGGGAAAATGCGGATTTGCGCGCCACGGTCCGCGGCAAGCTCCGCAAAGAGGGGCTGCCCTGGCCCGATCAGATGCAGGTGGTGCATCTGCTCACGGCCCTGGACGATGCCGGGCGTATCAAATCCGCTGTCACACGCCCTCTCGAAGGGGTGCGTGTCGCCGCACACTATGGATGCCACGCCTTGCGCCCGGGTTATGTCACACGCTTCGACAATCCCCTGGCTCCCACGCTGTTTGAACGCCTAATCCAGGCCACGGGCGCCGAAACCGTTTCCTGGCCCCTCCGTCTGGAATGCTGCGGCAATCCCTTGTGGGGGAAAAACGACGATCTCGCCGGGAAGCTGGCGCATCGGAAACTCGTCGATGCAGCCAATTCCGGAGCGCAGATACTTTGCACCGCTTGCACTTATTGCCAGCTGCAATTCGATGTGCTGCGCGAAAAACTTCCGGATCAGAAGGCGCTGAAGCCGGCGCCCCCGGCCTTGCTCTTTCCCCAATTGCTTGGTTTGAGCCTGGGCTTATCCCCCTTGGAGCTCGGCATTGATAAAAATGCTCATGCTCCGGCGATTGCAATTGCCACAGCCGAACGTCCTCCGGTAAACAAGATTGAACATATGGCGCATGCCGTAGAATAATTCCCCTATCATCGAGCGTGTCCCCGCCGCAAAGGAGGCAGACCATGGCACAGTATATTGGAGCGGTCGATCAAGGCACCACAAGCAGCCGTTTCATCATCTTCGACAACGCCGGCCGTATCGTATCCATGGATCAACAGGAACACCGACAGATCTTTCCCCAACCCGGCTGGGTTGAGCACGATCCCATGGAAATATGGGAAAACACCCAGTCCGTGATCAAAGGCGCGCTGCACAAAGCCGGTCTCACTGGAAAGGACCTCGCCGCCATCGGCATCACCAACCAGCGGGAAACCATTTGCATCTGGGACCGCAACACCGGCAAACCCTTTTATAACGCCATTGTCTGGCAATGCACGCGCACGCATCACATTTGCAAACAGCTCATGGAAAATGGGGGGCAAGACCGTTTCCGCAGTAAAACAGGGCTACCCATCGCAACATATTTCAGTGGTCCGAAAATCAAGTGGATTTTGGACAACGTGCCTGACGCGCGAGCCGCTGTGGCCAGAGGCGACGCCCTCATGGGGACCATGGAAACCTGGATCATCTGGAATCTCACCGGCGGCGCCAAAGGAGGCGCGCACATCACGGACGTGACCAACGCCAGCCGCACCATGCTCATGAACCTGCATACCTTGGACTGGGACGATGAAATCCTGGATATCCTGGGATTGAGCCGCCAAGGCCTGCCGCGCATCGTGCCCTCCAGCGACAGCGATTCCTGGGGTCCGACTCTGGAAGACGGCCCCCTTGGTTCGCGTGTTCCCGTATGTGGCGCACTCGGCGATCAACAAGCCGCATTGGTGGGGCAAACGTGCTTCAATGTGGGGGAGGCAAAAAACACTTACGGAACCGGCTGTTTTCTGCTGTTGAACACCGGAGAGAAGCCCGTGGTCTCCAACCACGGCTTGATCACGACCATCGCCTACCAGTTCAGTGGCCACAAGCCGGTCTATTGCCTGGAGGGCTCCATAGCTATTGCCGGCGCGCTTGTGCAGTGGTTCCGCGATAATCTGGGCATTATCTCCTCCGCTCCGGAAATCGAAGACCTCGCGGCACAAGTGGATGATACGGGTGGCGTGTATTGTGTGCCCGCTTTTCAAGGGCTCTTCGCCCCATACTGGCGATCCGACGCCAGGGGCGTGATCGTGGGGCTGACAAGGTACGCGGACAAGCGGCATCTGGCCCGCGCCGTTCTCGAAGCCAACGCCTACCAGGCCAAAGACATTGTTGAAGCCATGAACAAAGACTCGGGAGTGGATTTGCGCAAACTCAAAGTTGACGGCGGCATGGTGGAAAACAATCTCTTGATGCAATTCCAGGCGGATGTGCTCAACGTGCCGGTGGTGCGGCCCTTGATTTCCGAAACAACCTGTCTTGGAGCGGCCTATGCCGCAGGTCTGGCCGTGGGTTTCTGGTCCGGCCTCGACGAACTGCGTGAAAAATGGGCGGTGGATAAGGTCTGGGAACCCAAAATGTCCACCACACAGCGGGAACAGGGGTATGCGGGATGGAAAAAAGCCGTGGAACGTACCCTGGACTGGGTGGATTAAAGCATAATCACTTTAAGATGAGGTTCTTAAGAACTTTTTCAAGTAGGTTACTCGATTCTCTGAGCAGAACGTATGCCATAACAGTCTGTATTTGTGAAAAAAATAAGAATTTTATTGTCCTTTTTCCGGCGTCCAGGGGCCTCCCCTGGTCGTCGTGCGGGCGCGAAAGCCCGCGACTTTATACTTTTTTATTAAGTCCGAAAGTCGTATAGGTTATTAAGCCGCCTGAGGCAGAGCAATTTCAAAGTCAAAATGCTCTTGGGCATAAAAACCTTGAAAAGGTTTATATGCTCTTATGTAGTTATTTGAAAAATTTGCAAGCCTTGTTTCAAGGCGAAAATGCGTTGACGCTGCATTTCCAAGGGGAAGAACCAGAAAAAGAGGTTCTTCCCCTTCTGGTTATACATCCTCCGTTGCCCTCTCTTGAAAGCCGTGTCCAATTCACAACCAATTTGTTGCGTCCGGTCATGTTTCTCCAAGAGATCGTCCGGCCTCCGGTCAGTTCCCGCAAATCCCGATACGGCATCTTCGCACACTCTAAGCATCTACCGAATTTCATTTGACTAACCGCGTACGTCGGAATATAGAATGGTGGAAAACAGCCACGGGCCGCCTTTTGGCCCTTGATGCAGGAGGCTTCATGATAGATGCCGGTAAACTCCTGGGGGGATTGCTTGGCAATTCCCTGGGAAAAGGCAACCTGGGTTCACAGTTCGGCACCAAGGCCGTCGTCGGCATGGGCGTGCTTGGCGTGGCCATGGCGGCGGCCGAACATTTTCTACAGCAACGCTCCGCCCCGCAGCCGCATCAAGCGCCGCAGCAGACAATCACGCCCCCTCCCGGCGTACCGCAAGGCGGACCGGGCGCAAGCGGCGCTCATGCCGCGCCTCCGCCTCCTCCGCCGCCTCCCGGCTCTCGCGTGGCTCCTCCTGCGCCTCCAACTCTGTCTCAAGAGGACCAGCAAACCGCGACCTTGCTTATCCGCGCCATGATTGCGGCGGCACATGCGGACGGCGTTCTTGATACGGAGGAAGAAAACCGTATCCTCGGCCGATTGCAAAGCGCAGGGCTTACCGACGAGGAACAGAGCTTTATCCGTCGGGAACTTCATGCCCCTTGGCCTGTGGAAGCCATTGCCGCGCAGGCCAAGACGCCGGACCTGGCAAAGCAGGTATACACGGCGTCTTTTTTGGCCATTGTCGTGGATACGCAGGCCGAAGAAAGCCATCTACAGCGGTTGCAGGAACTGCTGTCCCTCGATCAAGACATCGCGGCAGGCATCCGTAAAGACTTGAGCCTCGCCTGACGTAGACTACAGAAGGAGAAGACGTGATGATGCAGTGGTATCTGAGTTACCAAGGCGAACAGCTTGGTCCCATGGATATTGCCGAAGCCGTTTCCAAGGCTTCCGCCAATCCAAACGGCTATGCCTGGCGCCCCGGATTCGCGGAATGGCTGCCCATTTCGCAAATCGATGAGCTGAGCCGCGGCCGGGCATCCGAGATGCTGGCCCCGCCTCCTCCCACCACCCGCTCTTGCGATGAAATAGATTTCAAAATCTACGGCAGCGAAATGCAATTCGTTGAGGTGGAGCTGGATCCTGGGGAAAGCGCGGTGGCCGAAGCCGGCGCCATGATGTATAAGCATCCCGACGTGCATATGGAAGCCATCTTTGGAGACGGTTCATCATCCGGAGGCGGTTTTGTGGACAAACTGCTCGGCGCCGGCAAGCGGCTGCTCACCGGTGAAAGCCTGTTCATGACCGTTTTCACCCATACGGGGCAAGGCAAGGCCCATGTGGCCTTTGGCGCGCCCTACCCTGGAAACATCATCCCCGTGAGCCTTTCCAATGTGGGCAACTACCTGGTGTGTCAGAAAGACTGCTTTCTGGCCGCCGCCAAAGGCGTCTCCATCGGCATCCATTTTCAAAAGCGCATCCTCACCGGTCTGTTCGGCGGGGAAGGCTTTATCATGCAAAAACTCGAAGGCGACGGCCAGGTGTTCGTCCATGCGGGAGGAACTGTCGTGGAACGCCAGCTGCAACCCGGCGAAACAATCCATGTGGACACCGGTTGCGTGGTGGCGTTTGAGCACAGTGTGGATTTCGATATCAAACAAGCCGGCAACATCAAAACCTCTCTCTTCGGCGGGGAGGGATTGTTTTTTGCCACTTTGCGTGGTCCTGGGCACATCTGGCTGCAATCGCTCCCCTTCTCCAGGCTTGCCGGTCGCATGTTGCAGGCGGCGCCGCAGCATGGCGGCAGCAAAGGCGAAGGTTCCATTCTCGGAGGATTGGGGAACCTGCTTGATGGAGACAATTCGTAAGCAGCCTCGGAAGCGGTCCGCTCGGATGCCGACCGCATAATCATTTCAACGGAAGCAACTTTTTCATAAAGGAGTAACAGGCATGGCTGTGAGGATCGGCATCAACGGATTCGGGCGTATCGGAAGATATCTTGTTCGGCTTATGGCCAACGAAACCGACCTGGAAGTGGCGGCCGTCAATGCCCGCGCCAACAATCACGATTTGGCGCATTTGCTGAAATACGACTCCTGCCACGGCACTTTTAAGGGTGACATTTCCTATGACGACGACGGCATGCTGATCAACGGCAAGCATGTCAAAGTCACGCGCAAAGGTTTCGGCGAATGGGACTGGAAAGACCTTGGTGTGGACATCTCGGTGGAGACTACCGGAAAAGTCAAAGACCGTGCAGGATTGCAACAGCATATTGATTGCGGCGTCAAAAAATCCATCATTTCAGCTCCCGGACAGGGCGTGGATTTTACCGTGGTTATGGGCGTGAACGACAAGGATTACGATCCGGCCAAGCACAATATCATTTCCAATGCCAGCTGCACCACCAACTGCCTTGCGCCCGCCACAAAGGTCATCAACGACACCTTCGGCATCGAGCATGGCCTCATGACCACAGTGCACGCCTACACCATGAACCAACGCATTCTGGACGGCTCGCACAAAGACTTGCGCAGAGGGCGCGCCGCGGGCGTTTCCATGGTTCCGACAACCACGGGCGCGGCCAAGGCCGTAACCCAGGTCATTCCCGAACTCATGGGCAAGCTGGACGGTATGTCCATCCGTGTACCCACGCCCAATGTCTCGTTGGTGGACCTGGTCTGCGAATTGAAAAAGGAAACGAGTGCCGAAGAGGTCAATGCCGTGCTGAAAGCGGCCAGCGAAGGCCCGCTCAAGGAAAATATGGGCTATTGCGAAGAGCCCTTGGTCTCCATCGATTACAACGGCAGCACGTACGGCGGCGTGGTGGACGCGCTATGCACCACGGTTATCGACAAAAAGCTCCTCAAGCTGATTATCTGGTACGATAATGAAGCCGGCTTCACCAACCAGCTGTTGCGCATGATTAAAATGGTGGCGGCAGGCCTTTAGGGCATACTGAGTTTGAAATAATACCATTTCTCTTTTCTAGATTTATTTATCAAAATTTCCGGGGGGAAACCCTTCGAAAAAGGTTCTCCCACCGGAAATTCATCGTCAAGAGCTGTTTTGATAGCGCGAAATGCGTTCACACCACGCGGGCGTAAGCCACAATACGTCTGAAGGACAATGATTTCGCATCCAGACTGCGCGCAAATGCCGCGCCGAAGCAATCGCGCCCCATCCATACGACTTGCGCGGCGTTGCCGATCAAAAGCGGCGCCAAAAGATGTGATTCCCCTTTGACAACGAAATCCACTCCTTTGTCGAAAAGAGGCAATTTACTGTCTTGCGCCTGAAACTGGGCGCCGGCTTCCGAAATATCCAGTACTTTGCCGGAAAGATGCTTATCCCGCAGTTTCAGAACGCAGGGTTGCGGCTCGTTGAATTGGTAACGCAAAAACTGCCGTACGTCAGGTCCGTGGACAAGTTGATGTTTATCCAGGTAATCCAGGAACTTGCGGGCCTCTTTGAAGTCAGACTCGTTATCCAGGGCCAGCAGAAGATATTTTCGGCAGGAAAGATAGTCGCCTTTTTCAAAATACACCCTGGCGATATTGAAAAAAATATGATTGTCTCCCGGATTGGCGCGCAGCATGGCGTTATACAGGGTCAAGGATTCTTCGTAACGGCCGTTTTTACGGGACGATATGCTCTCATTGTTAATCTGACGCAAGTGTTCGGTTGCAATGGAAGAATAGTCGGGCAACTGCTCAAGAAGAGAAAATAACAAAGCCTTGCGCTTCTCGGGTGACAGACCTGGAATCAGCTCCGCATTGAGTTGCAACGCCTTGAACACCTTGCGTTCACCTTTATCCAGGGTTTTCAGGGCGTCTTCATGCGCCGGGAGCAGCTTTTCTCTCAGGCTGCTGAGCAAAGGCATCATGACGTGAGTATAGTGCTTTTTATCCGGTGAATATTGGGAGAAAAAATCTCTTGTGGAAACAATTTTGGTCACATCGCTCGGAAGTCCTTCACCATCCATGGCGCGTAACAACACATTGCCGTCATCCAAGTATATGGCGAACCACTGCAGACGTTGCGTCACGTCCTGGGCAGTGCTGCCGATACCGATTCCTCCACTGGTCTCTGAGTAAAATGATCCCCCCAATTTCGGCATGACGTTCACCTCTCAACGTAAAAAACTGCAAGTCTCAGGCAACGGCATATTTCTTGTCCACCAGGTCCCGACCGGTCATCTTTCACCACGAGGACAGAATATCTCCCATACAACAGGAGAAGATTCAGAAACAGGCCTCTAATTCCAGGCAACTGTACAATAGCATAGGTTTACGCCGAATAAAATTATTTTTTATATCCAGCCCGGACATTTTATTTGTCAGTATCAAGTAACGCCTCTCATGCGACAAGGTGAATATTTAAAGGGGGATACCGCTGAAACGGTTTCCCCCTGACTACCCACGCTCAATTTTCGCAAGCCGTATGCTTACAATCCGACTTCCTGCAAATCCTCCCCCAGGTAGGTGCGTTCATTTTCACCCAATACGCCCATGGAGAGACATATCAACGTCCACAAATGCGTCACCGGAAAATGGGCTCCATAGAATTCCGAAAGATCATGGATTTGGGAGTGACAATTATGGCAAGGGGCGATGCAGTAATCCGCTCCTGTGGCGATGATCTGATCGTATTTCCGCTTGCCGTACAGGCGTCTGGCTTCGTGCAGCCCGGATTGGAGAAAGCCGCCTCCGCCACCGCAACAATAATTGTTGGACCGGTTGGGGTGCATTTCGATAAAATTCTCCTCACCCACGACCTGTTTCACCACGTAGCGCAAATCTTCGGCAACAGGATCGCCGAACGATTTCCGCACCAGCTGGCAAGGATCCTGCACGGTGAACTTGATACGCAAATCCTTGTTCCATTCGGCATTCACGGGCAATTTGCCCTCCCGAATCCACCGCGCGTATAAACGGATAATGGACTCGATCTCGAACTTGGGCTTGATGTTGAATTTTTGCAGTCCGTACCGGACTGCGAACATTTCGTGCCCTCACTCGGTGTTGAGCCAATATCGGCAGCCCAGTTTTTCGACCTCCTTGACTTTGTTGCGTACAACCTCCTCCCAGGCCTCGTCATCCGCCAAAAACATGCAATAATTTTCAGCGGCCCAGCCCTTGTCGCTATATGTCCAGCTTGCCCCCGCGATATGCATGATTTTCCACAACGGCACCATCTCATCTGGTTCAGTGGCCGGTTCGCGGGAATTTTGGTTCAAAAAATACTCCGCTCCCTCCATATTCATCGGCACGACAAGATCCTTGCAGGCTTCCTGGCTTTCCTTGGCTTCCTCAAGTATATCTTCCACCACGAAGATGAAATCGTCAGGCCGCACCCCCATGGCGCTGTTGGTCGGCGTGCTCAAAGCCACGTCGCAAGAGCCCCGGATACCTTTCGGCCGCTCCTCGCGTGGCCATTGCTGCCGTGCATAGTAAACCAGCTGCGGGATATTGATGTTCATGGGGCAGGCGTAGATACACCGTTGACACATGGTGCACGACCAGACCCAGGGGGTGGTCGTCACTTCCTCATCCATGCCCAAGGCCGCCAGGCGCAAAAATTTCCTGGGGTCCATGTCGTCCTGCCCAGTGGCCGGACACCCCGCACTGCATAGGCCGCAGGTCAGACAAAGGTTCAGGTTGCCGCCTTCAGGCAACAACTCCCGCACCTTGTCCATGAATATCGAGGTGCGTTCTCCCCCAATGACGACCGGGGAGGGCTGGGCGGAGATTTCATTGGATGTGGCATCCATAAGCCGCTCTCCTTGTTGCCGCCGGAAGGAAAAATTCCTTCCGGCGAGCTGCATGGTTTAAAGCCTAGCGGGCATGACGATGCGTCTATGCCGTGGTGGCGGGCTCCTTGCTCACCACATTGCCGCTCTGATCATACATCATGCCGCAGCGCAAATCGAAGTGGCGGTTGATGCTCATGGTAGGGCACACCGAGTTCAGCGAAACCTGCGCAACGACCGAGCCGAGAAAGGCCTTGTCGGGGTCCTTTTCCTTGGAATGGTGCGCCATGAGAATCAAATCCACATTGCGCTGCCTGGCGAGCTTCAGTATTTCCATAGCCGGATTGCCTTCCCAAGCCTCATAGCTTACGGACTTGATTCCGCGCAGCAGCGGGTCGAAATCGGTCTGCATCCGCTGCTTGGTCTGCTCGCTCATGCGTTCCAACTCGGACTGGCTGTAGCCGTCCGGGGGCAACACGTTGAAGACGATGAAATCAGCCTTGTAATGCCGCGTAAGCTGTCCTCCATAAAGCACGGCGCATTCCGATTGCTTGGAAAAATCCGTTGCCGCAAGGATTGTATCGAAGCGTTGTTCACGCTTGGCTTCACGGGTAACGATCATCACGGGACACGTGGCGCGCTGGCTGACCCGTTCAAGAGTCGAGCCCGCCATGCCCCACATCTTGGAACGGCGTTCCATGAACTCCTTGGTATGCGGTCCCATGACGATCAGATCGGCATTCACCCTGCGCGCGATGCGGATGATCTCGTTATGAGGAATACCCGCGGGTACGAGGACCTGGGTATTGGCTATCTTTTCCAGCCCCTCCTTGTAATACTCGCAAATATTCTCCTTGATGCGGTCGGTTTCGCCGCTGGACTCCAGCCATTCCATCTGCCCCCAGCCGTGTTCCATGCCTGTCACATGCACAAGGGTAAGATTTGCATCAAAGCGCTCGGCAAATTCAAAAGCCTTGGCCGCCGCATGGTGACAAATTTCCGAAGGCGTGATGGCCAGCACGATTTCCTTGAACATGGTCCACCTCCTCTTGTTATGGCGCGGCCTGCTCATGCGCTTCTGCGCCAGTGATTATCGCATCCACAAAGGTGGCCGCCGTTGCCATGTTGCCTCCCAAGCGCAGTTCCTTGGGTCCAAAGCCGAAAGCCAGGCCCATGAGCTGCGTCAGGTACAAGACATTGACTTCTGCGACATGTTCTCCTCGCAATGCAGCCCCCTGATACGCTTCCAAATTCATCTGACAAAGAGGACACACCGTTACGATGGCGTCGGCATCCGCCGCCGCCATAAGAATGTCATGCACAGCGGGCAGGGCCACATGCTTTTTCGTGGCCATGAGCGATGCGCCGCAACATTTACCGGCATGAGTCCAATCCACGACCGTGGCGCCCAAAGCCTCCAGCAAAGGCTTCATGGAAGCCGGATGCTCCGGATCGTCAAACGCCTTGTACGGCCGAAGAATTTGACATCCGTAATAAGGGGCGATGCGTACCCCTTCCAGCGGCCGCCGCACTTCCTGGGCGATGCGCTCCACGCCAACCGCTTGCAGCACTTCGATGAGATGGCGTACCTGCAGTCCTTGCGGCATGGTCACTTCTTCCACGGCAAGGACTTCATTAATGCGGTCCAAGAGAAGCGGATCGGCTTCGCAACTGCGCACCACCCGCAACAGATTGAGGTAGCAGGCGCTGCAAGGAACCAAAACCTCCCTGCCCGGCAACTCCCTATGCGCCAGGGCAAGAGTGCGCGCCGGCAACGCCAGGGACAACAGCTCGCTCACCGCCTCCGCCGCGCTGGCGCCGCAACACGTCCAGTCCGGTATTTCCGTCACGCCGCAATCCAGACGGGCCAGCACCTGCCGCATGGAGGCGTCGTACTCTTTGGCCGAAGACCCCAAAGAGCATCCTGGAAAATATGCGTAATTCATGGCCTGCCCTCCATTTCTTCCACCTTGGCGAACATCGCTTCCAACCCTCCCGGCCGTGACGCGCCGCCGACATGCAGTTTGCCCTTCATGAACATGCGCAGGCCCAGAGGCGTGTAGGCAAAAGGCAGCGTGGGATCGCGTTTGGCCAGAAAATAGCGCATCATGAGCGTACTCTCGTGAACACGTCCATGGGCGCGCACGTTTGCCATAAAGAGTCTGTAAAAAGCGGTCTGCGCCCCCCCTTCCAGTTCCTCACGCAACGCCGCCAGACGTTTAAGCCCGGCCATGGCAGCGGTGAGCGTAAGCCCCCGGGGGCAACGCAACTGGCAGGTGTAACATGCGGAGCAGAGCATAAACGTTGTTGAGGCGTAGACATCCTCCAACAGACCCAGGTGCACCAGGCGCCACATCTGCCGAGGTGTGAGGTCCATGGCATGCGCGTTGGGGCAAGAGGCCGTGCAGGTGCCGCATTGCATACAGGCTGCGACCATCTTTCTCACGTCGTTGAGACCGTCGTGCAACAGCCTTAGGCTTTCCTGATCAAGAGGCTGCTTCTTCATGCTCTTCCCCCCTGGTTTGATTCAAAACCGTTTCCGCTCTCGGGGCTTGTAGAGCCGCGTCGATGACGGTCAACACCTGGCTGTCCTTGAAGCCGCGCAACACGCTGGCGCTGTTCGGACACACCGCGGCGCACGATCCGCACCCCTGACACACGACCGCGTCCACTATGATGCGCCCGAGATCAGGTGAAAGACTCCTGGCGCCGTATGGACAGACATCGATGCACTTCCCGCACAGCGAACACAGGGAGTGGCGCACTTCGGCCACCACGCTGCCGCAGGCCAAACGGCGTTCGCAAAGCACCCTGATGGCGCGTTGCGCCGCCGCCTTGGCGGAAACGATGCTTTCCTCCAGATTCGCCGGGCCCCGGGCCATACCGCAGGTAAACACGCCCTGTTTCATGAAATCCACAGGACGCCACTTTATTTCGGCTTCCTTGAAGAATCCGTTTTCATCGATCTCAACGCCGAACAATTCCGTAAGCTCTTCCTGGTCGTCTGGTTCAATGCCGCTTGCCAGGGAAAGCAGATCGGCATGCACTTCCAACGGGCGCCGTAAGATCGGATCATGTCCGCTGACTATGACCTTGCCCTCTTCAAAACGCACTTTCGGGGGGTGATCCGCGGGATAACGGACGAAATGCACGCCCTGACGGCGGGCCTCCGTGTACCATGACTCGCTGAAGCCGTAGCTCATGAGGTCGCGGTAAAAAATCACCACCTGCATTGAAGGCTTGCGCCGCTTGAGTTCCAAAGCGTTTTTCAAGGCTTGGCTACAGCAAACGCGGCTGCAGTAGTTGCGCCCCTCTTCCCGTGAACGCCAACACTGGATCATGGCCACGCACCCCAGTCCTGCGGCATCCAACACGCCGTCCGCCATGCGCTGTTCCAACTCCTGGTGCGTCAGCACCGTCTTATGGACCCGGAATCCCCAGTCATAGATTTTCGATTCCCTGGCTCCAGTGGCCAGAATCACGGCGCCGTGTTCAACGGCGTGGCTGCCTTCATCGGTGCTCACCACGGAAAGAAAACGCCCCGCCCGCCCCATATTCAAGACGACACGCGCATTGGTATGGGCCGTGATGTTGGGGTGTTTCAGCACCTGATCCACCAATCCTTCCATAAAACGCACCGGATCGTCGCCGTCGAGCGTCTTCCGAATCTGCAACGCCTTGCCGCCCAATTCCTCTTCCCGCTCCACCAGGGTGACACTATAGCCGTGGTCGGCAATGCCCAAAGCGGCGCTCATGCCGGCCACTCCGCCGCCTACCACCAATGCGGCCGGGGTGACTGATTGCGGAGGGGGCAACGCCGAGGGGTCGGCACCCAACAGCTTGACCGTGGCCATGCGCAGCCGCGCCAGAACTTCTTCGTGCGCGACGGACGGCGTCAAATCCCCGGCCTGCTCTTCCTTTGGGTGGAACAGCGGTGTCGCGATGTCCACCACGTCCATCAACGCGGGGCTCAAGTTCAAGGCCGCCCCAAGCTCATGCAACCGTGGTACGTAGGCATAGGGCATGCACGCCGCGATGAGCACCCTGTTGGGCTCCTCGGCCTTCGCGGCATCCACGATCTGTTCCCATCCTTGTTGGGTGCAGGCACGCTGCACGGCAACCACCTGTTTGACCTGAGCATCACGACGCAGCACGTTTTGAATAGCCGCCACGTCCAGTTCCTGTGCCAGTTTGGGACAGCTGGAGCAAATAGCCACCATCACCTTGGGAGATTCACGGTTCACATCCCGGTATTCAGGCTCGGGGTCGGGCTTCTTCTCCCTAATGGGAGCGTAAATGTTGATCAGCCGCGAGGCTCCGAGAGCCGCGGCGTCCGCCTGCATCAGACTTTCCGCTATGTCCTTGGGTCCCGAAAAGGATCCCCCGGCGAAAACCCCCAGCCTGGAAGTGCGCGCGGGCTCAAAAGGCATGGTCTTGCAAAAACCCCAGGGATTGGTGTCAATGCCTGTGGCGCGTACCAGTTTATCCATTGTTTTTGGGGGTCTGCCGCCAATGCCAAGCACAAGCATGTCAAAATGCTCGGTATGCAGTTCGCCAAAATCGTCGAGATACTCCACGCTCAGGCTCCCCTGCTCCGGATCGGCGCTTGGGATCACGGAATGAATGCGGCTGCGTACGAAACGGACTCCCCTTTTTGCGGCATCGTCCGCATAGCCTTGGTAAGATTTTGCAAAAAGCCGCAGGTCCATGCTGAAAATGGTTGCATCAGCCGGTGCGCCCTGTTGTTCCCGGGTTTTTTCCAAAGCCATCAAAGCTTCCTTGATGGAAATCATGCAACAAATGGAAGAACAAAAATCGGCTTTTTTCTTGATATCCCGGGAGCCCACACATTGCAGCCAGGCAATGCGGCGCAACGGCTTGCCGTCGCTCAAGCGGGACAAACGCCCTTTGCTCGGACCGGTGCCGCTACAATAGCGCTCGAACTCCAGGGAGGTCACGACATCCTTGATCTTTCCGTATCCCAACACGTCCGCGACTTCGCTCGGGTCGTAGCAACTGAAGCCTGCCGCCAGAATGACCGCGGCGGTATCCAATTCCAAGATCTCATCCGAAACGATGCGCATATACAGCTTGTCCAGCCAGGGCTTGTGCTCCCGTTCATTCAACGGCTTACGCATGAACCCCACCGCGCCCTGCTCCAGAAATTTCCTGGCCAACGCGGACTGTTCCTCTGTTCCCGTCACAATCACGGGCAAGCGCGGTGACAATTCTCTACAGCGAACAAAGGCGCGTTCCGGGGTTGGATCCGCCAACCCTAAATCAATAATGACCAGACGCACTTCACCTTTGTCCGTCATAGCGGCCAAGGTATCCAAGGCCTCGGCGCCCTGAAACGGTCCCCGCACCGGAAAGGCGTTTTTCCCGAACCATTGCGGCAGGGCCGTAGTCACGGCATCGTTATCCGCCATCACAAAAATCTCAAACGATTCACGTTCCTTAAAGTAAAAATCAATGGCGCCCGTGGGACAGGCCTCATGGCACTGCCAACATCGCAGGCAATGATCAAGATCCACCACATAATGATTTGGGATGGCATGGGGTACAGGCAGGTGCACTGCCGCGCGTTCACCCGTGTCCGCGTTGAATTCATCCGGCACGCGCACAGGGCAAACCGATGCGCAGATACCGCACCCGACGCATTTGCTCGGATCGACAAAGCCCGACCTTCTGCGGAGCACAGCGTGGAAGGCGCCGGGATCGCCCTCGAGCTCTTCAAGCTCGGTGTGCAGCAATATATCGATGTTGCTGTGAAAGAGTCCCTTGCGCAAACAGAATTGAGAAGAAGACTCCCTCTCGGTGAGAGGCAGCATTTTGCACATCCCGCAGTTGTCCGTGGGGAACTGGCGGTCAAGCTGCGTCAGCAGGCCCCCCAGATTGGGGCGGCTCTCTACGAGCGCAACCTTTTGCCCTGTTTCGGCCAAATCCAAGGCCGCGCGGATACCGCCGATGCCGGCTCCGATGACCAGGGCGTCATAGCTCGTTCTCATGGCGTGCTCCCTCCGGTTGTTTACTAATCCGCTCCACCCGTTACTTCTGCAAATTCCTCACGTTGAAACACGGAAAGCGGCGGCGATTCATCCAGACTTCTCCCGGCTTCATAGCCAAAGGCCTGTTGCGTTTTGGCGCCCACCAACCGGAAAAGTTCCATGACGGGAATATCGTTAGGACAGGCGTTGCTGCATTGCCCGCAGCCCACACAGGCGATGCTTGAATGTGCCAACCTCGTGAGATGAAAAAACAATCTGTCGACAGGCATGCGCAAAGCGCCCTTGCGTTTGGCCCAGCCCAAATATTGCCAGGGTTCATGCTCAAACACGTCGGTGTTGAACACGCACTCTTTGCAATAGCAGACCGGGCAGGCCACGCGGCAATTGTAGCAATTGACGCAATCTTGAAGATACTCGGACAAGAGGGCCGGAGTCGCCACTTTTTGCCTGGTTTGCTCAAACATGGCGTCTCGCGCCTGGCCGCGGCGTTTCACAAGGGCATCAACGGCCTGCCGCCTTTTTTCAGTTATGGGCGTTATGTCGGAATCGGAAAAGCCGAGACGGTTCAGCACACCCTCGCCCGAAGGACTTTGGGCATAGATGGGCACTTCCTTTTCCCAGTCCACCCCAAAAAGCCCAATGGTCAGATCCGCGCCACGAGGAGTGGGATGTTCGCAGGCCTGGCAGGCTTTGGCCATCGGCGTGCCTCCGTTCGTCACACCGTCACGTCCGTTGCGGATATGCTCCATGAGTTCGCGAGTCATATCCACGGAATTTGCTCCATCTTGCATGAGCTGGTGATAATCCCGGTTGTTATGGGCGCCGTGGCAATCAACGCCGATAATGACCAGATCGTCCGCTGTTCCCTGATTGAGCTTGACCAGTTCCACGAACGCCCTGATTTCACACGGACGCATCACGGCGGCGAAAGAGCCCTCATGCTCGCCGCGTGTCAGTCTGGCCACATGGCGGGCCGCATTAAGCGGAAAACTCGGCGCCAAAGGGTCCGCTCTGTCCAATTGCGCCGGATCGGTGACCAATGAAGGCATAACACTGCCGCCCATATGCAAAGGCACAAAAAGTGCTGAAATTTCTGAATCTTCTAAAACCTTTTTCAGAAAGCCCCGAATCGCGGCCAAGGTGTCTGCGTTGTGCACTTCGAGACGCGAGGTTGTAGCCATGATGTCTTCCTCCTGGCCCGTGCGCGGGCCTGCTTACATGTCGACCACAGCGGCCATTTCACTGGGGCCGAGGGCTTTGATCTCCTCCACTACCTCGTTCACTGTTTCCGCAAACTCGTTGCCTTCGCTGGCGCCTATCCACGTCAGCTTCACCCGGCGCTTGTCGATGCCGAAAGTGGTCAGTATCTCCTCCAACAGTTTCACTCTGCGCCGCGCCTTGTAGTTGCCGTTGATGTAGTGGCAATCACCGGGGTGACATCCGCTGATAAGCACACCGTCCGCGCCGCTGAGCAACGCCTTGATTACGTACTTGGGGTCCACCATGCCGGTGCACATCATGCGGATGAGGCGCAGATTCGGCGATTGCACCATGCGCGCCGTGCCGGCGAGATCAGCCGCTGTGTAGGTGCACCAATTGCAAACAAAGGCCACGATGGTCGGTTCAAAATCGGACATATCGCTCTCCTTCCCTCAGACCACAGCGTGGTCGCCGCGTTGTTCGTCGCCCGAAGGGGGCGCTGACGTGATATCCACTTTCTTATCCACTGGGGCTTCCCGCGCGGGTTCAGGTCCAGGCTCCGGAGAAAGCAATCCGTAGAGTTCCGTAAAAATTTCCTTTTCCGTGAAATGCTTGACCTGGGCCGCACCGCTGGGGCAATGCCCCGCGCAGCTGCCGCATCCCTTGCACATGGCCTCATTGACCACGGAAACCTTTCTCCTCGGGTCGAACTCAATGGCTGAATAGGCACACAGGCCGATACAGGTCTTGCATCCCACGCAGATATCGGGGTCTATCCAGGATGTCGTGGGGGATATGGAAACCTCTCCCCTGGTTGCGAGCGCCAATGCTTGCGCCGCCGCGCCAGACGCATGGGAAACAGCGTCCGGAATATCCTTCGGCCCCTGACAGGTTCCGGCGAGGAACACGCCGTCCATGGGCGTCGACATGGGACCGAGTTTTGGGTGCTCTTCCAGAAAGAACTGGTCCTGCCCCTGGCTTATTCCAAAAATACGGGCGACTTCGGCCACATCGTGTTGGGGCTTCATGGCCGTACACAAAATCACCATGTCCACCGGTACGCGCAACACGCGCCCCAGAAGCGTATCTTCCCCCACCACGACGAGCTTGCCGTTTTCCTGCACGATCTCCGCCGGCCGGCCGCGAATGAATTGCACGTCCTCCTCTTGCACCCGGCGCAAAAATTCCTCATAGCCTTTGCCGAAACAGCGCAAATCTATGTAAAAATTATACACCTTCACATGGTGTCCGAGTTTGTCCTTGAGCAAATGATCATATTTCAGGGCGTACATGCAGCACACCCGCGAACAATATTCATGGTAGTTCTTGTCGCGGCTGCCCACGCAATGGATTATGGCCACGCTCTCAGGTGGCGTACCGTCCTTTTTCTGAATCTTGCCTCCGGTCGGCCCCACCGCGTTGTTCAAGCGTTCGAATTGCAGGCCGGTATACACATCGTCGAACCGGCCGTATCCGTATTGCTTCAGGGGGGTGGGATCGAAAGTTTCGAATCCTGTCGCCAGGATGATGGTGCCCACGTCCAAGGTCACTTCGACCTCTTGTTGCGAAAAATCTATGGCCTTCGAAGGGCACATTTTTTCACAGACACCGCACTTCTTGCCGTTGAGCACGCGGCAATGATCCGCGTCGATCACGGGTTTGTTCGGTACGGCCTGCGGCGAATAGCGATAAATGGCCCTGCGGTTGGCCAGCCCCTCTTCAAATTCGCTCACCACCTTGGTGGGGCACTTCTCCATACACAAACCGCAGCCGGTACACTTCTCCATGTTCACATAACGGGGCTTCATGAGTACCGTTGCCTGATAATTCCCCACAAAACCTTCCACGGCCTTCACTTCGCTGTACGTCATCAGATTGATGTTCGGCTCCTGGGAGACGGCGACCATCTTGGGGGTCGAGATGCAGGCCGCGCAGTCCAGCGTGGGAAATGTCTTGTCGAACTGCGCCATATGCCCCCCAATGGAAGGGGCGCGCTCCACCAGATGCACCTTGTGCCCCGCCCGGGAAATATCCAACGCAGCCTGGATGCCGGCAATGCCGGCGCCAACGACAAGGACATCGGGGTGCACGTGCTGCATGCGCGAAAACAGCTCTTCATGGTAATTCACGCGGTTTACGGCCGCCGTGACCAGATTTTTCGCCTTTGCCGTGGCTAAACGAGAATCTTCCGTTATCCAGGAGCAGTGCTCACGGATACAAGTCATCTGAAAGAGAAAAGGATTGAGTCCGGCGCGAAGACACGCGTTTTGAAACGTTTTCTCGTGAATGCGCGGCGAGCAGGAAGCCACCACCACCCGGTTGAGGCCCCAGCTCTTGATGTCGCGGATAATCATTTCCTGCCCCGGTTCGGAGCACATGAATTTGTAGTCCCTGGCCACCACCACGTTGTGCAGCCCCTTGGCATGAGCAGCCACCTCATGGGTGTTGACTTTTGGGTGGATATTCGTGCCGCAATGACAGACGTAAACGCCAATTCGTGTTGCCATGCCTTTGTCCCCTTGCTTACATAAACCCTGTGACAAAGCCCTGCCTTTCACTAAGACAAAGAACAAGAAGCATGCCATAATGCCCTGGGGTTCAAAAAAGTAATACAACTATGATTTTTCGTTGCGGATATTCAATAACGGCGTACTATGGCATCGTAAAAAAGCCTTGCACGGCAAGACAAAGAGTGTCTTGAAAAACAAGATTATTCTTGCAGCGTAAGACATAAGTGTGGCAAAATGGCATGCAAAAGGGGGGGCAATAGGCGTCCGCAAGACTGTAATGGCAACTTATTATATTGTTATTATTAAAAGTCTTGCATTACAAGACACTGGACGCCGCCCAAAAGACAACTACCGCTTCTGATACGCCGTATCACAGTGCCCCGCTCACAAACGGCGTGCAGTCTGCCCAATCCGATGCCTCAGGGAGGAGGGTGATGGACGCATTACACCACGCACTTCTCATGACCACCTCCGAACCTTGTGTGGTTGTGGATAATCAGGGCCTTATCGCAAAAATCAACGAAGCCATGGCCAGACGGCTGGGCGCCACGTCCACATGGCTGCAAGGACGCGATCTGTTTTCCTTGTTCCCCAAAGAGGTTGCCGAGCGCAGACGCGAACTGTTCACTGAGGTGCTGCACAACGGCACCCACCTGCGCATTGAGGACGAAACATCGAGTGGCGCCGTATTCACCGCCGACATTACCCCTGTGCATGATGACAGCAGCCAGGCTGAAATGGCGGTCATATGTATCCGCGACATCACCGAACCCAAAAGATTGGAGGAACAACGCTACCGGCTGGCTATCGCCATCGAGCAGGCCATAGAAGCCATTCTCATCTTGGATACCAACTACAACATCCAATACGTGAACCAGTCGTTCGAAGCCATGACGGGGTATGCGCAAAACGAAGTGCTCGGAAAGAACATGCACTTCCTTTATACGGGCAAAACGCGCGATGAGTTGCGGCAACACGTGAGCAACACGCTCGAATACGCGGACAGTTGGGTTGGCCGCACCGTGAACACCCGCAAAGACGGCATTTCCTTCACGTGTGAGCAAACCATTTCGCGCATTCGCTACAAACACAGTAAGGAGTTGGGCTATGTAAGCGTATGGCGCGACGTCACCCACGAGGCGGCGTTGGAACGGCAGCTGCGCCAAGCCCAAAAAATGGAGGCCATCGGCACCTTGGCCGGCGGTCTGGCCCATGATTTCAATAATATTCTCGGCCCGATCATTCTCCATGCCGAGTTGGGCATGCAAGGCCTGGATCAAAACACCCTGCTCTACGATTCTCTGGAGGAAATTCTGGATGCCGCCAACCGCGCCCGCGGACTGGTGGACCAGATCCTCAGCCTGAGCCGCCAGCGGGAGCACGACAAGCCGTTTCCTTTCCCGTTGTCGAGCATTGTCAGAGAATGTCTCAAACTCCTGCGTCCTTCCCTGCCGCCCGACATCCGTATCAACTTCGTCAATCATGCGGGATCGGACATGCTCCTGGCGGACACCACCCAGATCCATCAATTGATAATGAATCTCTGCACAAACGCCGCGCACGCCATGGCCGTTTCCGGGGGCTTGTTGGAAATCGCGCTTTCACATGAAGAGATTGAAAACAACTGTTGCGAATACCAGGCCCTCAAACCCGGCCGCTACCTGCGCATGGATGTTCGCGACACGGGTCAGGGCATTCCCAAAGAGCATTTGGATAAGATATTCGATCCGTTTTTCACCACAAAAAAGGAAGGCAAAGGCACGGGATTGGGACTGGCAGTGGTGCATAATATCGTCATGGGACTTGGCGGAATCGTCAACGTCCAAAGCGAATGGGGCAAAGGCAGCGTTTTCTCCGTAATGCTCCCGGAATGCCCGAGCACGCACCGCTTTGCCGGCCCCTCGGGCAATCATGCGGCACAACCCGCGGGGAAAAAGCTGCGTATTCTCCTTGTGGACGACGACGCCCTCACCGGGCCGGGCAGCAAACACGCACTTGAAGAAATGGGGCACAAGGTCGTTCTTTCCCGAAGCGCCTATGAAGCCCTGGCGCTTTTCCGCCAAAATCCCGATGAGCTGGATCTTGTCATCACGGAATATAATCTGGCGGAACTCGGTGTGACAAAACTGACGAAAGAGCTTCACTTGAGCAGGCCGGAGCTGCCCGTCGTCCTCTGCACCACCTATTGCGCCGCAACCATGCATGAGCGCGCCGTGGCGTGCGGCGCTTTGGCCGTCCTCAGCAAACCGTTCCACCTACCGGAACTGCGCGACTGCCTACAACAGATCAGTCTTGAAACTGCTACCGACTGAAGGCGGTATGATGGCGAAATTATTGATTATCGATGATGATGCGCAATTATGCAAGGCTCTTTCCCTTGTCATCAACAACATGGGGCATGAGGCGCATAGCGCTCAAACTCTTGAGCAGGCCTTTTCCATGCTGGAAGACCACACCTATCATGTCGTCATTTTGGATATCCGTCTGCCGGACGGCAATGGCCTGGACGCTCTTCCTCTTATCAGAGAAAGCGAATGCAATCCGGAAGTGGTCATCCTCTCAGGATCCAGCGACCCGGACGGCGCCGAGCTGGCCATTCGCAGCGGCGCGTGGAGCTATATCACCAAGCCCCCGACCTTGAACAAAATTCAGCTGCCTGTGCAGCGGGCCATCGAATACTGGAATAAAAAGCAGGGCAATCTGCACCCCAGGATATTGGAACGCCAGGATATTATCGGCGAAAGCCGTGCCATTAACCACTGTCTCCAAATTGTCGCCCAAGCTGCGGGAAGCGATTGCAACGTGTTGGTCACCGGCGAAACCGGCACGGGCAAGGAACTTTTCGCCCGCGCCATTCACGCCAACAGTTCCAGAGCCAAGAGGCCGTTCGTGGTGGTCGATTGCGGCGCACTCCCTGAAAACCTTGTGGAAAGCATGCTTTTCGGTCACGAGAAAGGCGCCTTTACTGGGGCGGACCGCTCCTCTCAAGGTCTTTTACTGCAAGCAGCCGGGGGAACCCTTTTTCTGGACGAGGTGGGCGAACTCCCCATGGCCATCCAAAAGGCCTTTTTACGGGTGCTGCAAAACCGGCGCTTTCGCCCCGTCGGCGGGTTGAAGGAAATATTCAGCGACTTCAGGCTGGTCGCCGCAACAAACCGCAACCTTGAAGCCTTGGTGCAAACCTGGAATTTCCGTCAGGATCTCTTGTTCCGATTGCGCACCATGACCATTGAACTGCCGCCGCTCCGGGAACGCAAGGGCGACATCAAACTCATCGCCTGCCACTGCCTGGAACGTTTCGCCGATGAAAAAAACCTGCCGCTAAAAGGATATTCGCCTGAGTTTTTTGATGTGCTGAATCAATATTTATGGCCCGGCAACGTGCGTGAGCTCGTTAACGCCATGGAACACGCCCTGGCGGCCTCCAGCGGCGAAAGCATCCTTTATCCCCGGCATCTTCCCGTTGAAATCCGGGTGCAGCTCGCCAGAAATCTTCTGGAGCAGGAATCCAAGCCCGACCCGGATTTACCGGAACTCTACCACTATGATCACAGACGGCTGCCCCCATTGCGGGAGCACCGCAACACGGTTCTTGCCCAGGTGGAGCGAGACTACCTGGAAACCCTGATGCGCGCCACGGATTGGGATATTCAAAAAGCCTGCGAAATCTCAGAACTCTCCAGACAACGGCTCTATGCCCTGCTCAAGCAGTACGGCATTACCCGTGAAAAGGAAAATGAGCATTGAGCTCACCGCCCCATATCGGGTCAGCGCAAGCGCTTTTCAAGCAACAATGCATAATCATCATTCATTTTGCGCGTCAGGGGAGTCTCCACACCTATCTTACGAAGCTTGTCCAAAGCATCCTTCGCCAGATCAAGGCGTTCAAGCTGCAACGCCGCGGCCGCCAGGTGTTCAAGCGCCGGGGGATAGTCCGGCACCAGGCGTAGAGCCTGCTGGTAAAAATGCACCGCCTCTTCGGGTTTGCCGGAAAAATACAAGGCAAGACCCAGAAGATCCAACGTCTTATAATGCGCGGGGCGCAGGGCAAGAGAACGCTGTAGCCAATCCAGGGCTTCTTTCGGCCGCCCGGCCTTAATCAGACCATCTCCGACCCAGGCCAAGGCCTGGGGGCTTTCGGGCTGTTTACGCGCGGTGTCCAGCCACAACCGCAAGGGATCGGCAAAAACCTGGTTGCGTTCCCAGGTCGCCCCTCCCAGCAGCATACACGCACATATGCAAATCGAAACCGGCGCAACGGAAGAAAGGCGCAGCCGCGCCGCCCCCAGAAACATGCCGGCCACTCCCAGCACAATGAGGAAGGCCAAGGGCAAATACATGCGATATTCGCAGGCATTGAGGGGAATATGCAAAAAACTCGACGTGGGCGCCAGGCTCAAGAAAAAGCAACAGAGCGCAAAAGCCCAGCCCTTGCGGCGCATAACACCCCAAACGGTCAACGCCAGGACCGCGCATATGGCGAACACCTGGGGCCAGACCTGCTCCAAGCTGCTCATGGGCCACGCGTAGTCAAAAACCAGCGCCGTGGGCCATAGCGCCTGCCGTACGTAATGCGCCACGACTCCCGCCTGGGTTACGGCATAGCCCAAGGGGGCGGGATGTTCCACAAGCGATCCCGTTGCCGCCTGTCTTCCCGTGGCGGTAAGCGCGCCCAACACCAACAGCCCCACGAGCAACCCGCCGTAAAGTACGGGAAAACGGCGCAGCGCCCGAAACGGTGAGCCCGAGACGTAGAGCCAGTCGAAAAGCAATATGATGCAAGGCGCAGCACATATCACCTCTTTGCTCCCGGCGCCAAGGATGCAAGCGCTCGCCGCCCCCAAGGCCCAAACAATGCCATGGCGTTCTTCCCAGCTACGCAGGGCGCAATACAGCGTGAGAAGAAAAAAAAGAGCCATCAGGGACTCGGCGCGCTGCGTGATGTAGGTCACGGCCAGGGTATTGATGGGGTGCAGAAGCCACAACGCCGAAGTGAAACCGGCAACCGGCAACGCCTTTCGTGCGAGAACCGGTCCAAAATATTCCCGGGCCAGGACCCGCCGCACGAGTCCGAACAAGATCAGTCCGTTCAATAGGTGGATAACCACGTTCAAGGCCCGGTGCGCCCAGGGTGAAATCCCGCTCACGGCAAAGGAGAGAGCAAACGTCCAATTGGTGACCGGTCTGCCCCCAAACGAGGTCTGTCTGTCGGGAAAAAGCGCCCCCCATGGGGGGACCAACGAACGGATGCTCTTATTGTGCGCAACATTTACAATATCATCATATATCAACGGATAATGAAGCGTGCCTCCATAGGCGAACGCTACCGCACAAGCCATGGCCAGGCCCCAAAACAACATCCGCCGGGGAACTGCAAGATTGGGCCTCAGCCCGGCGGCGTGGCCGGCCTTGCTACTTTCCATAGGTTTGACCAATATAATCAATAAAATTCTTTATTCCTGAAGCGCGGTAATCCATATACACCCCGGCGTACTGGCCGTATGTCATCTTCATACCATACACGTTGTATGTCTGATTCGGAACAATGAATTCCAGACCGAAATGCAAGGCGACACCAGGATGGATAGGCTGCTGCAATGTGGTGTAATACGCATCCAGGGGGGCGGTCTGCTCTTCTGTCAACGCGGAAAGACCGAGCCGCCCCAATATTTCGTTGGCCACCAACAGCAGAAGAGGCTTGGCCGGATGGTTTGGCGTGTGAAACAGCCATTCGGACTTCCAGCGGGAAAGCATGGCATCCAGGTAGGGCACCTGTGTCCGCTCCTGTTTGCCTTTTTCATGATTGAGCGAAGCGGCAAGGATGTCGTCGAGGGCGTACCTCTCCATCAACCGTGGACGCGGCGCCACGAGCATCAGCTCCTCTCTGGAAAGGCCACGCAGCAAGAGCTCATCCAGAAATTTATCTCTGAACTCGTGCTCAGGGCCACCGGAAAAAAGAGGCCAATACATTCTGTTGTAAAAACTTGGTATGGAAAGTGTAAGACACTGCGGCTTTACGTATGTCAGCAACCTTTTTGATGCGATATCCCCCCAGTTGTCTTGCAAATGCTGATAAATAAACACGGAACATTTTTCCAATTGTTCAGGTGGAACATGCTCCTTAATATAATTTGTATACAAAATACATGCATATTGCTTCGAAAAAAATGCATGTTGCATAAGCAAATCAACAAGCATTTCTCCCTGGCAATTGGCATGCAACACGACAAGGTTTTTCATATGGCCAGAGCATCCTTTTTTCACCACGCCGTTCGGAGATGAAAGCAGGTAAAATAATTTTTAGCTATGATTTCATATTGTTATACAATATTAGAGAAGTTGGCGCATTCGTGAAAAAAAACTTGCGCACAAATCAAAGCCTCATTACATAGCAGTTCACTGTAGTTGCCTCGTTTTGCAAGGCGGATATCCCATGGTGCTTGAAACGGAAAACGCCAAGCTCTTTATTGTTCTAGAGTTATGACGCAACGTATGCAATTGCAACCATCTTCTTGCATTCACTCTCATGCATGAAAGCATCCGGTTGCATGCTTCAACTGTCACGCAGGAGTTCCGCAAGCATGGGCGCTTCATCTAAAAGCCGTAATCGTTCAGCAAAACGTAAAGCCTTCTCTTCCCGGCGGCAAGGCCCCTTGAGTTCTTCCCAGCGCCGGGACGTCAATGAAGCATTTGCCGCGCGTTTTGCAACTGAACGCATGCACGCCTTGATCAAGGCTTTGCGTCCCGTCCCAGGACAACGAGCCCTCTGGGAAACCGTCCGCGACGCTTATGAACTCCTTGACTCCACGCTCGATGAAATCACGTTCACTCCTCCTATCGTGTGCGCAAGAGGCTGTCATCACTGTTGCTATAATCAAATTTCCTTAACTCCTGCCGAGGCCTTGTATCTGGGCTTCCACCTTTTGGAGAATTTTACTCCTGAACACAGGAAAGTCATCGCCAGCAAGGTCAACACGCTGCTTGAGACCATTCGCGGCATGACCCGTCTGGAAATCGCAGCCATACGCCATGAATTGCCCTGCGTGCTGCTTGAAGACGGCGCATGCTCCGTACATCCCGCCCGCCCCCTGGCCTGCAGGGGCTGGAATGCCGTGGACGCCGCGCAATGCCGCGCCAGCGTCGAACTGCGCGATCCCCAGATGATGATCGAAAATCACGAGCTGCACAGACAGCTGGCCGAAGCCGTGCAATTCGGCTTTTTGCAAGGCTCCAAGGAACTCAATCTCGAAGCCGGCTATTTATTGCTCCCCAGAGCACTGCACCTTCTTTTGGAATACGGGATTTTGGAATGCAGTGAAACATGGCTGCATGGGGGCGCATTTTTCGCACGCAAAATTCTTTGGTGACCCGCCACATCAGGTTAGGCGGCGCAAACGACGCCGCAGATCTTTACGATTCCGCTTTGCAAGATGTTCAATAATCCGTATAAAGGAGAAAGGCTGGATTATTCACGCCCACACTACGGTCGCAATATCCGGACATAGTGAGAGCCTTTAACAGAGTGGAAACCAACACCATGGCCCATCCGCTTTTCTCCTTCTCCGCACCATCCCTGCACGGCCGGCAACTCTCGGTGGTGCGATTCGACGGCCATGAGGCCATCAGCCAGACCTACCGCTTTGAAATCATACTGATGGGCGCCCTTCCACACATTCAGGGGCGGGACCTGCTCAACGAACCTGCCACCTTTGTCCTCCATGGCGACAGCGGCGATTACCCGCTGCACGGCGTGGTATGCCGGTTCGAAGTGTTGCAACAGGCGGACAAACATACTTTTTATAAACTTGTGCTGGTCCCGCGCCTCTGGCGTTTGAGCGTCAATGTGCACAGCCAGCTGTTTCTCGGCAAAGCAGTTCCGCAATGCGTGCAGGAAGCCCTGGAACAACTGCAATTAACCCATGGCGCTGATTTCGAGATACGTTTGCAACGCGAGTATCCGCAGCGTGAATTCATCTGCCAGTACAATGAATCGCACCTGGCCTTTATTTCACGCTGGATGGAGCGCGAAGGCATGTATTATTACTTTGAGCAAGGCGATGCTAAAGAAAAAATCGTCATTACTGATAGCTGGATAGACCATACGAATTTCCCCGAAAGCGCTCCACTGCGCTACACCCCGCCTTCGGGATTGTTGCCCCGCACCAGCGACATAACGCTTTTTCACTTTGAGCGCACGCAACGGCTCGTACCGCGCAACGTTTTGCTCAAAGACTACAATTACCGGACCCCGGATCTCGACCTCGCCGCGCAAAAAGATGTCAGCACCACGGGCCTGGGCATTTACTATTGCTACGCGGATAACGTCAAAACGCCGCAAGAGGCCGCCGCGCTGGCCGAGGTCCGCGCCCAAGAACTCGCATGCCGGGAAATCACAGGCCGGGGCGAATGCACAACCCCGTTCATGCGCAGCGGCTATACGTTCAACCTTGAGGAACACTATGAACCCGAGTGGAATACCGGCTATCTCGCAGTGCGGGTACACCACCAGGGCAATCAGGAAGGCTACCTGTTTTCGGGTCTGGACAGCGGGCATGAAGACGCATCCCCCTATTACCGCAACACCTTCGAGTGCATTCCTTCCACAGTCCAGTTCCGCGCCGCGAGCGTCACGCCCTGGCCCCGCATCCCCGGAGCGATGAACGCCCACGTCGATGCCGCCGAGAGCGGGCACTATGCCGAACTGGATGGCCACGGCCGCTACAAGGTGACCATGCCCATGGATCTTTCCGGCCGCAAAAACGGCCATGCCTCCAGTTGGGTGCGCATGGCGCAGCCCCACACCGGGCAAGGTTTCGGCATGCATTTTCCCTTGCACAAATCCTGCGAGGTCATGCTGACCTATGCCGATGGGAACCCGGATCGCCCCCTCATTGCCGGGGCCGCACCCAATCCCGAACATCCCAGCCCCGTGGACAATCAAAGCCACACGCAATGCCGGATTACCACAGGGGGGCAAAACAAAATCCATTTCGAGGACAACGCCGCTTCTCGCCGTATCATTATGAGCACGCCCACCGCGGAATCATACGCCCGCCTGGGCGCTCACAACGACCCGCCCCCGGATTGGTCCAAAAGCGAAACCATCGCCGGGTGGAAGCTCAACACCAGCAAGGTGTTCGATGTGCAGGCCGGCGCCAAGAACACCGTCATCTTCGGCAATGCCGTCCATGTCACTCTGGGGTGGGAGCATCGCCAGACGTTCGGACTGCGCACCAACACGGTGCTGGGGTTGAATTCGGGCATCTATCTCGCCTACCGCAAGGAATTCGCGCCGCTGGAGAGTAAGATTCACGCCCTGGGCGTGCGTTTGGGGCTTGAAAAAAGCAAAATGGTTGATACCCAAGTCCATTTGGCGGAAGAATATTTTGAGGCTGCGGAAGAGCATACCAAAGAAGCCCTGGAAAGCTTGGAGGTGGCTGAAGAGGAGATCTCACTGGCTGAAACCAATACCGAACTCGCTGACGAGCGATCGGAATTGGCCCAGGAAAAGCTCGAAATGACCCAAGAAGCTGTGGAGCTTGCGGACAGGAACATCAGAATGGCGCAAAATCGGTTGGAAGCCGTGCAGGAAAACACCGAACTCGTCGAGAACAGGGTGGAAGTCGCGGAAGACGCCGTAGAAGTATATGAAGAGGAACTGGAAACCGTGGGTGAACTGCTGGAAACGGCAACGGAACAAATGGAACTGTCTGAAGAGATATCCCATGTATGTGAGCAAAAGACCACCGCCGCTGTAGAACAAAACGACATGTAGAGATCATAAGGAGCCGGAGCCCATGCCTCAACTCAAGCTCAAATACCGCTTCATTTCCACGGCGGTGCCGGAAGACACTTTTTATGTGCTGGATTTCCAGGGTGATGAAGGTCTCTCCCGCCTTTTCTCATTCGAGCTGATTCTCATCTCGCAGCATCAAGGTTTCGACATTTCTGGATTGCTCCATGAACCCGCCACGTTCACCATTTCCAGTGAAAGCGGCGTGCTCCCTTTTCACGGCGTGCTGGCCTCCTTTTCACAACAGCAGAAGCTGTATGATTTCATCATCTACAAAGCCCGCCTTGTGCCGCGTTTCTGGCGCCTCTCCATTACCCGGCACAATCAAATTTTTTTGAACAAAACCATGCCTGATTTTTTGACCCAGGCCCTTGAAGACGGCGGCCTTGATAAATCCATGGATTTCGTGTTCAAACTACAGGGCGATTATTCGCCCCGCGATTTTGTCTGCCACTACAACGAATCCCACTTCGCCTTTGTCTCACGCTGGTTGGAGCATTACGGTTGCTACTACTACTTCGACCACAACCACGACGGCAGGCTGGTGCTGACTGACACCTCAATGGCCCATGGACCGCTCAACGACAACAAAACCCTGCTCTATTCGCCCCCTTCCGGCCTTGACGACACCCGGGGGCAGGAGGTTGCCCAAAGCTTCAACCTCCATCAACACCCCGTCCCGCAAAGCGTGCTTGTCCGTGACTGGAATTACCGTACTCCGGATTTGCAGGTGCAAGGTCAGGCCGAGGTCCACAATATGGGCAGAGGATCCGTCCAACTCTATGGGGAGCACTGCGACACCCCGAGTGAATGCAAAAGAATAGCAGAGGTCCGCGCCCAGGAATGCCGCTGCGCCCAACAGATTTTTCACGGCGCGAGCGGCGCGCCTTTTCTGCGCTCGGGATTCACCATCGCCTTGCAAGACCATTACAGGGGCGATGTCAACCAGGATTACCTGATTGTTTCGGTGCGGCACACAGGATCGCAACGGGAATACCTGTTGCGCGCATTGGGCGGCGACTATGGCGAGGAGGCCATCACCTACCGCAACACCTTCACGGCCATCCCCGCCGAAACCCAGTTTCGCCCCCAAAGAACAACGCCCTGGCCACGCTCAAGCGGCGTGATGTACGGCCATGTGGACGCGGCCGGGAGCGGCGAGTATGCAGAGGTGGACGATCAAGGCCGCTACAAGGTCACGCTGCCCTTCGACAAGGCGGACCGCGCTCCAGGCAAGGCCTCGTCCTGGCTGCGCATGGCGCAACCATACTGCGGCGGGGATCACGGTTTTCATTTTCCGCTGCACAAAAACACCGAAATCTTGATCGGGTGCGCATACGGGAACATCGACAGACCCATTGTGCTCGGCGCCGTGCCGAACCCCGATACGCCCAGCCCCGTGACCGCCGCTAACCAGACCGCATGCGAAATAACGACATCCGGGAAAAACCGCATCCATTTCCAGGATCAGGATGGCGAACAGCGCATGCTGCTGCATTGTCCCGCCCACGAGACATATTGGCGCATGGGCCACCCCAATGATCCGCCCCCCAGCGGCGACGGCAAGCAGGAGGAGACCGGATTTGTGGGGCACAAGCTCTATACCGGCAAGGCCCTGGACGTGCGCGCCGGATCGGCCTTCACCGTGATCATGGGCAATTCCAGCGAAACCTATCTGGGCCTGGATTTTTCCACCTATTCGCCCTTTTACCTGACTTTTATTCTTGGATTTGAAATCGGCATGGTGCTCGCCTTCAAACAATCCATAAAGCCCATACACAACCGCTGGAAAGAGACGGAAGACAGCCTCCGCGCCGCGGAAACGCACGAATCCGAAGTCGCGTCCAGATTCGTGCAGGAAATGAACACGCTACGCGGACAAATCACAACGCTTGCCGACAATATCACGCATCTTTCGGAAGAAAACACCCAACTGGCGGGCACGATAAACAGGGTGGCCCAGGCCAAAACCAGAATGGCCCAAAGAAAAATCAAACTGTGCGAGGACATCACCGAGTTGACTGAAGACATAAACGTCCTCGCCGAGCAAAAGACCGTTGTCTGCGAACAGGTGACCAAAATCCAGCAAAGCTCGGTCCGCGTGGCCCAGGAAGTAACCCGGCTTACGCAGCAAAACACCCTGCTGGCCAACAGCGTCACCCGGCTCTGCGAGGAGCAAACGGAACTCATTCAGGAAGTGCAGTATGTCGGGACCAGCGTCAACAATCTCGCGGAATTTATTAATACGCTATAACTTATTGTAGAGGACTTTGGGACAAAAAATAAAGTCGCGGGCTTTCGCGCCCGCACGACGACCAGGGGAGGCCCCTGG
>CAZFCK010000008.1:0-44575 GCA_964517355.1 uncultured Desulfovibrionaceae bacterium | reverse complement strand
CAGGGAAATGCATAAGAGCATCTAGCGCTTTTCAAGCGTGAGATGCTCTAGGAAATTTGAGCATAAAAAAAGCAAAACGCGCTCCTAAGAGCGCGTTCTGCTTATTTAAAGATGGTGCCGAAGGGGGGACTCGAACCCCCACGGGCGTTGGCCCACTACCCCCTCAAGATAGCGTGTCTACCAGTTCCACCACTTCGGCCCAAATATGAGGACACATTATTGTTTCTCCGAGGTTTGCTCGGGCGTTGCAGCATCGGAGCCGCTTTTCGCCTCTGTTCCGGCCTTACCGGCATCTCCGGTTTGCCCCTCGTCGATTTGAATGCCTTGTTGCGGCGTCTCTTGAGCCGGCGCTTTTTCCTCAAGCTGACTCTCCACCGCCTGGTCCATGATGCTCGTTTCCTCAACCGCGTGCTCGCGGGTCAGATACGTATAGCTCAAAGACGTGACAATGAAAATAGTCGCCACCGCTGCCGTGACTTTCGTCAACAGGCTCCCTGCTCCGGAGCTGCCGAAAAGGGAGCTGCTGCCACCTCCGAAGATCACGCCCATTCCTTCCTTGCCGGATTGCAGCAAGACAATCACGACGAGGACTATGCAAACAATGATATGCAGCGCGAGAATGAAAGCTTGCAACGGGCACTCCTTATAATCTCAAAATTGACTCTTCTGGCTGCGTGGATCAGGCCGTCACGATGCGGCTGAAGCTTTCCGCCTCCAAAGACGCTCCTCCTACCAACACTCCGTCCACGTTGTCAAGAGAAATTATTTCTTTGCAGTTCTCGGGTTTCACAGATCCGCCGTAAAGAATGCGGATGGCCTCTCCCTTCGCCATGACTTGTTTCAAAAAATCACGTACTTGAGAGTGCGCTTCCAATATTTCGGGAGGTCCGGCGACCTTGCCGGTTCCGATGGCCCACACAGGTTCATATGCGATGGCCAGCTCCGCCGCCGAGGCGCCTTTGTCCACGAATTCAAGACCCGTGCGTAGTTGTTCCTGCAGAACGGTAGCCACAGCCCCGGATTCGCGTTGTTCCAGGGTCTCGCCGATGCACAGCACAACCTTCATGCCGTGTTCCAGAGCGAATGCGGTTTTCTTGCCCACAAACTCATTGCTTTCGCCCAAGACGTGGCGCCGTTCGGAATGTCCCGTAAGCACATAGGAGCACCCCAAATCGAGGAGCATTTCCGGCGCGATCTCACCAGTGAAAGCGCCCTTGACCGCGGGATAGAAATTCTGTCCGCCCACTGAGAAATCCGTTTTGCCTCCAAAGGCCTCCACCACTCCTGCTATGGCCGTAAACGGGGGGAAGACAAGCACTTCGCGATCCACGGGAAGTTGGCTGAGCTTCTGCGCCAGCTCCGCCGCCGTCGTACGGCCCTCACCAGCGGTCTTGTGCATTTTCCAATTGGCTGCCATGAGCTTTTTCATGATTACTCCTCTGCTTGCAGCACCCCGTTCACAAGGGGAGCGGCTTGAAGGTCCGAACGCAAAATCAGGGCGTCTTCACCATTATCCGGATAATAGCCCTTACGCACGCCCACCTGGGAAAAATGAAAGCCCGCATAGAGCGCACGCGCGGCCACATTGCTTTGCCGCACTTCGAGAAACGCATACTTTATGCCCATCTTGCGGCAAATTTGCAAGACAAGCCCCAGCATATACTTGGCCAGGCCATGCCGTCTGTAACCCGGGGACACTGCCAGGTTGAAGATTTCCATTTCCTCGCCGATATGATAAAAAGACACGTAAGCGAGCAACTGTCCATCCTGCTTCAACCCGAAAACATTAAATAATTTTTGCTCGAACGCCAGGTTGTACTGTTTGGCGCTCCACGGACTTGAAAAACACTTGTTTTCCAACCCCAGCAGCGCTTCCAAATCCCCGGCATCCAATCTGGTAAACCGTATGGCGTTATTCCCGCGCTCCATTGTGAAATAAGACCCCATTTTTTTTCAGCACCACGGATTGCACATGGTTAAAAAAGTACCTTCCAGGCAGGCTCCGGACGCCCCAACCGAACTCGTTGAAATACAAGACGCCGATGACCGGACCCTGGCGATTCTGCCGCTCAGGGAGGCGCATAAGCAAGGGCTCATGCATCGCTCCGTCCTGGTCTTGCTTTATAACGGCCAAAATAAAATCTACCTGCAGCGGCGCGGAAAAAACAAATCGTCATACCCCGGCTACTGGGATCTTTCCGCCACAGGACATGTCAAGGCGGGCGAATCACGTGAAGACGGGGCTCTTCGGGAATTACGCGAAGAATTAGGCATAGAGCGCGACAGCCTCACATTACTGCACAGCCTCAAGGCCAGTGCCGCGACCGCTTGGGAGCACGTCACCATCTTTAGCGCCGGCCGGGTGGAACAGCCTCCACGGCCGAATCCGGAAGAGGTGGAAAGCGGCGCATTTTACGATCACAACGACGTGACCGTTCTTGTGGAGCATTTCCGCGAACTGCTGACGCCCGCCCTGCTATACGCCTACGACAACAATCTCATGTTCCCTTCTTCTCGAGAATGACGGCCTCTTCCAGCCCTTTGCCGGCCAACAAGCCGGTAGCGGCGTCATGCACCCGGCCATTGGAGGCCAACAAGGTTGGGGCGTCTAGCACATAGGGTTTGCCTGAAGCCATTTGCGTCACGCGCCCGCCCGCTTCCTCCACCAGCAGCCAGCCGGCGGCGACATCCCAAGGGTGCAGAAACCCTTCATAAAAAAAATCAAGACGCCCCCATGCGACATAGGCCAAATCAAGGGCGGCGGCGCCGTAACGGCGCACCGCCCTGCAATGCGTAAGCACATCCTCCAGACAAGCCATGACCGGCGCGATGTTTTTGCGAATGGAGTACGGGAATCCCGTGGCGGCCACACACTGCAAAAGCTCCTCTCGCTCGCTCACCTGCATCCGCTCGTCATTGCAAAAAGCGCCGTGTCCTTGTTCCGCCCAAAACAATTCATCCATTATGGGATTGAAAACCACTCCCAAACGCACCCGCCCCTCCATGTAAAGGCCGATGGAAGTGGCCACAAACGGCAGGCGGTGCGCGAAATTCGTGGTTCCATCCAACGGGTCCACAATCCAGGCGGGGCGGTCCAACGCACGCAGCTCTATTTGATCTCCGCCGCTTTCTTCGCCAATAAAAACGGCTTCCGGCACAAGTGACGTCAAACGTTGCCGCAAGAACGCCTCTACCGCCACGTCTGTTTCGGTAACAAGATCAATGGGGCCTTTGAAGCTGATTTTGCGCGGCCTCCGCCAATGGTCCCTGATGATGGCGCCGGCCTCGCGAGCGGCCAGGAGAAGGGGCGCACGTAAAGAACCCCATGGGGGAACGGACATGAACACTCCCGAATTCGCGACGTTCTTCCGGCACGGTGCTAAGAGGATTTCGCCTTTTTCGCGTCGCGTAATTTGCTTTTGAGGAAAAGATTTTCCAGAAACAGTTCAAGATGCCCGCCGGCCATTTGGGCAAAGGTCTTGATGTGCTCGCCGAGTTCCAGGCCTTCTTCATTGGCGAATCCAAGCACGCCTCTGGTACCCCTGGAAAAATGCAAAGGAAGGCACATGAGGCTTTTGAATATCGGGGTATGCACATTTTTTCCGAACAAGGGCGAAACAGAACCTGCGCTCTCGTGCTCTCCAAGAAAAACAGGGGCGTTGTTCTTAAACACCCAGCCAACCAGCCCTGTACCGATGGGAAAACGCAAATCGTTGTTTTTACCTGAAAAAAGAGGCCTGCTTGTTCCTTCAAGATAATATGTTTTCCCCACTTCGTCTCGGGCGGCCAAAAAACAATAGTCAAAATCCGTGGTCTCAGCCAAAAGCAGAAGAAAATTTTCAAGAAAAGCGTCCCAGCGGGTCAAACGTTTGCGCAACCCCTGAATGAGTTGCAAGCTGTGATAATAACGCGATTCGTTCTGGTGCTTACAGGCCGCGGAAAGACGCAGACGCGCATCACCCAGGAGTCCCGCGAAAAGGTGGAGGATTTTCTGGTCCTTCTCGCTGAAGGAAAAAGTCCGCTTGCTGTCCAGACACAAAACGCCCGCGTTATCCTTGAGCATACAGCCCATGAAGGCCTTGATATTGGGTTCGCCGTCCACACCGTAATATTCCAGGCGTCCTCTTTTACGATCAAAATTATTGATCAGCAGCGGCTGTTGGCTGGACGCGATGGAACCGACAATGCCGTTTCCCGCCGTTACGACACATGTGGTATCCACACGATCGCCAAGGCTGAAACATGCGGCCATATTGAACTCGCCCTCTTTTGCCCCGGAAAGGAACAAGACTGAAGAATATGCGTCAAACACGCTGCAAATAATCGCCAAAATCCTCTGCAAAAAATTTACATTCTCCATGGGGCACCGTGGGTCTGCTGCTGAAGTTGTTGAAGCCCGACAGATACTGACTGACGCGCAACGCCCTGTCCACGCGAGACTTGCCAAGAGCCGGGCGTCAAAGAACATGTTTCGCAAATTGCAACACTACTTCAAGCCACGTGTGAGGCGCATATCATGATTTGTATGTAATATTCTTCTGTCTTGTCAATACACTGGCATAATTGGCTTTCATGACGGCAACCTTCGCCTCTTTCACCCTTCGGCGCTTTTCATTGTAAAAAACTGCGGAATGTGGTATAGTTATATACTTTCTAAAAAAAGGGTAAAGGTGTCGCTTTCAATCGGACCCTTTCGCTTGCATATATAAGAAACGGAACAGTAATGACGCACAAATTCACCTGGGAACAGGCATTCTGCAACACGCCTCTTTTTACCTCCGACGCGGAGAAGGGGCGGAACGCCCACCTCACAATCAATTCCTTGCCTGCGCTCAAGGATTTCCTTGATTTGATCCACATCAAACTCTGCCTGATCAAACCCTATTATGAAACAAAAGACTATCCGTTGGTGGAATCCCGCGAACTGCTGCCGAGTTTCGAAGCCGATATGTTTGAATTCGGCCAATTGCCCGGTTTCAGCCTCGTGGCGCTCAACAGACCGATCAATTTCTTCCAGGAAATCTTCCAATTCGACATCTTACACGATCTCCTGGAAGATCCTGAGGACTACGAGGGCATGGCCTGCCCCCTTGAACGCACGGTGCTCAACCACAACAACCAGACTTTCATAAACCGTCTGCCGCGGATGAATCATCAGGAATACAACGCCGTTTTTGCCGACAAAGACATCTCGGACCTCGACCATTACGTGGAAGCGCTGCCCTTTTTGCTGCAAATGGATCGCGCGCACGTATTATCAACGGACAATTACGGCAACTTCACGCTTTCGGGCATTTACGCCTCTTTTCCTTCGGACCTGGATGCGGAGATAAAGCGGTTCGGATTGCGCATGGGGAAATTTCAAGTCGGCGACAACACGATGTATGAGCGCAACCGGGTTTTCGTCTACCAATTCCTCATGGAACTTTACGGGTTCCCCATTGTATCGGAGCGTAGAACCTCGGCCGCGTTGTTTGCCCGCCGTTTACACAAAATCGGCGAAGATTTTCTCGTTCGGGTCTGCAGCCAGTCCGATCGTACCATCACCACGCTTCATTCCTCTCCTTCCGCCAAAAACTACCCCATGGTGGAAAAGCTGGCCCTTGTTCGCGTGGACAAGGATCAAAAGGACATTATCGAACGTCTGAGAGAAGGCGGTTTTTTTCTGGACCAGCGCAACCGCGTCGTCATTATGCGCGTCAAATATCAGCAGCATAAATACAATCCTTACAATGTGCGCCAGGACCGTGCCCTTTCTGTGGAATCGCAGGAAGTCGTTCACCCGCTCACGGGGAGCGTCTTTTCCGGAGTGAACATCATCAAGGACACATACAACATGTTTTTGCGCCTTAACGATATCGTGCGCGGCGAATATCAGGGCAGCATCGTTTACAAGCGCAACGAAGTGGTCATCAACACGGAAAGCGACCAAAAGCGTCTTAAATTCCTCTACGCCTGGCTTTCGAAACATCAACGGCGCATCATCAGCTATTCAGACGACTTTTTTGCCAATATCGCCATGGTCTTGGACAATTATCTGCTGAATTCCAAAAATTACGATACGTTTCAAGAAATGTACGACCTTTTTCAAGAAGTCTGGTCGAAATATAGCTATATTCAGCAAGCCCGTCTCGTGAGAAAGCTGGAGGACGTGCAGCAGCGGCGAAAAAAGGAGCAACGGTATTCCCGGCTCGAGGCCTTACAACACACCACAGCGATCATGCATGAACTTAAATTTGAAATCGTAAATTATTTTGATGAACTAGTATCACACGTCATCCACATAGGCGAACGTATTCTTGCTGACAGCTACCTGCGCAAGAGTTATGTAGACAAAAAAGATACTGAACTCACACCCTACGGCCAAGACATAAAAAGACATTATCGCAAACTGGTCTCACTTGTTGACTCTTTCAAGGATATTCGCAAAGTCAAGAAGGAACGCACAGACGGTCTCATGCGCAACGCCAGTTAACAATTTGGAGGAGACGTGGATTCACTTTTCAAAACCCCCTTGTATGAATGGCACGCGAGCCATAACGCCAAGATGGCCCCTTTCGCAGGATGGCATATGCCTATCCAGTATCAGGGCATCATTGCGGAACACATGCACACCAGAAAAAGTGCCGCTGTTTTCGATATTTGCCATATGGGCGAATTCCTGTGCTCGGGCTCGGGCGCACAAGAAGCGCTCTCCCAGGCCGTATCCCACAACCTGGACACCTTACACCCCGGCCGCTGCCGATATGGCTTTCTGCTCAACGAACACGGCGGTGTGATCGACGACCTGATCATTTATTGTCTGGAACGGGACAGTTACATGCTCGTAGTCAACGGGGCGCGCACCGCCGTGGATTTCTCCACCATTTCCCAACGATTACCTTCCGGCGTCACCTTGCGGGATGTTTCCAACGCCACTGCCAAAATTGATATCCAGGGACCGGAATCCCTGACTGTATTGGAATCAATGCTCCAACGCAGCTTGCGGCATATGAAATATTTTTCTTTTGAAAAAACCCAATGGCAGGGAACCGAGCTTCTGATCAGCCGCACAGGCTATACCGGAGAGCTAGGGTTTGAATTGTATCTGGGGGCGGACATGGCGTTGCCCCTGTGGGAACAATGCCTGCAGGACCAGCGCGTTTTACCTGCCGGACTTGGCGCCCGCGACACCCTACGCCTGGAAATGGGGCTCCCCTTGTACGGTCAGGATCTGGACGAGGAGCACACGCCCGCCGAGGCCGGGTACGAAGCCATGCTCACGTCCCAGGCCGCCTATGTCGGCAAGGGCGAAGACAGGCGCGTTACGGAAAAACTCATCGCTCTGGAAATCCAAGGACGCCGCAGCGCCAGACATGAAGACGCCGTCGCCCTGGCTTCCGGCAATGCCGTGGGGCGCGTCACCAGCGGTTCCTTCGCGCCATCATTGGGGCACTGCATTGCCCTGGCCTATGTCGAAGCCTCGGCAGCCGCGGAAACGGTATTTCTCGTGCGCACGGCACGCGCAGAATTGCAGGCAACCCGGGTTGACCTCCCGTTTTTCAAACAAGGCACCGCGCGGATAAAACTCGACGGCTAAACGTGATGCACGCCTTCTTCATTGAACCCGATCTTTGGCCTCAAGGGCTTGAGCATGCACCGGTGGAACTGGGAGGCGTCGAGGCGCAGCACATGCTGAAAGTGCTGCGGCTCAAACCCGGCAATACGGTCTGGTGCACCAACGGAGCCGGGCAAAGCGGTTTGTTTCGTATTTTCGGTGTGGAAAAACACCGGGTATGGTTGCAAGCGGTGGAGTTGGAGCGGCATGAGTCCCCGCAACAGCGCGTTGTCCTGGCTTTGGGGTGGGCCAAGGCTCTGCGGCGGGGGTGGTTGTTCGAAAAGGCCGTGGAGCTGGAAGCAAGCGGCATCTGGTTGTGGCAGGCCAAGCATAGCCAGGGCAAAGTCCCTGAAGAGGGTAAAGACAATTGGCGCGCCCAGTGTATTGCCGGAGCCAAACAATGCAAAAATCCCTGGTTGCCCGAATTGGCCACTTTTCCCGGGGGGGCGCGTGAACTGGCCGCAGCGGTTCCCGCCTTCACCAACAGTTATCTCTTGTGGGAGGAATCGGGATGCGACCGGCTGCTCACCATGGAAGATCTGCGCACCACGGGCGACACCCTCTTCATTCTCGGCCCTGAAGGCGGATTGAGCCGCGAGGAAGTGGCTCTGCTGCAAAACGGCGGTGCGCGCCCCGTGAGCCTCGGAAAGCGGGTCTTGCGCTGGGAAACCGCCGCCCTGCTCTGCTTGGGGCTCTCCTGGTGGTCCCGGCAGTCCGGCCAGGATGCCCCATGACCCAGACACAACCTTTGGCGGATAAAATCCGGCCCCAGTCGCTCGATGCGTTCGTGGGGCAAACACATCTGCGCCGCAAACTGGAGGCCATGCTCAACTCGCCGCGGCTCTCCAGCCTTTTGCTCTTCGGGCCCCCGGGATGCGGAAAATCCACCCTGGCCATGCTATTGGCGCAAAGCCAGCAAGAAAAATGGATTCGCGTCAGCGCTCCGGAAGCGGGACTGCAACGATTGCGAAAACTCTTGCCGGGCAACCGCATTCTCGTGCTTGACGAACTGCACCGTTTCTCCAAGGCGCAACAGGATTTTTTTCTGCCCCTGCTGGAGAGCGGCGAAATCATCCTGCTGGCCACCACCACGGAAAACCCATCTTTCAGTGTCACCAGACAGTTATTATCGCGGCTCCACGTTCTCAAACTCGCCCCCTTGCATGTACTCGAACTTATGGAGGTGGCCAAACGTGGCGCGCAGGCCTTGGGCATCGATGCAGCGTCCGGGGTATCCGCCACCGATCAGGGGCTTGAGGAGGACGTTCTGCAACTTCTGGCGAACATGTCCGGGGGGGATGCGCGCAGCCTGCTCAATCTCATGGAGTATACTGCTTCCCTGCCCGCGGAAAAACGCTCGGCGCAAGAACTGCGTACCCTTTTGCCCGAGGCGGTACTGCGTCATGATAAAAGCGGCGATAGCCATTATGAACTGGCCTCCGCCATGATTAAATCCATCCGCGGCTCCGATCCCGACGCAGCGCTGTATTATCTGGCCTGCTTGCTCGAAGGTGGAGAAGATCCCCGCTTTGTCTGCCGCCGCCTGATCCTTTCCGCCAGCGAAGACGTGGGGCTGGCAGATCCCCAGGCACTGCCGCTGGCCGTCGCTTGTCAGCAGGCCGTGGAGTTCGTGGGCATGCCCGAAGGATTCATCCCCCTGGCTGAAACCTGCGTCTATCTGGCCCTGGCGCCAAAAAGCAACAGCACTTACGCCGCCTACCGCGTGGCGCAAAAGGAACTCAAAAACCGCGGCAAGCGCCCAGTGCCCTTGCATCTGCGTAACCCGTCCACCAAGATGCACAAGCAATGGGGATACGGACAGGGCTATAAATACCCGCATAGTTTTCCAGGCGCCTGGGTTGAACAACAGTACCTCCCCGACGGTATGGACCAGACCCGTTTCTATCAACCCAAAGACCAGGGCGCCGAACCACGGCTTATAGCCTGGTGGAACAGACTCCGCAGAAAAAAAACGGACTAGGCCGTGTTTCCAAATTGGTTATGAAAAGATAATGCGAAAGGGGAAACCCTTTGTTAGCGGCAGCCGTTGGGCGCCGTCGTATCGCGTCTTACGAATGGCGACAGCTGAGCCAGGGTTTTCCCTCTCGCGCTCTTCCCTTTCCAGCACTGTACTCTCGCTGGCTGTAGAGGATGACATAACTACATGGCTGGATTCTTCAAACGGTTGGCAAACAGGTTGTGGCGAGCGGAGCAGCATACGAAAACTCTGGGCGCCTCCCTGCATGCCCTTGTGCAACAGCTGGTGGCGAATGGTGATGCCGAAAAAGAGATGGTGATCTTCCATACGCCGCTATTGCCGGGGGTAAAACAGGCGCCCTGTGTGGAATTCTGTTTTCTTCGACGTTCATTATTAACAAACGAACCGGATATCGCCGAGCTTTTTTCCGGGCAATGGAACGAATATAGCAAGGATTTTATGGTGATGGCTTCCATCCCAACACATGGAGGCCGTAAAAGGGATCTCTTTTTTCTCGCAGCCTACGACACGGAGTGGGATCAACTTGATGCAAGCGAGATACGCAAGGGCATCATTGAAGGTATCGCGGTGAATTTCCACGAAGAAATGGAAACCGCCATACGCAGCTGGAGATAAAACGCCCCATCTGGAATCGTATGAGAGCGCCCCCCCAAACAGCCCTGGGTGCGTCGATTCCAAGCACTACTATGCTTTTTTCTGAGCAGCTTCGCCTGTCGCGGCCTGTTTTTTCTGCCCTTCGTTAACCCAGTATTTGGAGGCCACGTGATAGCCCGAAGAAAAGGCGCGTACGCGGCGCTGTATGCGGATAATACGTTGCAACAACTCGCTCATGCCGAAAAAAAGGATGGATAAAACAATGCTCAGAGCGATGCAGGCAATACCCCCTATCATCAACATAAAATTGGTATGCTCGTTTGCCTGGTCGGTATTCCAGAAAAAAATCAACCCACCTATCAAGCCGATGACCCATACCAAATGTCCTGTAACCCGCAGGATGCCCTCCATGGGCAAACGCGAAACAGGGTTCTCCATTTCATAACCAACGGCATGTTGGCTTTTACATACCGGACAGTATTCCAACTTGTCTTCAAAAACAGTTCCACACCATTCGCATTGCAGCATATCGCTTCTCCCTCGCTCTGATAGATCACACCGTTGCGGTCTTCAGCGTGCCCTTATCACGCATGCGCTGCAACAAAAAGACACCCGCGAACAATGCCAAGCCCATTGGATAGCACCAGTAACGCTGTTCATAGGGGATTCCCAGAAAAGCGGCAGTGGCGTCCGGCCGCATCATTATCAATGTTACTAGTAAAAACAGTGGAATCTCCCATATTTTATTGCGGGTGTAGAAGTATCCCTGCGTAGCCGAGGCAAAAGCGAAATTGCCGAACAACGTCATGGCGAATATGAAAATTCCTTGAAGCCACGAATCAATGCCGTGCAAGATCAAATCATGATTGAAAATAAACATGAAAGGCAAAATAGCGGTCCGGATATCGTATAAAAATCCTTGAATGCCCGTGGGAATCGGCGGAGCCTCGGCAATAGCCGCCGCGGCATACGCCGCCAAACCAACAGGAGGCGTATCGTCCGCCAATATTCCAAAATAAAAACAGAAAAGGTGTGCGGCCATCAAAGGAACCATAAACCCCTGCATCTCGCCGAGATGTACAATGGCGGGGGCGGTAAGCGAGGCCATGACGATATACGTGGCGGTGGTGGGCAATCCCATGCCGATAAGCAGACTCGCTCCCGCGGTTATGGCCAACATGAGAAATATGTTTCCCATGGAAAGCACGTCGATAATCTGGGTAATCAACCCTCCCAACCCCAGGGCCACGACTCCGACGATAATACCCGCGGCTGCGGTGGCCATGGCCACTCCGGCCATGTTGCGCGCGCCGTCCGCCAACGAGACAAGGATGTCGTTCACCCCGTCCTTGAAAGCGGGCCACAGCTTCTCCCCGCGTACTTTGGCCCTGATGGGATGTTGCAAAAGCATGATGACGGAAAGCACCATGATGGCGCGAAATGCCGCCAATTCCGGAGAATGGCGCACCACGATGAGCTCATACAGCAACATGACGAGCGGCAACAGGTAGTGCAACCCTTTCATGAGAGTACGGCCAAGAGGGGGCAGTTCTTTCCAGGGGATGCCTTTCAGTCCAAGCTTGCAGGCTTCGATATGCGAAATATAAAGTAAGGCGCCATACGAGGCGAACGCCGGTATGGCCGCGGCTTTGACCACTTCTATATAGGGGACGTTCACGTACTCGGCGATGATGAAGGCGGCCGCGCCCATAATCGGCGGGGCCAATTGCCCGTCCGTGCTGGCCGCGACTTCGATCGCCCCCGCCTTGGTGGGAGGATAGCCCACCTTCTTCATCAAAGGGATGGTAAAGGTACCGGTGGTGACGATATTGGCAATGGAAGAACCCGACACCATGCCAGTGAGCCCGGAACCAAGTATCGCGGCCTTGGCGGGACCGCCGCGAAAGCCCCCCAGCACCGAAAGGGCAAGCTGTATGAAAAAATGCCCTGCCCCCGCTTTTTCGAGCATGGTGCCGAACAAGACAAACAGGAAAACGATCGTGGCGGAAACATCAAGAGGTATTCCATAAATGCCTTCGGAACTCATGGTCATCTGTCCCAGATATCGCGTGAGCGAAACCCCTTTAAACGCGATAACGTCCGGCATATACGGGCCAAGAAACGCGTAGGCGGAAAACAGAATGGCGATAAGCGGCAAGGCGGGGCCAATGACGCGCCGTGTTGCCTCCAGCAGCAAAACAACAAGAATGACGCCGAAAATAATATCCCGCAGGATGGGCTGGCCGTAACGCAGCGCGATGCCGTCTCTATCGATGAAAATGTAGAGAGCGGCAAATGCGGCCATAAAACCGAAGACATAATCCACAATGGTCACCCTGTGCATGACCAGCAGCCAGCGAAGATCCGGTCTCCATTTGGGAGTGAACTTGAACATCGGGATATTGAGATAGATCAGGGCAATGGCAAAAGAGAGGTGGATGGATCGTATGAACAGGGTATCTAATATGAGCCAACTTGCCGTGGAAAGCTGAAACAACGACCAGGCAATGGCTATGATCATGGAGATGAACCGGGTTATCCCCTCTTCGTTGGAAAACTGCCCGTGTTCTTGTTCAACAAGCTTTTGGGCGTATTCCACTCCGTGCGTTTTCTGTTCTTCGTTTTCCATCATCCGATTCCTCATCTTCACCTGGCTTGATCACACGGCGTCACACGCCTTTCCAACATCGGCCGCGCGTATCGTATTCCGAATAAAAGAGGACCGGGCGAACCCGGTCCCACTATGGCAGCGTTTATTTCAGCAACCCGGCTTCTTTATAGTACTTCTCAGCACCGGGATGCAGAGGAGCGCTCAAGCCTTCGAGCATGCTCTCTTTGGTCAGGACCTTGTAGGCGGGATGCAGCTTCTTGAAATCTTCAAAATTTTCGAAAACTTCTTTGGTGATGGCGTAAACAACTTCATCCGGAACATCAGCCGAAGTGACAAACGTGGCTTTCACGCCGAAAGTGGGCACATCCTCTTCGTTCACGGCCCCTTCATAAAATTCGATGGGTACAATCGCTTTGGCGTAATAAGGATCCTTTTTCAGCAACTCGTCAATACCTTCTCCCTCGATGGAAACAATGCGTACCTTACGGGCGCCGGCGGTTGCTTCCTTAATTGCGCCCGAAGGATGTCCCACTGTGTAGAAAAAAGCGTCAATGCGATTATCCTGCAACAATCCGGGAGCTTCGGCGGCTTTGACCTGTTCGGCGGTGATGTCTTTTTCAGGGTCAATACCCACCGCCGTCAGAGCGTCGATGGAATTCTGCAATTGGCCGGAGCCGGGGTTGCCGATATTCACAATCTTGCCCTTCAAATCCTGAATGGTTTTTATACCCGTGTCTTCGCCGGCAACCAAGGTCACGGATTCGGGATGAATGCTGAAAACGGAGCGCAGCTTTTCCTGCGGCTTGCCTTCCCATTCGGCAAGACCGTTTGTCGCCTGATACTGGCGGTCGGACTGCACGACGCCGAATTCAAGATCACCGGCCATAACCGCGTTGACGTTGAAAACCGAACCGCCGGTGGATTCCACTGTCGCGCGAATCCCGTACTCGTCTCTTTTCGCGTTCACCATTTTGGCAATGGCGCCTCCAGTGGGATAATACACACCGGTGATGCCGCCTGTACCGATTGTCACAAAGGTGGTCTTGGCCACGGCATTGGGCGCGTAACAAAAAACCAGAGCCAGAGACAGCATTGCCACAAGATAACCGATCCTCCGCATAAAGGTATTCCTCCTCAATATGGTTAACGGGTTTTCGACCTGTTTGCGACGCCGTACCGTGTTCAGGTCCTTTCCAACTCAGGACGCTCCCCCTGACCTGCAACGAACCAACACGGTCTGCAATATAGGGCATGAAACATCTGGAGACAGGGTGCAATCGATTTACGGGTTTTTAGCAAATTTGAAAATAAATCGCAAGCCGTTAGCCATTCTTATCGCCTGCCCATTCATTTTATACCCGCCATACGCTTTTTCCGACTCTCGCAGCCAAGGTGATCCGAATAACGGCTCCCCAAGGCAGCACACCAAGATGACCTGGTTCCGGATCACTGCCGCACGTGGCAGAAACACTGTAATCGATTTTTCCGAATTATTTTTCCACTTCAAAAACAGAAAATAGAACTATAAAATCAAGTTGATAGATGTTTCTTGCCGAATTGTCATCCCCGAGCGCCCCCTTCCGCAATCATTGACTCACCCCCGGTTCTGCACCATATACTGGGCAGATTATCGCGAGATATGTACCCTACCCTGCCGGTCCATGACCGGCACAAGCACAACGAGGATCTTTCCATGCTCGAAATAAAGAATTTATGCGTTTCCATCGGCGAACGTGAAGTTCTTAAAGGTATTGACCTTACTATCGCTGAAGGCGAAACGTTCATTCTTTTCGGACCCAATGGTTCCGGTAAAACAACCTTGCTCATGACCTTGATGGGCTTTGGTAACTACACCATCACCAAGGGAAGCATCTTTTTCAAAGGGCACGACATCACCCACGCGCCCATTTACGAGCGGGCGCGGCTGGGAATAGGCATGTCCTTTCAGCGCCCCCCCACCATCCACGGACTTAAGACGCGCCATCTTGTGCAGATGTGCGGTCAAGGCCGGGAGGTCGATGTCGAGGATATAGCTGAACGGGTGAACATGACACCCTTTTTGGACCGCGACATAAACTCCGGATTTTCCGGGGGCGAAATCAAGCGTTCCGAACTTTTGCAACTCATCGCTCAAAAACCCAGTCTGGTGCTTTTCGACGAGCCCGAATCCGGCGTTGATCTTGAAAACATGCATCTTATCGGCAAAACCGTGCGTCAACTGCTTACAAACAACATCCAGCCCAAGCCTGACATGTCCATGCTGAAGCAAAAGGCGCAACGCAAGACATCGGGCCTGATTATCACGCACACGGGTTATATCCTCGATTATATCAATGCTGACCGTGGCCAGGTGCTCTACGACGGACATCTTTGCTGCGTGGCCAACGCACGTGAAATACTCGACCACATAAGCAAGTTCGGCTACCGGGAATGCGTGCGCTGTTTACAATAACACCGCCATCAAATTGGAGACTTTCATGAGCGATGTAAAATTGACTGATTATAACTTTTCGGGTGAAGAAAGCGGACTTATTGAAGACCTGCGCACCTTGTCCCCAGAGGACAAGCAGCAATTGCTCATGGCTGGGGTGGATGTTGAAGAACGGCATCGGTCCGGTTCGTTTCTCCACATGAACCACTCCCAAGTGCATTGCAAATCTTCCACCCCCGGCGTGGAAATCATGGATATCAAACAGGCCATCAAACTCTATGACGGCCTGCCGGAATATTTGTGGAAACTGGTCGATCCCGATAAAGACGAATTCACCCGGGCCACCTATGAAAACACCCATGGCGGCTACTTCATTCGATCCAAAAAGGGCGCCAAAATCCAGGAGCCGGTTCAGTCCTGCCTGTTCATCAAGGGCGATAAGGTCGGCCAAAACGTTCATAATATTGTCATTGTGGAAGAAGACTCCGAAATGCACATCATCACGGGATGCGCAGTTTCTCACGGCACCCGTGAAGCCGCACACTTGGGCATTTCGGAATTTTACGTGAAAAAAGGCGGCAAGCTGACGTTCACCATGATCCATAACTGGAGCGAACAGACTGCGGTTCGTCCCCGCTCCGCGGGAGTCATCGAGGAAGGTGGAATTTTCCTCAATAACTACGTCCTGCTCAAGCCTGTGAAAGACCTCCAGATGTACCCCTCCCTGACCCTCAACGGCGCAGGAGCGGTGGCTCGCTTCAATTCCGTAATCGTTGCGCCTGAAGGATCCCATGTGGACACGGGAAACCGCATCCTGCTCAATGCGCCCGATACCAGGGGCGAAATCATCGCCCGAACCCTGACCACAGGCGGAACCATTATCAACAGGGGACAAATTGCGGGCAACTCCGTTCCCGCACGCGGACATCTCGAATGCAAGGGGCTCATCCTCAATAACGGCATCATCCACGCCATTCCGGAACTTCTCGGCACACTGCCCGGCGTCGAGCTTTCACACGAAGCCGCTGTCGGCAAAATCGCTCAGGAAGAAATCGAATACCTCATGGCGCGCGGCATGGACGAGGACGAAGCCGTCTCGACCATTGTCCGCGGCTTCCTCAACGTGGACATCATGGGCTTGCCCAAAGAGCTGCAAGACTCTGTGGAAAAAACCATCAGGGATTCTGAAAAAGACATGTTTTAATGCATGTCTCCAGCTTCTTATAGTCGAATTTGCGGGAGGGAAAACCCTGCTGGAGGGGTTTTCCCTCACAAATCCTCGATCCTGGTCCTTTCCCCACCTTCCGGCGCAACTGGCTCACAAAACAAGCAAGGCAATGTAACCGGCTGACTTTATGCCAGATGTCACCCTAAACAATCTCCATGCCTGGATATAAAATACACATTACCGGCGCAGCCCTACTCGGCGGCGGAACCATGGCCGCCCTGTACACCTTCGACTATTTCCGGCCGGAACCACTCATGGGGGCGGCACTGCTCGCGACCTGCCTGCTGGGAGCCCTTTTTCCAGACGTAGATACCAGTTCCAAAGGACGTCCGTTTTTTTACAGCATCCTGGCGGCCATGGACATCATCCTTATCATCAATCACGAATATCAATGGGCCGCCATCGTAGGACTCATCGCCATGCTGCCGGCCCTGGGCAACCATCGCGGCTGGACTCACACGTGGTGGGCCATGCTGGCCGTGCCCCTGGCGATATTGGCCGTACCGCTGCTGCTCTGCGCCGTCGATTGGCAAACACTGACCCCGTTTTATCTGGCCGCTGTCCTGGGTTATTTTTCACATCTGGCGCTGGATAAAATGTTTTAAGCCCACAGAGATGGCTTTGCCCTGCGAAAGGCTTTCTCCATGGCGGCTATCCACCTCGCATATTGGGGCTCCGTCCCGCCCCCCTCCATGGGAGAACGCTCTCCTGGATCCGCGACTGTTGTGCGTATAAATGCGAATATGACAACAAGTTATACAAAATAGAAAGTCATGGAGATTCTCAAAAACCCGTATCAAAAGGCTCTTAAGCCCCCGGAAGCACTCCTGTTTCAAAACCAATACGCTCTCGCCTTCGGCATAAGCGCTACGTCCACCGTTGCTGGTCCCGAACAAATGAAAAGGCAGGGGGAAAGCTCCTTTTGCAAAGATCTTTCCCCCTGGGTTTCATCAAGACGTTGCGTCACACCCCTGTCCACGGCAACAAGCACAAACGCAAGGAGGATAACAGCCCTAACGGTTGCCCACTGTTTCTTACCGGCAGTGCTCTACAGTTGTTCTATGGCGGACAGCAGTATCTTGTTCGCTCTCTCGGAATTTTTCGCATAGCAAAGCGATAATTCCTCTCGTGTCATAGGGGAGCTGTTTTGTTTCAAACAAACATCCTCCCTTGCCACAGCAACAGAGGCATAGGGAAGTCCGGCTTCGTTGGCCAGCGCACATTCCGGAGCGATGCTCATATTGATGACGTGCGCGCCCCACAGTCGAAACATATTCGACTCCGCTCTTGTGGAAAAACGCGGGCCTTCAATGGTTATTGCAGTACCACGTTCGTGATGCGCGTAGCCGAGTTTTTTACAGGCATTGATGGCCAGTTGGCGTAGCGAGGGGTCGAATGGTTCGATCATGGGGGTATGACACACGCTGTACGGTTCGAACGTCTCATGGAAGGAGACGAAGCGGTGTCTGGTAAAATCGATGAATTGATCCAGAATGACCACATGTCCCGGCTCAATTTCCTCACACAGAGAACCCACCGTCGTAGTGGCGAATACGTAGTCGCATTTCATATCCTTAAGGACTTGGATATTGGCGCGAAAATTCACCTGATTCGGAGAAATCGGGTGCTCGCGGCCATGCCTTGCGAGCAGGTAAATGATGTTGTTCCCCACACGCCCCCTGATGAGTGAAGAGCTGGGTGAACCAAACGAGGTGACAATACAGAACTCTTCGACATCTTCGAGCATGTCGGGATTATCCAGCCCAGTGCCGCTTATGATACCGATGCTACGCATAGGTTCCTCTCAGATGATTCGCTTGATGACGCTCAAACAAATCTGGTTAACTTCCTTAATTATTTTAACATCTTGAAAAAAACATTTTCTCGGCAAACGGAGACAATTTTCCGGGAGGAGACGACTTCAAAAGCGTTGACCGTTTTTACTTTCCGATGCGGAGAAAAACACGGAGGGAAATACATACAGTTGAGATTTTTGTTGTTGGTTGCAACTCTTGACCATAAACGCCTTCGTCTTGGGACTACTCTTGCTGTACACGGTATGCGGCGCCGTAACTCTGAGAAAGGCTGCATGGCAGTATGCCTTGAGACAAAGAGATATTCGGATTTCGTATCCGAAGGAGGGTAAAGGACTCGACCCCGGCCTTGGTTGTCGAGCCAACCAGTTTGTTTTTCGACTTCAATCAAACGCCAGCCCAACCTGTATCATTCATCAAAAAAGTGGTCAGAGGAGGATTTTATTTTTTGCATGTTTCAGGTTAAGGAACCGTACCTGTACGGCGTCACGTCTGGAGAAGGAGAACGGCCATCTGTTTCAGCATCTCCTTATTGGGTGAGAGAACCCTCAGCTACAGGTTCTCCCCTTGGAATGCAGCCTCTCGGAAGTCAATTAGTTAAGATCAGCCCACAAATCAAGTTTCATCCCGAGGTATTACAATAAAAAATAATCATGTTCCGCCATCGGGCGACGGTATTCCACCACGCCTGAAAGCTATGCGGGCGACGGTGTAGACCGCTAACCGCCGCAAATTTCTCTGAAAGCCATGCCGCAGGTTCCGCCGAGCAACTGCGAGAGGGGGAATACGACTCGGGCTTCAAAAATGCCTTGCTGAAGGAGGCCGCCATCACTACAGTTCCTCCCTTGGACAACGCCATCTGACGAAAAGCACTGCAAACCCCCTGAATAGCTATCACAACTCATTGTTCTCGTTGAACGAACTGAAATCGTTAAAGGATCAGATTATGCCCACCACGGATATGAAACGGCACTGCGACGTACTGCTGCAGGCTCAATGGTTGCTCTGCCAGGATGAAACACGCTCGATTATCGAAGACGGAGCTGTGGCCGTAGCAGATGGAAAAATAGTGGCCGCAGGTCCGGCCATGGAACTGAAACCGTACTTCAGCTCCCGGCATACCATCGACTTGGGCAAAAGCCTGCTCCTGCCCGGGCTGGTCAATGCGCATACTCATTCCCCAATGACGGTATTGAGGGGCCTGGCCGACGATCTCCCGCTTAAGCAATGGCTTGAAACACGCATCTGGCCTCTTGAAGCAAAACTGACCAAGGATATAGTATACCTTGGATCGCTCCTGGCATGCGCTGAAATGCTGCGCAGCGGGAGCACATGCTTCGTGGACATGTACATGCATCAACGCCAGACGGCTCGCGCTGTTGAACAAAGCGGCATCCGCGCCGTTCTGTCCGAAGCCATCCTGGATTTCCCCACCATTTCCTACGATACAGGAGAGCAGGCCCTGGCCCTTAACGAAGAACTGCTTCAGGAATTCGCCGGCCACGACCGCATTACGTTCGCCTCTGCGCCGCATACGGCCTACACGTCCAGCAAGGAACTCCTGCTGAAAAGTTATGCCCTGGCCGAACGTTACGATACAATTTGGTACACCCACTGCTCCGAAACACAAACCGACACGGCCCAATGCCTGGAGAAATTCGAAAGCAGGCCGATACGCCTGCTCCAGGACCTCGGCATTCTCACTCCACGAGCCACCCTTGTGCACATGGTGGACCTGCAAGACGACGAAATAGAAGCAGTCGCCAATGCTGGGGCGCACGTTGTGTTGTCGCCGTGCAGCAACCTTAAACTGGGATCAGGCATCGCCCGCGTCAAGGAAATGCTGGCCGCGGGAATACGCCCCGGCCTGGGCACGGATGGGGCGGCCAGCAACAACACCTTGAACATGTTCAACGAAATGCGTATCTGCGCCCTGCTGCACAAGGGAGTGCACCAAGACCCGACCATTTTGCAGGCGCAGCAGGTTCTCGACATGGCTACAGTGAACGCCGGCCCGTGTCTGCATCTCGACGGGTTGGGCAGCATAGCGCCGGGGTCCCCCGCGGACATCATCGCCCTTGACCTTGCAGCACCCAATATGCAACCGCTCCATAACCCGCTCTCGCAAGTGGTCTATGCGGCAACGGGCATGGAAGTGCGCATGACCATGGTCCAGGGTCGTATTCTTTATCAAGATGGGAAATTTCATTCGCTTGATTATACAGCGCTTCTTGATGAATTTGCTCAAGTTCGGGAATGGGCGCGCAGAAACCTCTCATAGCTGGCGAAAACGTTCTTGACATAACAACCGGTTCAGGCTATGTTGTTTTGCTTCAGAAATGACACATGTGGGCCTATAGCTCAGTTGGCAGAGCCTCCGGCTCATAACCGGCAGGTCCCAGGTTCGAATCCTGGTAGGCCCACCAGAAGGATGAACATTGCTGGCTTGTTCCCTGATTTTACAGCCTGAACGCCTAGTGAAGAGGCGTCTTCATAAAGGTGCTTCCCAGCGCAGACGGCAGGGAAGCACCTTTTGTTTTGGCCTCTCGCAAAAGGAGTCCCGCTCGTGCTCATGACAGACCTCATAGACCGCATCGAGACTGTGGCCCCACTCCGTGGACAGGCGCCTTGGGACAACAGCGGCGTCCAAGTCATCGGCCGGAAAACCGAAGCGCAGAAACTCGCCGTTGCACTCGATCCCTTGCCGCAAACCCTTGCCGCGGCCCTGGACTGGGGCGCGGACTGCATCCTCACGCACCATCCGCTCTCCCTTGAACCGCACTACTTGAACCAGCTCGACGCCTATCACGAAGCGGTATCTTTGCTGCTCGAAAAGCAGGCTTGGCTTTACGCCGCACATACGTCACTGGATGTGCAGTCCGAAGGTCCCGTGGGCTGGCTGGCAAAAGACCTCGGCCTCTCAGGCCTCGAACTGCTGGAGACCACCCACACCGAACCTTTGCAAGGTGTGAGATTTCAAGCGGGTAAAGACGTTGCCGCGCTTGCGGCCCTTTTGCAAAAACTTCCCGCAGTGCTTCATTTGCAGCAACCCTCGCCGGGAGAAATCTTTTTGGTCTGCGCCCAAGAGCAATGGCCCTCGGTCAAGGCCGTGATCTCCCAGCGACTCGCATCACCGGCTTTCGCCCCCATTGAATTGTCCCTGCCGCATAATAAATGGGGGTTCGGCCTGGTGGGAGATCTCCCCACTCCCGCCTCCTTTAAAAATTTTTGCGGCATATTGGCTTCCCATGTCGGAGGCCGCTATTTCAGAATCATGGGTCCCACACCCGAAACCGTATCCCGCGTGGCATACTGCACCGGCTCCGGCGGTTCCCTGGTGGAAGCCGCGGCCAATTCCGGCGCCGATGTTTTTGTCACCGGAGATATGAAATACCATCAAGCCCTGAATGCCCCTCTTTCTGTTATCGATGTGGGGCATTTTATTTTGGAAGAGGAAATGATGCGGCGTTTCGCACAAGCACTCGCCGAAGATCCGCAGCTTCAAGGAATGGAGCTGCTGTTCTTCGCCGGACAAGATCCCTTTGATCTGCTGCTGTTGGAGCCGGGTCCCGGGGAACCGTTGTGAGACTTGAAAGCGTGCCGTCCCTGAAGTTGACGCTGGTTGCATCGGTATTGCCTGCAATCACAACAGTAAAATGCTTGTAGGAGGGCCAAGCCTTGAGCATGTATTTGAAACAAATTGAGCAGCTTGTCGCTTTGCAAAGAATCGATAGCGAAATTATCGAACTCAATCAGGAGCTGGAAGTCGCGCCAAAGGAAGTGCTGGCGCTGGAAGCCAAATTTGACGATCTCGACAAGCAACGCAACCAGTATCTTGAAAAAATCGGGTACCTCAAGGAACAGGAAAGCCGTCTCAATGGCGAAATCGACGACGACAGCCTGAAAGTGAAAAAAAGCAAAAACAAGCTGATGATGGTGAGCAACACCAAGGAATATCACGCAATGATGCGTGAGATGGACACCTTGGAAAAAACGAACCGCTTGCGTGAGGAAGAGCGCGTTACCCTTGCCGAAGAGCTGGAACGCCAGCAGGAGTATATGGAAGAAATCGACAAGGACGTGAACGCCATCAAGTCCGAACTTGAAACAAAACGCTCCAGTTTGCAGGCCAGAATCCGTGAATGTGAAGAACGGCTGAACGTGCTCCAAGCGCAACGCAAGGAAGCCGGTAAAAGCGTGCCCCCACCAGTGTTGGGACGCTACGAATTCATCCGCTCGCGCTTGAGCGCGCCTGTCATTGTCAAAGTTGTGGCAGGGGTATGCGACGGGTGCCATATCAGCATCCCCCCGCAAAGCTTCAACGAATTGCAAAAAGGACAGCAAATCCTCTCTTGTCCGAACTGTCAGCGCCTCATTTACTGGTGCGAACATTTTACAGACGAAAACGAACCGGCCCCCGCACCGAAAACCGTTGTCGTTGAAGAAGAGGAATAAGTATCCCGCCAAGTGAAAAGGGAGCGCTTTCCGCTCTCGCAGCATCCGCCATGAAACCCCTTCGGGGCCTGACGCGGGTATGGGCGCCCTTTTCCTTTGCGTTTGACGTGCTCTCAAACAGTCTCTGAAGAAAAAGCGCACGGATACGGCATGCGCGTGTCCGCCTTTTTTCCGGAGCATGTTTTTTTGACTGAACAATAAGCAATGCTTATTTCGTGCATGGGAGTTGGACGGATCATCGCCGCGGATTTTCTGAATCCGGGGAGGAAAGTCCGGGCTCCATGGGGCAGGGCGCTGGGTAACCCCCAGCGGAAGCGATTCCGGGAAAGTGCCACAGAAAACAAACCGCCCGCCGTGGTGCAAACCACGACGGGTAAGGGTGAAACGGTGGGGTAAGAGCCCACCAGTTGCCGTGGCGACACGGCAAGCTAGGTAAACCCCGTCCGGAGCAAGGCCAAATAGGAGGGCGTCAAGGCTGGCCCGGCCAGCCCTCGGGTAGGCTGCTTGAGGCCGTGGGCAACCACGGCCCTAGATGAATGATGATCGCCCCTCTTATGGGGAACAGAACCCGGCTTACAGTCCAACTCCCATACTTACAAACAATCAGCCAGGAGCGCCATGACCACTTGGGCCATCATTCTTGCCGCCGGTCAGGGTTCACGACTCAAATCCGTGGGCCTGCAAGAAAAAAAGCAGTTTTTACTCTGGAAAGAACGCCCCTTGTTTTGGCATGCGGCCAGAACCTTTGCCCGTGTTCCCCGGATCTTCGGCATGGTTTTCGTTTTTCCGGAAGCAGATTTCATCGCGGCGCAGGAACACGTCATCAATCTGGACAATGAGGAAGGCCTCGGGCTGCCCTGGCTCTGCGTCACCGGAGGCCCGCGCCGTCAGGATTCCGTGGCCTGCGCGCTGGCGGCGTTGCCGTCCGACTGCGCCCGCGTTCTGGTTCATGATGCCGCGCGCCCCTTTGCCAGCGCACGACTTTGCAACGCCCTCCTGGATGTGCTGGAGCAACACGATATCTCCGGAGCCATTCCGGTTGTACCGCTCCACGATACAGTAAAGCGCGTAGAGCTGGCGGAGCGTCCCGACGCCGCACGCTGTGTCATGGTCGAAACCCTGCCGCGCAATGAATTACGGGCGGTGCAAACTCCACAGGCGTTCCGCCTCGAGGACTTGCGCACGGCCCATGCCCGCGCCGCAGCCATGGGCTGGGAAGTCACGGACGACGCCAGCATGCTCGAACGGCTGAATTTGACAGTGGCCGGCGTGCCTGGCGAGGAAGGCAACGTGAAAATAACGACGCCCAAGGATCTGGATTTGCTCGTACCGCGAAGCCCTGCCCCCAACGCGCCGTCGCGGCGCCATGTATCCGGCTGGGGGTACGACGTACACCGCTATGTTCCCGCGGACCACCCCAAAGCGCGCCCCATGAAACTTGGCGGCGTTCCCATCATGACGGGGCAGAACGGTCCCCATATTCTGGCGCATTCGGACGGAGACGTGCTGTTGCACGCCCTTACGGACGCCCTTCTCGGCTGTCTCGGCCAAGGCGACATAGGGGACCGTTTTCCGGATACGGATCCAGCTCTGGACAATGTGCCGAGCTGCGTGCTGTTGGATATGGTGCTACAAGACGCCTTGTCCCAAGAGTTGCATATCGAGCACGTGGACCTGACGCTCATCGCCCAGATTCCCAAAATAGCTCCCCACAAGCAGAACATCCGCGACAATATTGCGAAATTGCTACACTTATCCGCCAAGCAGGTGAACGTCAAAGCCACAACCGAAGAAGGCCTGGGCTTTACCGGAGAAAAGAAAGGCATCAAGGCTGTGGCACTGGTCAACGCCTATTTTCCATAAGGCGCTTGCCCGCACACACCCCGGATATTCGACGAAGAAACAAAAGGGACGGCAGCAGCGATGCGGCAGCCGTTAGGGCATGCTATACTATTTCCCATTTCTAGGGAAACGCTGATTAATTCACTGGATATGCGAGGGGGAAACCCTTTGAAAAGGGTTCTCCCCCCGGAAAAACCTAACAAGTCTTTAATCTTGCTTCCCTAGATTAAGTTATGAAAATTTCCGGGGGGAAACCAGCGCTGCTACCTTCATCATCCTTAAAGACGCGATACGACCACGCCCAAGGGCTGAAGCTTTTGAAAGAGGTTCTTCCCCTCGGGCTCCCCTTTCCAGATTTTTTTATAATATTTTGTTATTATACGTAAAGTCTTTGAAAAAAAAAAGGGGGGGGGCGGCTCACGTACTTGTGCTGGCAACCTGCTCGTGAAAACTTTTTGCCCAGACCAAAGCCTCGCTGTAGGAATTGGCCACCAGCATGGGGTCCAGGCCGAGAATTTCCACAAGTTCCTCCATTCTGTCCCAATTACCGGTTTCAAAGCAGCGTGCGAGTTCCAGCCACCTGGAGTAGTCATTCTGCTCATGGCAGAGCGCGGCTTTGATCTTGTCATCTAGAGGAAGATTTTCCGCTATGAAATCCATAGGTTGATCCAACATGGCTTCGAGCAGGGAAAACAATCCCAGGAGATAGAGGGACTCGGCCTTCACATTCTGCACATTGTGATTGGCCACGCAACGCTCCAGGAACTTGCCGCGAATGGTGGAAAGGTAAGGTAATTCCGATGTCTTGTCTTCAGGGGAAATGTCCGTCAAAATAACCAGCCACAGCCAGCTGCGGATCTGCTTCCATCCAAGCAGCACAAGGGCTTGCTTGATAGATTCCACCTTACGGGTGAAACTAAACGCCGCGGAGTTGATAAAGGCGAGCAAGCGGTAGCTGATTGAGACATCCGCCTCAATTACCTTGGCCAGCTCTTCGAAATCCGGATCTTTCTTCTCCAGCACTTTGAAAAGCATAAGCCGGGAAATCTGATTCGAGGACAGTTTTCGGCCAGGGACAATTTGTGGTTTTTCAAAGAAAAAGCCCTGAAAAAGCGCAAAACCGAGTTCGCTTACCGTTTGAAACTGCTGCATGTCCTCCACCCGTTTTGCGGCGAGCATGAATGGCAGCTGTTGCGCTTTTTGAGTCAGCAATTTCAATGTTTCGAAATCTTTGCCCAATATATCGACAAAGGCGATATCGGCAAGTCGGTAAAGCTTGAGACATGAAGCCCGCGCCCGGAAATTATTAACCGCCACGTGATAGTTTTCGTTTTTCAACCGCGTTAAGGCTGCGATCATTTCCGGGTCGTGGCCGAAACTTTCATCCACTTCGACCACTGTGGATTCCGGCGGCAGTGCCAGGGGAATATCCCGCAAAATTGATCCCTTCGTGAAGTGGATCAGAATCTTACGCTCATGTTCTTTTCCTTTGGGCATATTCATGATCGCATTGGAAATAACAGTGAGCGTGGCGATATCGTTATCGTCGAACGCCGCGTATGTATCGTCGGGACTGCTTCTATAAAGCAGCTCATATCCCCATACTGTTTTCCGCGCGCTAAATATTGGCTGCCTCGCGAAAAACGTCTCTATGTAAATGCTCTGCATATTTTCCATGGTTGTTGGTCTCTCTTCAGTGATGACGCATCCTGCGGCTGCCGTCAATCACTGTTCTCCCCGGGACATCAAATAATATTGGAAAATAAACCGTGATTATTCTATTGCTGCACACCGTATTTCTAGGTACAAATGGATGTGAGCGAAATATTCACGTATATTCGCACTGAGGACTGACTGCTTAACGCCACTTGAAGCTTGCTTTCGCTTTTCAACTCTGCAAACCATGCGGCCCGGTCATTCACTGTTTGCAACACAAGCGCAATACCAGATTATATAAGGTATCGTTATTGCTCGACGCAAGAAATAATTTCATATGAAGCCTGACGACAACCTCAAAGTACCGAACTTCCAAAAAGGCGAGTTCGACCAATTCAAGGCGGTTCAACGCAAATCCGGCGTGAAGCTGGCGGAATATTTACGCCGCCAGGGCAAACTGGGCGAAAAGGAACTCATGGATTATGTCAGCGCCCAGCTGAAAATAGATCGCTATTCAGAAAAAAAATACCCGCTGAACCAGGAACTCAAGCTTGAATTGCCGGAAAACATCTTCAAGGACCGGCACCTGGTGCCTTTGCGCAAAAAAGACAACATGCTGTGGGTCGCCACCGCGGATCCTCTGAATTTGAGCTTGTTGGACGCTGTGGAAAAACTCACCAAGTTCGATCTCGAGCCTGTCTATTGCCCTAAAGACGAACTCAATGAGCTTATTTACGCCTATTACGGCGCCAAGGCCGATATGGGCGAGATTTTGGGCACTTTGGAAGAGCTTGGCTTGGAATCCGATGTGGATGCCGACCAAGGCGCGCCCGACATTTCCATAGCCTCTCTTGAAGACGCCCCGGTCGTTAAACTGGTGAACCAAATTCTCGTTCAGGCGGTGAACGCGGGCGCCTCCGATGTGCATATCAGTCCCAAACGCGATAGCGTGCAATTACGGCTGCGTGTGGACGGACAACTCCACGAGATGCCGAGCCCTCCAAAAAACGTATTCATGTCCGTTATTTCACGGCTCAAGCTGATTTCGAACATGGATATTTCCGTTACCCGCATTCCGCAAGACGGCCGCTTTTCATTTCACGTGCAAACAAAAGAGGTCAACGTTCGCGCGTCAACCCTGCCGACCATTTACGGCGAAAACATGGTTCTCAGACTTCTGATGCGCCAGTCGGGTACCCTCACACTGGCTGATTTGGGACTCGTGGAAGAGGAACGAGAAAAAATCGAAGCCTCAATCAACAAGTCCTACGGCATGATTTTGGCCACGGGTCCCACGGGAAGCGGAAAAACAACCCTGCTCTATGCGTTGTTGCGCGAAATCGACAAACCCAACATCAATATCATCACGCTGGAAGATCCTGTTGAATCGCGTATCGACTCCATTCGCCAGGTACAGCTCAACCGTAAAGCGGGCATGACGTTCGCCAGCGGCTTACGCGCCATATTGCGGCAGGATCCGGACGTGCTCATGGTGGGTGAGATACGCGATGGCGAAACCGCACACATTTCTGTGGAGTCAGCAATGACGGGCCACCGCCTGCTCTCCACGGTGCATACAAACGACGCGGCCGGCGCCGTAACACGTTTTATAGACATGGGGGTGGAGCCTTTCCTCGTGGCCTCCACCTTGCTTGTGGCCATCGGGCAACGCCTTGTGCGCCGCATCTGCCCCAACTGCAAGGAGCCGTATAATCCACCGGAAAAACTTGTGGAACAGCTCAAATTGCACCCGAGCTCGAAGATTAAATTCATGCGGGGGCGCGGATGCCCCACCTGCAACAACACAGGTTACAAAGGCCGCATCGGTATTTATGAAGTCCTCAGTATCGATGAAATGGTGCAGGAAATGATCATGAAACGCATGTCTTCCAAAGAAATCACCAAAGCCGGAGTGCAAGCCAAGACCTTCCGCACCATGAAGATGGACGCCATTGCAAAAGTCGCCAAAGGACAGACGACTATCGAAGAAGCGGCCCCCATAATATTCATGTAGCTTAGCGCATTTTCGCCTTTGGATAAGATTCACCCCTGAAACAATGTATGTTGTTTCAGGGAAATGCAAAAGAGCATCTCTACTTTTTCAAAGTTATGATCTCGACTTTCTGAGTAAACAGTGCGCTATAATATTGTGTATTTGTTTAAAAATTAAGGATAAAAAGGTCGATTTTCGTCGTCCAGGGGCCTCCCCTGGTCGTCGTGCGGGCGCGAACGCCCGCGACTTTATACTTTTTTTCTTTTAGTCCGAAAGTCGCAGTTCATATGCTCTAGTCGTGCCGCGGTCCCTTTGTTGTGCGGCACGCAAAAACCCTATTCGTTTTCCCGGTGGCGATGCACCATAGCTGATGAACGGTTTTATTCCATCCGCATCGCCCGACAACAAGGAGCCGGAATACGCCCTGCTTGTTTCACCAGAGCTTCTCCAGCGCCACGCCAGGATAATAAAACGACAGGATTTCATCATACGGCACCCCGTCTGCGGCCAGGCCTTGGGCGCCCCACTGGCTCATCCCCACGCCGTGACCAAAACCCCGGCCGGTGATAACGACGTGGCCGGCATTGCTCTCCAGCTCGCAAAGCGTGCTTTTCATGCGGGCCGTGCCGATTACGCGCCGAAACACGGTGGCTTGCACCCGCTCTTCGCCGTGATCCGTGCCCAAGCCTATGGTTTCCAACCTCCCCGAAGAAGTATGTGAGAGGGGGTACACCCGCCGGATGCGCCCCACTTTGTAGCCCTCCCGTTCAAGAGCGGCGGACAGATCCGCATAGGATACCGTCACTTCCCACTGCAGGTCTTTGGCCTCCTGGCTGGCTGCATCGTTTCGCGCCGTGTAAAAAGGCAAATCCCCGTTCCAAACGGCGGCGTCATCCTCCAGCATGCCGCCGCTATGCGCATGAAAATAGCTTAATATGGGATTCCCATCGTAAAGCAGCACCTGGCCGTGGGTGGATTCCACCGCGTCACGAATTCGCGCGTCTCCCGCACGCACTCCTTTGTAGACCTGAGAAAGCCGACTGGCCAGAAGATCCCATGGCTTGCCCCTGGTTCCTCGCAACAACGCGGCGGCATAGGAGCGCGAGGCCACGGCTTGCGCCCGCAATGCCTGCTGCGCGAAACTCGCCGGCATTTCAGCGGGAACCACTCCCCACAGATACGTTTCCAACGGCAAACGGTTCACGAGCAGCACGCGCCCCTTGTACGCTTGCAGAGAGGCTTCTCCGGGGTACCGATGCCCGTGCCACAAAAAACTCCCGCCTTCAGGCAACAGAGTGAGTTGTCCGCCAAGTTCGCGGTCATCCCACAATAGACGGCCCGCTGAAACGGAAAAACGAAAATCGTTTTGAAAAACGCTTTCCCAACTGCCGTCAGGAAAAAGCAGGTGCCCCCCATGTGGGGCGCTTAACGTCACCACGTCCGCAAGTTCAAGGCGGACACGCACCACCGGTTCACTTGCTTCACGCACAGTTTCAGGGGCAGGAACAGGGGCAGAAACAGGGGCCCCCTCCCCTTTGATGCGCTCCAGCATATATGACGCAGTCTGCGCGTGCGCTCCCTTCGGGAACCTGCTCCGATAGGCTGAAAACCCTTTTGCCGCGGCTGCGGCGTCGCCCTTCCCGTAGCGCAGCATGGCCGCGTTGAAATAGGCGTTCTCCACCGCGGCGCTTTCCGGAAATTCATGAAGCGCGCGGTCATAAAGTTGCAACGCCGTATCCGGATCGCTTTGAAAAAGAGCCGCAATATCTCCTTGCCGCACGAGCGCCTGGGCGCGAAGATCGGAATCGGAGCTGAGGCCGTATATTTGCGCCCACGTGTCGGCACTCTCAAGAACATCGCCCTGTTCCAGAAATTTTGCCGCTTTTTCCACAAGAGGCGCGGGATCGAAGGTCGCGGCAAAAAGAACAGCAGGCAGATGCAAGAGAGCGATTACGACTATGGCGCAACGGCTATACATGAGCGCGTGTCAATGTACCGGATCTATCACGCACAACGGATAACCTGCCACAGCCACCACCTCCACCCCCGGCATGAGCATCAATGACCGCAACACGTCGTCCTGCAACAACAAATTCAAGGTGACAATGTAGTCTGCGGTAGGATAATCCTCTTCCTCGACGAATTCGAGGCGTGGGTCGAAACGTGCGTACGCCCGGGTTATGGCGCCACACATCAAATGGGGCGAAAAAATTTTGATTGGCCGCTCCATTTCCGGATGCCTTTCCTTAACGCGCTCCAACGCTTCCTTGTAGCTGTTGCCCCAATAATCCATATCGTATTTGCCGACCGCTCCGGAAACACCCCCGGTGAATTCATTAAAATACAACGTCAAGTAGGGATAATATCGTATATTTGACAACACGGCATGGGCCAACCCCAAGATCAGCAGCAAAGTCAGGATGATATGTTTCCAGCGCGTGCGCACCAACTCGAAAATTCCACTCCAGCTTCCCGCGGCAAGCACCACAAGCGGGGGCATAATAAAAAGCAAGTGCCTGACGCCGTTATACAAAACGGCCTTGGTTAGTATCACCCAAGCGATAGGAAAAATAATGACAAAAAACAGCGCCGCCGTCTTCCACCTGTCGCTTCGGCGGAACATAAGCCATGGAGACGCCGCAAACCCCACCAAAACACTCATGGGAGTGGTCACGAGATACATCCAGGGAATATAATGCCACGGAAGATTGGATTCCCTGTAAAGCACCCCGTTCATGTAAACAACGCCCACCCAGGGATAGTCGCTGATGATCCGCAGGGCCTCTAACGGCTTCAAAAACGGGTTGTCCAATGCCCAAGGCCAAAAAGCAGCTCCCAAACACAAGGCCACGGCCACGCCTCCGGCGAACACCGCGCCGATCTTTAGCATTTTCACCGGGTTCCACGTCTGACGGTCGCGCAAAACCAAAACGCCCAGATACAACCCGGCGTAGCCGATCACCACCAATCCGCCGGCGCGCACGCTCATAAGCAACGCCACCGCCCCCACTATCAACGATGCGCTTTTCCAGGTCACAAAGGGATATGTGTGGCGCACGAATGTAAAAGCATACAGCACAAAGGCGTATGCGGCGGCAAAGGGCACATCTTTGGGATTGTTCATGGCGTGCCCCATCCATCGTGGCGTCAAGGCCATGAAGACGACCGCGAGAGGGCCCGCCCAGGAACCGAATAAACGTCGCGCCAGCAATCCGGTGACAAGGATGCCGAGCCACCCCGCATAGGCATTGCAAACATGGCGCACGGTATAGGGATTGACTTCGGGAAACGCCTTTTGCGCCAGCGTGGCCGCCATGTCGAACAACGCGCCGTTCAGATAGTTCCATTTGTAATCAAAGCTGGATCTGTCGGAAAACCCCGACGTATAGAAATCAAGCGTCAACTGCCCGTAGTCGTAATGGTCCGGTTCATCGCACGTAATACCGAAATCAAAAGACATCAACGGCATGGCCGCAAACAGGATGGCTAAGAGCACGACCATCACGCGGCCGGAATACTTTTGCGACCGCGCTCCTTCCAGTGACTGCTTTGATTGCATCATCTTTCCTTGTACGTCTGCGGCGATGCCCTTGGCCTTTACGTTTATTGTGCCGACCACGCGGCAATTGACAATGAAAAAAAATGGTTAAGGACACACCGCCAAGCCCCCCCGAAAAAAAAAATCCTTTTCAAGAGGTGCTCCTCGCGGGAGTCTTTTGTTGCCGCTTTCCCAAGTTACTGGACTATGGCGACAACCGTGTTGCTTTTTGTCTATCTCAGGCAGTGAACAAAGAAAAAACGTCATAGCGGCTCACAGGCTACCCGGCTGCCCGTTTGCCGAGAAAACGGCATACCGCCTCAAGGGCGCGTCGCTGGCCCTGTTCGCCGGGCTCTACCCAGACAATGGATGTATCCTTACGGAACCAAGTCATCTGGCGTTTGGCATAGGCCCGCGTATTACGCAGCCACAGAGCCTTGGCCTCCTCCAGAGACAACTCGCCCTGCAAGTGGCGCAACAACTCGGCGCATCCAATGCCGCTCCAGGCCGGCGCCTGTGTATCCGGGCAATTCTTCAACGCCGCTCGGGCTTCGTCCAACGCCCCAGCTTCCAGCATCACATCTATGCGCCGCGCCAGCAGCACTTCAAGCGCGTCAAGTTCCATCGCCACCCCCAGCTTCAACGCCCGGTATCGTCCGGCATCATCCGGGGGGTGTGCATGCCACCAGGAAAGAGGCTTTCCCGTTGCCGTCCACACTTCCAGGGCCCGCAAGGTCCGCTGCTTGTCATTGGGGTGAATGGTCGCGGCATAGGGGGCGTCCACGTGTTCAAGCCGGGCACGCAGAGCGGGCAGACCCGTCTGCTCAAGTTCCGCAGCCAGAGCCGCGCTTACTTCCTGCGGCACCTCGGGAATGGGCGCCAACCCATCCAGCAGGGCGCGAACATAAAGACCCGTGCCCCCAACCAGCAGGGGCAATAGGCCCATGCCCGCGATTTCGGATATTGTTTGATGGCAATACCGCGAAAACGCCCCCGCCGTTATTTTTTCTCCACAAGGTAAAAACCCGTAAAGACGATGCGGGCACAAGGCCTGTTCCGCTTGGGTAGGCTGGGCCGTGATCAAAGGGAAGTCCGCGTAAACCTGCCGGGAATCCACATTGATCACGCCCCCGTCATATGCACTTGCTAGACAAAGAGACAGGGATGTCTTGCCCGCCCCTGTGGGGCCGAGCACAAGCACGATATTTTGCGAATTCATATTGAGTGCACATCAAAACCGTAGCGTTCCATCATCCGGAAGTAGACGTTATCGGGCACCAATCCCCGTACGTCGCCCCCGTGCTTGGCCGCTTCTTTGACGATTGTCGAGCTGATATACAACCATCTGTAATCCGTCATCAAAAAAACGGTCTGCACCTTTTTCGAGAGCTTGCGGTTCATAAGCGCCATCTGAAACTCATATTCAAAATCAGACACGGCGCGAAGCCCTCTGAGCACGGCGTGCGCCCCGCGTTGTTCCACATAGCGCATCAACAACCCTTCAAAGGGTTCCACTTCCACGCTGTCATTCCCTGCAAAAGCCTCCTTTGTCATGGCCACGCGTTCTTCAAGGTTGAACAACGGATTCTTTGTCGAATGTTTGGCGACAGCGACGATAATACGATCAAAAATCGTCAGTCCCCGTTTCACAAGGCTCATGTGGCCGTATGTCAGGGGGTCGAAGGTTCCGGGGTATATTGCGAGGTTGTCTCTTCTACTGTTCTCCATACAAGTATCCTACTTTGTCCGTATCGACGATCCGTCTCTATCTCAAGCTGCGGATGTATATTAGTGAAATCCAGATGTAACGAAGCTTCCACTTCGGCGACCACGAGCCCGTCGGGCCTGGTCCAGCCATACTGCACCAATTGTTTTATGCTGCGTTGCAAAAACCCCTTGCCGTATGGCGGATCGACAAAAACGACCCCAAAAACGGGCGCGCCCAACTCCCGGCGGCGGGGCAGCAACGTAAACAAATCCTTTTGTAACACGGCCACCCGCTCGGCGTCCAAACCAAGCATAGCCGCGTTTTTTTTGATCAAGGCCGCGGCCCTGGCGTCGTTCTCCACAAACCAGGCCGCTTTCGCCCCACGTGAGAGCGCTTCAAAACCAAGACTGCCGCTCCCAGCAAAGAGATCAAGCGCCATAGTCTCAGAAAAAACGCATCCTCGGGCCTCCAGCATGGAAAAAAGCGCTTCGCGCACAAGAGCAGTGGCGGGGCGATAACCTGGCCCCTCAGCGGTTTTCAACACGCGCCCTTTAAAAGCGCCGGCCGTGATGCGCAATCCGTGTCCCATGTTTATAACTCCGAAATCAAGCTGGAGAGGTCGCTTTGGATCTCAAGCAGTCTGTCGCGCACATCCACCTGGTCAACCCAGGGGCGTTGGCGCACCCCCTGAATCCGGACGCGAAGCTCACCGATTTTGGCCTCTTGCTCAGCCAGCAAGTATTCCCAATCGATACGCGGCTGGCTTATCTGGACGGGAGCGGTATGTATCTCCGCAGCCTGCCCGGGTTCAAGCGCCAGTTCTTCAAGATAAGCCGGAATATGCACCCTAAGGCCGTATTTTTCCCGAATGAGATCCGCTAAGATCTGCTGCGCCTTATACTCGCCGTGGACGAGGAACACCTGCAACCCCACGCCGTTGCTACGTCCATGCAAAGCGCCCAGCCAGTCCAGAATCTGACTTTGCCCTGCATGAGCCGAAAATCCGCCAATGGTGAAAATTCTTGCCTGAACCGCCACTTCTTCGCCCAACACGCGAATCTTCTGCGCGCCGTCCACGATGTGCCGCCCCGGCGTGCCTTTGGCCTGATAGCCCACAAAAACAACACTTGCGCCTTTTTTCCAAAGATTATGCCGCAAATGGTGCTTGATGCGCCCCGCGTTGCACATGCCGCTTGCGGAGATGACCACCGCCGGCCCTTTCGTGGTGTTGATGGCCTGGGATTCCTCAGTGCGTAAGGTATAGGTGAGATTGGGGAGTTTTAAGGGATCTTCGCCGTTTTTCAAAAGCTCCCGGGTTTCGTCGTCAAACAACTCAGAATGCTTACGAAAAATCTCCGTGGCGCGAATGGCCAAGGGACTGTCCACATACACGGGCATGTCATGAGGCAATTTACCCTCGGCAGAGAGCATGTGCAAGGAATACAACACTTCTTGGGTACGTTCCACGGCAAAGGCCGGAATGATGACCTTTTCGCCATGCTTGTAGCTGTAGGCAATGGCCTCCGCCAATTCCTCGCGGCTGGTCTGCTCGTCTTTGTGGTTGCGATCGCCATAGGTGGACTCCAAAAACACATAGTCCGTGGCGTCGGCATGACTGGGGTCGCGAATGAGCAACTGATCGGGGCGTCCCAAATCTCCAGAAAATAGAAGACGATAGGTCTTTCCGTCTTCTTTGATGAACAACTCGATAAAGGCGGAACCCAAAATGTGCCCCGCGTCTTTGTACGTCACCTGTATTCCAGGCGCGGGTTCAAAAGGCTCATTGTAACGCACCGGCTTGAATAAAGGAAAAGTGGCCGCGGCGTCATCCTGCGTATACAGCGGCTCCAACGGTTTTTCTCCATGCCGGAAACGCTTCTTGTTGAACCATGAGGTTTCCATCTCCTGAATGTGCGCGCTGTCAAGCAACATGATCTCCAATAGATCCTTGGTGGCCGACGTAACGTAGATACTGCCGGAAAATCCTTCCTGCACCATACGGGGCAACAAACCGGAATGATCGATATGCGCATGCGTTATGCAAAAGAAGTCTATATTCTTTGGATCATAGTGGCTTATTCCGCGGTTTCGCTTTTCAATCTCGCTGTTTCCCTGGTGCATGCCGCAATCCACGGCAAAGCGGATGTCGTTCACCTGTATGATGTAGCAAGAACCTGTCACGGTCTGCGCCGCGCCGAGAAGTTGTACCTTCATTAAGTTCCCCTTAGTTTTTTGCCCCTTTACTTGCCCCCGGCAGCGGTAACTTTCAAGGGTTTTTTCCAGAAAGCTATCGCGCTTCCATAAAAAACACAAAAACACAAGAAATTATCAGCAAGTCCAAGAAAAAGACATGGCACAACTTCCTCTCGGCAAAGACAAAACTGCTATACAGGGCACCAGAGAGGGCACTCCCATGCAAAAACGTTTTCCAAAGCGCCCCCTGAAAGAAATTCATTGCGGCACGTCACATGATATGATTAATTATGGCCTGTTAGAGTAATAACATCAGCCGTTTATCATGGCCGCCTCGACTTTCCGAGTTAAGCGTGTACTATAACATTTTGCATTTGTTTAGATATAGGTATGATAAAGTCGTTTTTCCGGCGTCCAGGGGCCTCCCCTGGTCGTCGTTCTGGCCTGAAAGCCAGTGACTTTATTTTTTTCTTTTAACTCGAAAGCCGTAACGGTTCTCATACTCGACTTTACTGAGCAAACCGAGTAATATAACATTCTGTATTTGTTCAAAAATTAAGGATATAAAAGGTCATTTTTCCGGCGTCCAGGGGCCTCCCCTAATCGTCGTGCGGGCGCGAAAGCCCGCGACCTTATTCTTTTTTTCTTTTAGTCCGAAAGTCGTATCTCATATCTAAGGAACACATGGAGACCACATGTCCAGCAAACAATACCTCATCGACGATCTTTCAATGCACGAATCATGGCGCTTATTTAAAATAATGGCCGAAATCGTGGACGGTTTCGACACCCTCGGCGATTTGGGCGCTGCCGTGAGCTTTTTCGGTTCCGCCCGGGTTTCCATGGAGCATAAGCATTACCAGGACACGGTGACTATGGCCCGCCTCTTGGTTGACGCCGGCTACGCCGTGATCAGCGGGGGCGGCCCCGGCATCATGGAAGCGGCGAACAAAGGGGCCGCCGAGGCTGGTGGAAAATCCGTCGGACTGAACATCCGTCTCCCCATGGAGCAAGCGCCGAATAAATACCAAAATATACCCTGTGAATTCAAATATTTTTTTGTTCGCAAGGTAATGTTCGTGAAATACGCCATGGCCTATGTGGTGCTCCCCGGAGGTCTCGGCACACTGGACGAACTCACCGAAGCCTCGGTATTGAGCCAGACAAAGCGCATCAAGCCCTTCCCCATCGTGCTCTATGACAGCGACTACTGGCGGGGCTGGCTGGACTGGGTCAAGCAAACCATGGTCGGCAACGGCTATCTCAAAGAATCCGAACTGGAGATGTACACCATTTTGGACAAACCCGAGGAAGTGGTGCAGTTCATCAAGCGCCACGTCATCGTGTAACGGATTCCCGGGGAAAAGCCATGGCGACACGCTCGGAACACCGGCTCTCATCTTGACTTCCCCTCTCTCTTGCTCCATTCTTCGTTCTTTTGTGGTTATCAGCACTTTTTCCGAAGGACCGTCACCTCATGAGCGACTATAAAAAGACATTACAGCTTCCCAAAACCAGTTTCCCCATGAAGGCCAACCTGACCCAGAACGAGCCCAAGACGCTTGAATTCTGGAACAAGGTCGATGCTTATGGCGCCATGACCAGCGCCAACAATGAAAAAGGGCCTTTTGTCCTGCACGACGGCCCCCCGTATGCCAACGGCAACATTCACCTCGGCACCGCCCTCAACAAGGTGCTCAAGGATATTATCGTCAAGTCCAAAAATCTGATGGGCTACAAGGCCGAGTATGTTCCCGGCTGGGATTGCCACGGCCTGCCCATCGAACATAAAGTCGAATTGGAGCTCAAGGAAAAAAAGAAGGAAGTCCCGCCCAACGTGGTGCGTAAGATTTGCAGAGACTACGCCACGAAATTTCTGGGCATCCAACGCGCCGAATTCAAACGCCTCGGCGTGTTCGGCGTGTGGGACGATCCCTACATGACCATGAAACCCGCGTACGAAGCCGCCACGGCCCGCGAGCTGGCGAATTTCATGGCCAAAGGGTCCGTCACGCGGAGCAAGAAGCCCATCTACTGGTGTCTTTCCTGCCAGACGGCCCTCGCCGAAGCCGAGGTGGAATATCACGACCACGCCTCTCCTTCCATCTATGTGCGCTTCCCCCTGCCCGACGCCAAGCTTTCCTCCGTGTTTCCCCAGGCCGATCCGCGCAACGCGGCCATCATCATCTGGACCACCACGCCCTGGACCATTCCCGACAATATGGCCGTGGCCGTCCACCCCGAATTCGTCTACGCGCTCGTGGAGCATCAGGGCAAACAATACATTCTGGCCCAGGACTTGTTGCAGAGTTCCGCCGAAGCCTTTGGCTGGGACACCTACACCGTGCTGGCCACCACTGACGGGGCGCAACTCGAGGGCCTTGTGGCGCGCCACCCGTTTTATGACCGCGAATCGCCCATTGTGCTCGGAGATTACGTCACTCTGGATACCGGTACCGGTTGCGTGCATACCGCACCGGGTCACGGACGCGAAGACTATGAAACAGGACTGCGCTACGGGCTGGAAGTCCTCTCGCCCCTCGACGATGAAGGACGTTTCCTCGACGTGGTGGAGCATTTCGCGGGCATGACGGTCTGGGAGGCCAACCCAAAAGTCATCGAGGTCATCAAAGAGCATGGCAACCTCATGGCCCTGGGAAAACTCAAGCATTCCTACCCACATTGCTGGCGTTGCAAGGAGCCGGTCATTTTCCGCGCAACCACGCAATGGTTCATCTCCATGGAGCACGACGCGCTGCGCAATAAGGCCCTCAACGCCATAGAAAACGACGTGCGCTGGATTCCGGCATGGGGGCAGGAGCGCATCTACAACATGATCGCCAACCGCCCCGACTGGTGTATCTCCCGGCAGCGCATGTGGGGCGTGCCCATTGTGGCCCTGCTCTGCGAAAGCTGCGGCGAGGCGTGGTTCGACGCCGACTGGGCTTACGGCATCGTGGATAAATTCGCCAACTACCCCACGGGGTGCGACTATTGGTTCGATACGCCCATTGAAGACATCGCTCCCAAGGGCCTGACCTGCCCCCATTGCCAAGGGACTTCCTGGAAAAAGGAAACCGACATCCTGGATGTCTGGTTCGATTCCGGCACGAGCTTCGCCGCCGTTGTGGAGCAACGTCCCGAGTGCCGCTACCCCGCGGACATGTACCTTGAAGGCTCCGATCAGCACCGCGGCTGGTTCCACAGCTCTCTTCTGGCCTCCATGGGCACAAGGGGGCGCGCACCATACAAATCCGTGCTTACCCACGGTTACGTTGTGGACGGCGAAGGCAAAAAAATGTCCAAGTCCGTGGGCAACGTGGTTGCGCCGCAAGAAATCATCGATAAATACGGCGCGGAAATCCTGCGCATGTGGGTCGCCAGTGTGGATTACACCGAGGATATCCGCATCTCCGACGAAATCATGAGCCGTCTGGTGGACGCCTACCGCCGTATCCGGAACACGTGCCGCTATCTTTTGGGCAATCTCCACGATTTCACGCCGGAGCTGGCTGTGCCGCTGGAGAATATCGCCCCATTGGACCGCTATGCCCTGGATAAGGCCCAACGCGCCCACGAGCGCATCCTCAAAGCCTATGACAATTACGAATTCCATAAGGTCTTCCACACGTTGCATCAACTCTGCGTGACAGATCTCAGCGCCTTTTATCTGGACATCCTCAAAGACCGGCTTTACGTCTCCGGCCAGGACAGCCTTGAACGCCGTTCCGCACAGACAGTGCTTTCGAAAATACTGCTGTTGCTGATGCAGGACATGGCGCCAATCCTCTGCTTCACGGCCGAGGAGGTCTACAAGCACATGCCGGAGGCCCTGCGCCCCGCCCCTGCCACGGTTTTCGGGTTGCCTTTGCCGCAAACCGCCCCGGTCTTGGCCGCAGAAGATCGCCGCGCCTGGGAATTGGTGGAGCAGGTGCGGTCGGAAGTGACCAAGGCAATCGAGCCCAAACGCAAGGCCGGCGAGGTGGGGCACCCCTTGGATACGCACATATCGCTTTTCGCCGATGCCGACATCATGGAGAAGCTCAAGGCCTCCGGTGCGGACCTGCGCGAAGTGTTCATTGTTTCGAAAGCCGGTCTGGCCCCTCTGGAGTCCGCGCCTGAAGACGCATTCTCCAGCGAGGAACTCCCCGGCCTGAAAGTGGTCGTGGCGAAAGCTCCCGGTGACAAATGCGCCCGCTGCTGGACCTTCAGCGAAGAACTGGGCGCAAATCCGGAGCATGAGGAGCTGTGTCCGCGTTGCGCTGCAGTGATGGCGCAACAGGACCAATCGTAATAAAATCCCCCTTTTTTGCTGCAGCCGTTAGGCGCGGCCGTTACGCGCCGTACGGCTGCAGCACGAGAGTATAATAACGTTACAAAGGTATCTGCCGGGGCTCCGCCCAAGCCTCGCCAGGGGAGAACGCCCCCTGAAACCGCGAACATAATGCCTCAAATTTCGAAAACGCTAACGAGTCGCACCAAATATAACGTTTGGGAGATTCTTAAGAACCTTTTTCAAAAGGTTCTTAAGCCGACGGAGGCAAACCAATTTCATTAAAACAGGAGGCGCATGCAGCAGCGCTATAAAAGATTACTCGGCTGCGCCGCTATCGTGGTGCTGCTGGATCAGATAACCAAAATCGCCGTGACCATGCATCTGGGGCTTGGAGAAGGTGTGACAATCTTGCCGGGTTTTTTCAATCTGGTGCATGTGCTCAATCGCGGCGCGGCCTTCGGCGTGCTCAACCGCGGCGATATATCGTGGCAACGTTGGTTTTTTCTCGGTATTTCATTACTGGCCATGATCGTTATCTGGTTCATGGCGCGTATCAGCAAGCCTGAGGAAAAATGGCTCCATGTGGGGCTTGGACTGATCATGGGCGGCGCGCTCGGCAACTTCATCGACCGATTGCATACCGGAATGGTCATCGACTTTCTGGATTTTTACATAGGCGCCTACCACTGGCCGTCGTTCAACATGGCGGACAGCGCAATCACTGTCGGGGCCTTGCTGATGATAGTGTCTTATTACCAAAAAAACGAAAAACGAACGCAGTAACGCCCACTTCTCTTTGTGGGCGGGGGTAACCGCCGGCAACGCGGTCTTCCTCTTTAAACCATACGCTGTGTTAATAACGGGAGCTGAAACACTAGAGCATGTAAACTTTGAAAAAGGTGAAAGGCTCTGCAATGATTTGCTTGCAAATCTTTGCCGCGAAATGATTGCAGGCTGGTTTTGCCCGCCGTTAAGCGATCATTTCAAGCGTTAAATGCTCTAGCTGACCGCTCCCCCGTCATGCGACACTGTGCGGACATCATACGAGGAGCAATGATGATGTATGATTGGAGCCAAATATTGCACCAGCCGGCGCTGCTGGCGGTGTTGGTATTGTTACCCGTCCCCAACCTTTGGGCGATTTACCACGCCTTCTATCGCCGCTTTCCTACGGACGCGGAAAAAATGATCTGGATATGCGTTGGCATTTTCGTGCCGATTTTGGGGGGCGTAATTTATTTTTTCACCGGACGTAAACGGGCCGTCAAACCGTAAGATTTTTCGACTTACGATACCGTGCCGATGAGCACGGCATTTGCCCCCCAGCCGCCTATTTGATAAAAGCAAGCCCCATACCACCAATGAAGCGAATGCGACGCACAACCACGTGTTATGCAACCAGACGTGAATACGTTCTTATAACGGGAGTTGTTATGAAAAGAATGTTACTTCTGATTCTGCTTGTCATGTTTGCCGGAGGCTGTGCCACCAGCGGCCAGGTGGAGCAGCAGCAGGCGCGCCTTTCCGACCAGCAGCGCCAACTTGAACGGTTCGAGCAACTGCGCCCCGCAGTGGCGCAGAATAGTGCAGCCATCGATAATTTAAATAAGCGCATCGCCGCACTTGAGGGCCGCATCGACGAACTGCAACGGCGCTTGGAAGTGCCTGCCACAGTACAGTACCCGGAAGCGCCTCAAGATCCCTTCGCTGAACGCGAAGGGGCGACGGACGCCACAGGCTTGCCCCCCCAGACCGGGACCCAGACCAGTCCGGCTCAGGCCGCTTCTCCGGAGTCGATGCAGCCTTCCGCAACGCAAGGCCCCCAAAAGGATCCTGCGCAAAACCTTTATGATACGGCGCTCAAACAATTTAATGAGCGCAACTACCAGGCAGCGCAAGCCACTTGGAAAAATTTTTCCGAAACGTATAAGGACAATTCATTGGTACCAAACGCGCTGTTTTGGCAAGGCGAAAGTTTTTATCAAATGCGCGATTATCCCAAAGCGATTCTGGCTTACCAGGAAGTCATCAGTAAGTACCCCAAGAGTCCCAAGTACGCTTCGGCACTGCTCAAACAGGGTATTTCCTTTATCATCATAGGCAAAAAAGACGCCGGAAGACTGGTGCTCAGCGACGTCATCAAAAAATTTCCCAATAGCCCCGAAGCTAAACGCGCCGACGAGTTTCTAAGCAATGCCAACTAACAGACAATGGCCTGCTCCCACTGTGCCCTTGTTGCGAGGCTGCAATGACTGACATCATAAAAGCGTACCGTAAAATTATCATCCTCACCTTTCCGCCGGACGTGGTGGAAAAACCCATGGTGTGCAACCTTACACGGCTGTTCGACATCACTTTCAACATCCTGCAGGCACAAATAACCCCCCGAAAAGAGGGGTTTATGACCTTGGAAATTATTGGAAGCGAAGATAACTGTCAAAAAAGTTTATCTTATCTCAAGGAGCATGGCATCAAGCTTTCCGAGGCGGCGCACAAGATATCGCGCGATGAGGATTTGTGCGTTCACTGCGGCGTATGTACCGCGATTTGCCCAAGCGAAGCATTGCGCCTCAATTCCAGAGATCGCACCGTCATTTACGACCAGGAGCGTTGTACGGCCTGCGGCTTGTGCGTACGTATTTGCCCTGTGCGCGCCATGCAGATGGAAGTTGAAAACGGTCAATGGTGAGCCTTTACCATCATCGTGAGGGTGTTATTTACCAATTGAGTATCCAGGCGCTGGGGAGACCCGTTGCACGGGTTTCCCCCACACCCGCAATTTTGGAACCCCCTCGTAATCATGTGGTGTCATGAATCAAGAGAAGCGTACATATTCTCGTATCGCCACGAACATCCAAGCGTGGTTGCGTCCTTTGCCCACGCCCGACGCTCCACCTTCGTTTCACGACGCATCCCACATCCTGCGTAACGAATTGCCGAAGGGATTGGCGGAATCCCGTCTGCCGGAAGGGCTCATACAATTTCTGCTCGATATCGATCTAAAGTTGCAAACGATTCTCGGCCTGTTGGGACGGGAGCAACTCCTTGCCGATTTCCCCATCAAAGGCACCGTAACGGAAATAAGCGGCGCCGGAGTGCGTCTGCACTGCGACGGCGACGCCATTCCCCTGGGTACTCCCATGGAAATCGTGATAGCTTTGAGCCAACTGCCTCTTCGCTTGGCGGGCGCCGTAGGGAAGGCGGTACGTACCGATACCGATGCATCCTCGCCTTATACAGTGTATGGTTTTGAATTCACAAGAATCAGAGAAGACGAACTGGATGCGGTTGTCGGCTTTGTACTCCAGGAAGAACGGCGCCGTATCCGAGAACGCAAATGGGACTAGAGCATCTCACGCTTGAAAAGCGCTAGATGCTCTTATGCATTTCCCTGGAACAATTGGAAATTGTTTCAGGGGAGAGCCTTGTTTCAAGGCGAAAATGCGCTAGAACATTGTAATTTTGAAACGGGTCTGCCTCCTGCGGCTTCCGAACCTTTTGGAAAAGATTCAAAAAATCTTCACATTTTTTTAGCTGCTATCGGTTATGAGTTTATTAACAATGATAAGCATGATATTCGCGGGTCCAGGGGGGCGTTCCCCCCTGGCGGGGATTGGGGCGGATCCCCAAAATATCCCATCCTAAAGTTACAATACTCTCGTGAACAGTCTTGTTTGAAAAAACAACACACGCTGGTGGCTGGTTTTTTTTCGGTTCGGGGAGACTGACTTCTGCTCATGAACTTCCCAGCAGAACCACATAAATATCTTGCTGAAATATATTGATTCTTCCAAGGAGCCCGGCATGGTGCAGGAAAAGGAACTGCTTGAGCAAGTCATGGACAACGTGGTCTCTAAAGTCGTCGACGGCATGAAAGAGAACATCGCCAAGGCGGTTGAAAAAGAGCTCCAATCAGGTTTGAGCAGAGCACTCATTGAAAGCGAGTTCTACCGCCGCATCACAGACGAAATGCGTCTGGGGCTGCAAAACATTTACAAACAGATCGCGGACGCCACAAAACCGGCCAACGCCCTTCCGGGGAGCGCCGACCTGGCCAATGCGCCTATGACGGCGGATAAGCTTTTCAACGAGGCCTCGCAGCAGCTCGATGAGATCCTCACCACAACGGAAAAAGCGACGTTCGAAATCATGGATGTTGTGGAAAAGCATATGGAATTGCAAAACCGCTCCCAGGAACTTTTGGGGTCCCTCCGCAAAACGCGGAAATCCAATCCCGCCATTCAGCAGCTCATCTCCATCAACGAAGACCTTGGCGAAAACCTGATGCGGATTATGACCAGCTTAAGCTTTCAGGACCTGACGGGACAGCGTATCAAAAAAATCATATACGCATTGAAGACCATTGAAGGCATCGTCTTCGACCTCTACGTTTCAACCGGACTCTCCATCAAGGCCAAGGAGCAGGCTCCAGAAAAGAACGTGGATGAAATCCGGCAGGAATCCAACCAGCGAGTATCAGAACTCAAAGGGCCACAAAGCGAATCTTCGCAGCAGGATATCGATGATCTCCTGGCGCAGCTTCTTTGATGACCGCCACCTGTTCTTGATACGACTTTCGGACGTAAGGAAAAAAGGAATAAAGTCGCGGGCTTTCGCGCCCGCACGACGACCAGGGGAGG
>CAZFCK010000007.1:0-47374 GCA_964517355.1 uncultured Desulfovibrionaceae bacterium | reverse complement strand
GGGCCTCCCCTGGTCGTCGTGCGGGCGCGAAAGCCCGCGACTTTATTCTTTTTTCCTTTTAGTCCAAAAGTCGTATCAACATGCTCTAATCGAGCACGATCATCACACGGCATTGTTGCAGAACCTCGCTGTTGGCGGCCACCTGACGGATACGCTCGGCGTCTTCATTACTGACGACAATATCCGTCTTCGCTTGCCCGGAAACGCTCCGCGCTTTTACCTGCAAAGGATTGCCGGCCACACGGTCGCTGGCCGAAGCCTGCGCCGGATTTTTGGCATATCCCGCCATACCTTGCTGGATGGCGTATTCGCGCCCCACAAAGGAAGAGCCGTACACTTCGCGGCCATCTTCATCCAAAATACGGGGACTCATGGCCGGTCTGGCGCCCAGGCCCCGCGCATCCACCACCAATCCCGTGACGCCACCGAACGCACGGGGAGCGACGCTCGTCTCGCTGCCGTCGGGTATTGCTGGCCGTGAAGGCTTGGGGGGAACGGACACCGGCTGCAATTGCTGCGGTCCCTGCTGTGGAGACGGGGGCGCGGCCGCCGCGGTCTGCTGTTGCGAGGCTTGCTGGGGCAGCAGGGTCTGCGAGAGTTTTCCACGCAAATTCACTTGCACCGTCACTTCCACGGACCCATCGGACATGTACGCGGTATCGGTAATACGCGCCTGCTCCAAATGTCCTTGAACCCGCGAGACCACGGTATCGTCGTTGACCATGAAATTCTGAACTGTTGTGGCGGAATCGATTTGAACGCCCCGCAACAGTTCCAGGAGATTGCGCCGGGCGATGACGGTTGCCGCCCGCAAGGCCATGGCCCGCGCCTGCGCCGCGTTCACAGCTTTTGCCGGAGGCGCGCCAATTCCCTTGGCCGTCACCTCGCCGCTCAACCAGTCAATGGCGCCGTTTTCCGTCTGTTGCACCACGCCGGTTTCCACAGAATACGCCGTACTCCCCCACAAAAGACAAAACACGAGCAACATTACGGTTACTCTTTTGCGTTGTGTAGCATTCAAGGGACATACCCTCCCTGTTCTGTGCACGCGCCACCGGGGGCGAGGCTGTTTTTCACATAGTATGCGGCGGCTCTGTTTTCCGGATCATAACGCAAAACCTGTCGCCATAACTCCCCGGCAAGGGAGCGCTCGCCCCTGGCGCACGCCTCAAGGGCGCGTTCATTACCCGCCATGGCCAGGCTTTCCCGCGCTTTCGCAGCATACTGAGGATCATCCAAGGCCTGCTCCCAATAATGAAATGCGGATTCCGCCTGTCCTTGATTATAGAGCAGCCAGCCCAGCCCCAAGAGCGCATCTCCATAGCCCGGAGCGCTTTGCAACGCGCGTTCATACGCTTTTCGGGCGGGCTCCGGCATGTCCAGACGCACATACGCCCGGGCGAGACGGCATTGCAGCGCGGGATCGTCCCCGCCGTTGCGTCCGGCTTTCTCAAAGCACGCCGCCGCCTGCTCCACCCGAGCCGCGCTGCCGTGTATCACTCCGAGAAAATACAGTGCGTCGGCGTGATCCGGATTGTTGGAAAGCACGTTTTCAAAAAGTTCACGGGCCTTTTCAGGATTGTTTTCACGCAATAAAAGAGTTCCAAGCCAGACACGGGGAAAGGGGTCCTCCGCATCCAGATGCGCGGCCCGCTGCAGCCATGCCTTGGCGGCCTCGAAACGCCCCTGCTTAAGTAAGGAAAGACCCAGCTGGTTCATGGCGAAAACATTCATCGGTTCCTGTCGCAGCACCTCCCGGAGAAGTTTTTCAGCCTTGTCCGGATGCCCCTGTTCTTGCATCATGGAGGCGCGCAGCAGCGCATCTGTCGCCGCCCAAACGGGTTGCGCCATCGCCATGACCATACACGCAATCAGCAAAAAACGCACAGCGTTCATGCCACCCCCCTTTGGGCCATTCCGCCAAGGGCCTGCGCCAACGCCGCGGCGACACGTTCGCGGCCATTATCAGCCGACAACATTCCGGCTTCATCGGGGTTGCTGATGAACCCCACCTCGACGAGCACGGCCGGCATGCGCGCCTTACGCAAAACGGCGAAATTCGCGCCATGCACGCCGCGGTCTTTCAAGGGCAGGGATGCTGCCAAGCCGTCCTGAAGCCGGCGGGCGACACGCTCCCCTTTTCGCCAGGCCTGGGCGCGCTCAAAACGGAAAAGGATATCCTCAATATCCACAAAAAGCGGGGAATCGCTTTGCGCGCCCTCTTGTTGCGGTATTCTGTTTTCCCTGGCCGCCACCGCCGCCGCTTGCGCACTTGTGGGGCGTTCCGTGCAGCGAAACGTTTCCAGCCCGCGCGCCGCGGCATCGTGATGCGCATTCGCATGCAGAGAAACAAAAAGATCCGCCTCATAATAATTCGCTGCAACAGCGCGGGCCTCCAAGGGAATGTAGTAATCGTCCTCTCTCGTGAGCTGCGTCTTGAGCCCCGGGCAGTTGTTGTCCAGGATTCGGGCGCAGCGTCTGGCGATATCCAGAACAACCTCTTTTTCCTGCAACCCGTTGCCCACGGCGCCGGGATCAAGGCCGCCATGCCCGGGATCAAGAACCATGCGCCGCAAGCTCAGCGCGCTGCCTGGAGCCGGCGCGGCAACGCCCACCGCCCGCTCCGCCAACAATCGTTCGCGCAGCATCAGGGCCAGAGGTTCTTTCGGCTCCAGCGCCAACACCGCCTCCACTTCCTTGACGGCATCCTGGGAACGCCCCCCAACGTAATACGCCCGGGCCAACAAGCCGCGAATCCAGATCAGATCTGCGCCGCCGGCCATCGCTTTTGCTCGTTCCAAAAGCGGTATCGCCTGAAGCGCGTTGCCGGCGGTCAACACATTCTGCGCTTCAAGGGCCAAATCCACTGCCCCTTGGGCCATCAGCGTGCCGGGAAGGCAACAAAGCGCGGCTGCACCGCCCAGCAATGCAGCCAGAGCTTTTCTGCGGGAAAAACGGTCTATGCGGGAAGGACGCGGCGTGTTCATGACGTTGCATATGCAAAAATCCTACCATATACTCTGGAGGCGAAATGTGCCAACATATTGCAGCAACACACCCGCTTTGCTAATGATGTTTTCACGTTTCAAACCGTCGGAACTCAGGCGATACGCCGCAACGGCAAGGAGCATCGTTATGGAATTGTACCTCATGCAGCACGGACTCTGCCTCAGTAAAGAACTCGACCCCGAGCAGCCTCTCAGCCCAGTGGGGTATGATCAGATAGAGAAATCAGCTCGAGCCGCACGATTGATGGGACTTCGCCTGGACGCCCTCGTCACCAGCCCAAAGAAGAGGGCGCAGCAGACTGCCGCGATTGTGGCGGAACAGCTCTCGTACCCGAAAAAGAGCATTATCGTGACCGAAGCAGTCAAGGCCATGACACCTGCCCTCAAGACTCTCGCCTTTTTGGAAGATCTGGAAAACCGCTACGACGTGAACCGGGTTTGCCTTGTGGGGCACATGCCCTCCATCGGAGAGATTGTTTCCGCCTTGATCACAACCAACAGCAAAGCCGCAATACACGTCGAAAACGCCGGGTTGATGCGCGTGGACGTGCTGGATTACAGAAGACCGGCCGGGACACTGCTTTGGTATGCAACGCCCCAGCAACTCGGCCTTATGGCAGGATAAACAGCAGTTACCGTCTTAACCCGATCGGTTCCAGCGCTTCCACGGAAAACAGCGCTCCATGCATGGAGATGCCGGAACCCCCCTCAGCTCTGCTGTGGAGGGGAAGCCGCATTTTCCGGCGGGCCGCCAAATACTCGATCATTTACCCCAGAGCATTTAACGCTTGAAATGATCGCTTAACGGTGGGCAAAGCCCGCCTACAATCATTTCGCGGCAAAGAGTTGCAAGCAAATCATTGCAGAGTCTTTCAACTTTTTCAAAGTTTAAATGCTCTAGAGCATCTCACGCTTGAAAAGCGCTAGATGCTCTTATGCATTTCCTTGGAACAATTGGAAATTGTTTCAGGGGAGAGCCTTGTTTCAAGGCGAAAATGCGCTAGAGCATATGAACTGTGAAAGGCGAAAGGGGGAAACCCTCCGAAAAGGATTTCCCCCTCATCACCTGAGAAACAAAAAAGCAAAAACGTGAAAATTAATTTCTGTTACCGCCAAAAATACGCAGCAGCATAAGAAAAAGGTTGATGAAATCAAGATACAACGTCAGGGCGCCGAGAATGGTGCCGCGACGCACCACAGCGGCGTCGTCCGGCATGCTTTCGCCCATCATGGTCAACTTTTGGGTGTCATACGCCGTGAGTCCGGTAAAAACGATCACGCCCGCGATGCTGATGATAAAATTCATGGTCGAGCTGTGCATAAAGATATTGACCACAGAGGCGATTATGACGCCGAAAAGCCCCATGACGAGAAAACTGCCCCACGAGGTGAGGTCCTTCTTGGTTGTCAGGCCATACAGGCTCATGCCGCCGAACATGGCCGCGCTGACCACGAAAGCCTGAACAATCGTTGCCTGCGCATAGACAAGAAAAATAAAGGACAGGGTCACGCCGTTCAGAGCGCTGTAAAGCAGAAACAGGCCCGACGCCGCACTCGGCGAAAGTCTGCGGATACCTGCGGAAATCCCCACCACCAGCGCCAGCTCGGCGATGATCAAACCGAAGAAAAGCATCTGATTGCCGAAAATGGCCTGGGTAAGGGCCGGCGAATTGGATACGAACCACGCAACCCCGGCGGTGAGCAGCAGCCCAAATGTCATCCACGTATAAACGCCGCGCATAAAGGCGTTCAGAACCTCTGTACGGGTTCTGGTAGTGCTCACGGTCTGGTAATTCATCGTCTAGCCTCCTGTGTTGTAGAAAAAAAATCGTTGCATCAATAAATAACGACGTTTTGCGCACTTGACAAGGAGGAACCGGATGACAAGAGCCTTAATAAGCGTACCGGACTTGCGCAACTCGGCGTGGCGCTTTATCATGCCGGACTATTACGGTTTTGTAATCCCTTCCTGCGACTGTACGGCGCAGCCTGCAACGTTATCGAGGTCACGTTTTTCATGTCACACGCCAGTACCGACACAATTCCGACAATCACCCTCGTTGTTCCGATCTACAATGAAGAACTTGTCATTGAAGAATTCTATCGCCGCGCGAAACGCATGTTGGAATCGCTGCAACCGCGCTATGCCCACGAACTGCTCTTTGTGGATGACGGCAGTTCCGACGCCTCGCCTTCATTGCTTGCGGAACTGGCGGACAAGGATGACAGCGTGCGGGTGTTGCGCCTTTCCCGCAATTTTGGACATCAAATGGCCATTACGGCGGGTATCGAACACGCGCGCGGCCAAGCTGTGGTCTTGATTGACGGCGATCTGCAAGATCCGCCCGAAGTGGTCCCCCACATGGTGGCGACCTGGGAGCAGGGATACCATGTGGTTTACGGAGTGCGCGAACATCGCGAAAAGGAGAGTCTGTTCAAGCTATGGACAGCCAAACTCTTCTATCGCGCGCTCAATGCCTTGAGTATCGTCGATATTCCGAAAGATACTGGAGATTTTCGATTGATTGACCGCCAGGTGGCGGATGCGCTCGCGGCCCTGCCCGAGCGAAACCGTTTCGTGCGCGGTCTCATTCCCTGGGTGGGGTTCCGGCAAATCGGCATCCGTTACCACCGCGATGCGCGCCATGCGGGCCGCACGAAATACAGTCTGGATAAAATGCTCAGCCTGGCTTTTCAAGGCATCACCAGTTTTTCCGTTCGCCCCTTGTATATTTCTCTCAAGGCGGGACTCGCGTTCACCATCATATCCTTTGTCATGGCGGTCTGGCTGGTCGTCAACAAGTTGCTTTATCCTGAAAATACTGTATTCGGTTGGACCAGCCTGGTCGTGGTGATCCTTTTCATGGGCGGCGTGCAACTGGCTTCCATCGGCATCGTGGGGTTGTACATCGGGCAGATATTCCGGGAAGTGAAGCAACGCCCCTTGTATATTTTGGCGGACGAGCCCCCCCGGGCTCCGAAAGAGCATGCCGAGACAAGACCTGACGCGCACCAGACAGATTCATGAATCCAGAAAACAATACAACCTCTTGTTATTTTTCACGCGAGGATGGCGCCAGGCGCTCAGCCAAAAGCGTTATGACCGATCTGTACGCCAAATTTCCCTGGCTGGGACAGCCTTACCGCCACCTCGCAAAACACGTGCCCAAAGATGCGGTTATCCTGGACGCTGGATGCGGCAGGGGGACCTATCTGCAAATCGCGCTGCGCATCCTGCCCAAGGCCTCGTTCCACGCCTGTGACAGGGAAGATGCGCGGGAATCGGGGGTGGTGCGCGCTGTGCCCTTTTCATGTTGCGATTTCGAACTCCATCCGCTTCCTTATGCCGATCTTGTTTTCCATCATATCAACTGCACACATGTCATAGAACACCTGCATGATCCCTTGCGCTTTTTACGCGAATGCCACCGCGTACTTGCGCCGGGGGGCACATTGCTTGTCGAAGCGCCTGACGTACGTCTGACGCTTTTACCGCACCTTCCGTTGCTGGCCGCGGACAGGGATGTGCTCAATTTTTGGGATGATCCAACCCATGTGCGCCCATGGTCGCGCCCGGGATTGCGTAAGCTTGCGGAAATGGCAGGATTCGAAGATGTTCTTTGCACGTTTTTCGTACATCGTTGGGCTCACTTGCTAGCCCTGCCTCTGGCGTTCTCACTCTCCAGCAATTTTTACAAAGGCGCTCTGCTGCATGCCCTGGGTTTTTTCTGTGGCATGATCTGCCGCAAATAATCCATGTCCAATCTGACCACGATCTGCATACCGGCTTACAACCAGGAAGCTTTCATCGGCGAGTGTATCCGCTCAGCACTGGAGCAAAGCCACCCCAATCTCGACATTCTGGTTGTGGACGACTGCTCCACTGATCGCACTCTGGAAATCGCCCGGAGCTTTCGGGATCGTCGCCTGACCGTGTTGCGCAACGATTCCAACCTCGGGTTGGCGGGCAATTGGAATCGCGTGGTCCATCTGGCACGAGGCGACTACGTGAAACTGCTGTGCGGCGACGACGTGCTGTATCCCTATTGCGTGGAACGCCAGGTATTGGCCCTGGAACAACACCCCGCGGCGGTCATGGTCTGCTGCGCCCGGGACGTTATTTCCTGGAAGGGAAAAAAAGTGCTCACCAGACGCGCCTGCACCGACCGTGATGTGGTACCCGGCCGTGCAGCGGTGCGCCGGACAATACGCGCCGGCACAAATATCATCGGGGAGCCGAGCGGCGTTATTTTCCGGCGCTCCGCTTTGCTCCAGGCGGGGGCGTTCGACGGCGGCCTGCCCTATATGATCGACCTGGATATGTGGACGCGCATGTTGGCCTTTGGCGATCTGGCGGTTGTCAACGCCCCCCTTTACGCATTCCGCGTCTCCAGCCGGGGGTTGAGCACGTCCATCGGATGGGGGCAACACAAACAGTGGTGCTCTTTTGTGGACCGCGTCCGCGCCAATCCCGACCTCGGGGTGACACGTGCGGACGCCTGGCGCGGCAAAGCCCTTTCTCCGCTTTTTATGGTCGCACGCAAGGCCTTTTACATGACCGCTGGCAACAGCCCGAAAAAAACACCAGTCTCCGTATGACACACTTCCGCTGGAAATTTCCGGATATCGCCTTCTTCACGACCCTGGCCCTGCTGCTGGCGCTCATGCCGCTGCTTTCCTTTGATTTCGGCATTACGTGGGATGAATACTTCCACCAGGCCTACGGCAAGAAGGTGCTGCGTTTCTATACGAGCGGATTCACGAATGATTCCGCCATGCGTTACTTTGTGATGCACCTTTACGGCGGCTTCTACGACCTGCTGACGACTCTGGTGGTTAAGGCGTTGCGCGTTTTCTACGAATACGACGTCCGCCACATGGTAAACGCCGCATTCGGCTGGCTGGCCGTTTTTTCCGCCGGAATGCTGGCCAGAAAGCTATTCAACGCCTGGGCCGGACTGGCTGCCGTTCTGCTGCTCGTTATCACGCCGCGCTTTTTCGCCCATTGCATGAACAACCCCAAAGACATCCCCTTCGCGGCCATGTTCATGCTCTCGCTCTATGCCTTGTCTTTCGTGCGCGAACACTACCCCTATGTGAACCGGAAAAACTGTTTGTTCATGATCGGCGCCATTGCCCTAACCCTCAATATCCGCGTTGGGGGGCTGCTTCTTCTAGCCTATGCAGGAGGATGGCTCAGCGTACAGATGTTTTTCGACCGTAAAGCACTCGATTGCTCACGCCTCTTGCGGGTGGGGGGCGTTTTCGCCGGATGCTGCGTCCTCACAATAACTCTGGGAACGCTCTTCTGGCCTTGGGCGCTGCAGAATCCCCTTGTGCGTCCGTTTCAGGCGTTACGGGAAATGGGGCATTTCCCCGCTGAATTCCTGGAACTATTCCAAGGACAGATTATCAACACGCTTCACCTGCCATGGCATTATTCACTCACATGGCTGGGCATCACCCTGCCCCTCGGATTCATAACCTTGTTCGCGCTCTCGCCCCTTTTGCTGGCCAAAACCCCGCAACGCCGGGCAGGCTACGCCTTGCTGGTGGCCACTCTCTTCCCGATCGCCTACGTCATTGCCACCCACGCCGTTCTATACAACGCCACGCGGCATTTACTCTTCATCTACGCCCCCATGGCCGTGCTGGCCGCGGGGAGCGTTGCGCGTCTGCTGGAAATGGGAAAACGCCGCAAGATATGGTGGGTGCTCACCGTCTGCGTCGCGGTAGCGGGCTTCTACCATCCCCTGCTGTTCCAACTGCGCGAACACCCCAATCAAATCGTCTACTTCAATCAACTCATAGGCGGAACCAAGGCCGCCTTCAATCGGTATGACTTGGATTACTGGGGCAACAGCTACAAACAAGGAGTGGACATACTCAACGACATGGCCGTCAAACACGGCCGTCCCATCCATTTCACCGCCGGAATGGCCGGACACGTGGCCGCACAATACGCACAACGCTTTCCCATGCTGTTTCCCAAAGAATTCGGACAAGGAGATTTCCATCTCGAGCTCGTTCTGGGGATTGATATGCAGCCGCTCTTCAGCGAGGGAAAAGTCCTCAGCACATTGGAAGTGGATAGCGCGCCGATTCTTCTCATAAAGCAGGATGTGGTCGTACCTCCGAAAAAAGAGGCGTCCGCAACGACAACACCGGAAAATTGGTGACGGATCGGCTTGTTGGGCGCCCTCCTTATCTCTCTTTCACAGCAATATGAACAGGGAACGTCATTATTCCTGGCGCGATAAATATACTAATAACTCACGCCGGTTAAAAAGTTTTGGTAATTCTTAAGCCGCCGGAGTCATTGCTTCATTGGCCATTTGCCTTCCGTGCGTTCCTCGATACTATAGTTACTTATAATTACTCCAGAAGTCCGCCATCACCTCGCAATACATTACTTATTGAAGAGGTAATATTAATTGAGTCGTTTTTTCCCTTCTGCATCGCACAATAACCAATCTGTATAACCTTCCTTTCCCGCCATTCATACAATTTTTTTCATGAGTTTATTATCTTTTTCACAATCCGTGGTTTTTTCGCATGGTTATAATACATTAAAAAATATGAATTTACTTGATTGATAAATAGGCACGTATTAAACTATCCCATCCTGATAATTTTCTATTATTATTTTACCAGCGCCGCTATAAATATGGTAATCTTTAAACAGTTGGAGGTATTTTTTTTAACATATTGTTCGATTTTCAAAACAATACAATGTCTTTGTCCGCAACCACGACCTTTTTGGGGAGGTGTCAATGCGCTTTGGGATACTTGCCAAGCTTCTCAGTCTTGGCGTGCTTTTGACAATGCTGCCTCTTTTGGCCATTTGGGCCATTAACAACTACCAGAACAACAAAGCCATTACGTTCGCAGCCGAAGAAACCCGCCAGCTTGCCGAAAAAAGTCTCGATCAAACGCTTAACGGCGTGTTCTCCATGCTCACTTCACAACAGGAACTGCTTGAGAAAGTTGTGGACGGCAATCTGAATGTAACCTTTGACTTAGCCAAAGAGTATGGTGGACTCCATTTAGGTGAAACGACCTGGCAATGGAATGCCGTCAATCAATTCAGTAAAAAATCCACGCTCGTCGAGCTGCCTCAAATGTACATTGGCGACAAACCGATTGCCAAGCTCTCGGATTTCAGCACGAAAAGCCCGCTGGTGGATGATGTGGGCAGACTTCTCGGCGGCACGAGCACCATTTTCCAAAGAATGGACCAGGCCGGCAGTATGCTGCGCGTGGCCACAAATGTCGAAAAGCTCGACAAAACCCGCGCTACGGGCACCTATATTCCCGCCATGAACCCCAATGGCCAGCCCAATCCGGTCATTAAAGCGATTATGCAAGGACAACGCTTTGTTGGACGCGCATACGTGGTCAACGCCTGGTACGTCACAGCATACGAGCCGTTCTATGACGCCAATAAAAACATCATCGGCGTTCTGTATTACGGCGTACGCGAGGATAGCGCCAAAAGCCTGCGCGAGCAGATCATGAGCATTTCCATCGGCAAAAACGGTGGAGTGTTCATTTTGGATTCCAACGGTCAGATAATCATCTCTCCTCAAGGAAAACGCGATGGCGAAATGGTATTGAACGAACTTGACGCCAACGCCATGCCCTATATCAAAGACATTGTGGACCAGGCCGTCCAATTCGCCCCCGGAGATATGGGATCGATTGTTTATACCCAAAAGCAGGGAGAGGAAATTAGAAACCGGCTGGCCAAATTCACTTATTTTAAAAAATGGGATTGGATAATCGTCGCTGCGGGCGATGAAAAAGAGCTCTTTGTGCTTGTCGATAAGCTGACGACATTATGCAGCAGCAACCAAGTGTCTTCCATTTCGTTACTGATAGGTTCATTGCTGCTCATCGGCTTAATCTGGCTGCTTATGGCGAAACGCTTTGTTCGCCCCATAAAGGAAGCGACAAAAGTTGCCCAGGCCATCGCCTCCGGTGATTTGGACGCGAAAATGAAGAGCCGGTCTTCAGATGAAATCGGCCAGCTCTCCAATTCCTTGAACACCATGGCCGGAAAGCTGAGGAAAATGATCCAGGACTTCGAGGAGAAATCAGCCGAAGCAGAAAACGAAGCTCAGCGATGTAGATTGGCCAGCGAACAAGCTGAAAACGCGGTTCGTCAGGCCGAAAACGCACGACGTGAAGGCATGATTCAAGCCTCCGGACGCATCGAATCCCTGGCCACCCAACTAAATCACGCCACGGAACAATTCCACGGGACCGTGGACCAGGCGAGTAGAGGCGCAAACAAACAATCCATGCGCGCAGAAGAAACGGCCACCGCCATGGAGCAGATGAACGCAGCCGTGCTTGAAGTCGCCAAAAACGCTTCATCGTCGGCTGAAGCTTCGGATGAGGCCCGCACCAAGGCCCAACTGGGAGCAAAAGTCGTGAGCCAGGTCGTTGCGGCCATATCGCAAGTTCGCAACAAGGCCCAGGAACTGAAAAGCAATATGGCGGATCTCGACCGTCAGGCCGAAGCCATTGATCAGGTTATGAATGTGATTACCGACATCGCCGACCAGACCAACTTGCTGGCCCTCAACGCCGCAATAGAGGCCGCTCGCGCAGGTGAAGCGGGGCGCGGTTTCGCTGTGGTGGCGGACGAGGTTCGCAAACTCGCTGAAAAAACCATGGCCGCGACCAAGGAAGTGGGGACCACGGTCATGGGTATTCAAAACGGCACCCGTTCGAACGTCCAAAACGTTGAACAAGCTGTGGAATTGGTGGAACACGCCACCGGCCTGGCGGAACAATCCGGAGATGCGTTGTCTGAGATCGTTACGCTGGTGGAAGCGGTCAGCGACCAGGTGCGCTCCATCGCCACCGCGAGCGAACAACAATCCTCCACCAGTGAAGAAATCAACCGTTCTTTTGAGGAAATAAATCGAATTTCCCAGGAAACAGACGGAGTGATGCAAGAGGCGTCGCAAGCTGTGAACGAACTCGTCGAACACACCCACGCCTTGCAAGATCTGGTCGTGGATCTACGCGGCGAATAGACTGAGTTTCTAAATTCGTTGTAAAAAGGAAATGCGCGAGGGGAAATCCTTTGGAGAGGGTTTCCCCTCTCGCGCTCTCCCCTTCCCAAATTTTCTAGAGCATCTCACGCTTGAAAAGCGCTAGATGCTCTTATGCATTTCACTGGAACAATTGGAAATTGTTTCAGGAGAGAGCCTTGTTTCAAGGCGAAAATGCGCTAATTTTAACAAATTAGAATCTATCCGTTTTATGTTTTCTGCGGAATGGCCTTCCCGAATCGTTATTTTTTAAAAACAGACCCCAGAGTAAGCTAATTTTAAGATGGAGTAGGTTGGAGCTCCCCTGGACTCGCGAATGCCATGTATAAAAATACAATAATACCTATAAATTATATAAAATAAAAGTTTTTAAGCCGCAGGAAGCCTCCCTGCTCCACAATCAATATGCTCTAGCGTTTGATTGTAGTTGAAATATGGCCTTCCTGGGGGAAACGACATTCTCCCCGGAAGGCTCGTTCTGCTGCATCAGGCGGCTGTGGGAATCTTCCGGCTCACAGGCCCTTTTCTTTGCCCCCATCCGCAGTAAACGGCGCATAGGCCGAAAAAAAATATGCATCGATGGTAAATGGCGGATACCATGACTCGGGCAACTGCACCGCGCCCTGATGGGGCATTTCCAAAAACGCGGCGCTGCTGCCGTCCGACAATACGGCCAGGGGCATCAGTATGGGGTCTCTTGTTGCAAAATAATCGCTGGGGAGCAACAGGTTGAAAAATCCATCCTGGTCAGGCTTGGCGGCGAATACAATCTTGCCTCCGCTCACGATGCAGACCAATTGAGCCGGCGCGCCGGACACCCGTGGGTCCACGGCTCTGCCGCGCAACAGCAAACCGCTGGGCAACGCTCCTCCCGGCTTGATAACCTCCAACTCCTCAACCTGGCCGGCGGCTCCGGCAGCCAGGGGCACAGGGTGGTAATCCGACAAGCGTCCGACTTCCCGGTAGACACTTTGCCTTGCGTCGAAAAACAAGGGCGCGATTTTACGCAGGTAATGAGGATCAGGAAAGATTCCTTCGATATCCTTGTCTTGTGTCAACGAAAAAAGAGCTTGCCGCCCCTTTTCGAGACGTTCCTGGCGATGAAAAAACACCACGACGCAAAGGATGGAACCCAATGCAAAAACGCCAAGCGCCGCGGTCATGAAACGCTTGAGCCAAACCAGCAACCGATCCCTTGGAAACGTCGCCCCATACACCACCCACGATACGAGCAACGCGCACCAGAATAGATTGGCGAACGTCACATAACGACTTTGCAAGGCTTGATGCATACCGAATCCCGCCCGGCCGACGGCTGTCGCCCCGTCGCTCATGAGCGCGAAAACAACGAGCACCAGCCAGGGCAGCATGTGCGGGAGGAGCTGCGGCGACTCCTTCCAATAACGCACCAGCAGGAAGACCATGAAGCAGCATGCGCCCCCCCCCATGCATAACGCCACAAGCAATAAATTCTGGTCCGCAATAAGCGGTCCCCCGAGGTATACGAAAAAATAACCAATAAACGAAAGAGGTTTGGAGAGGGCAAAACTCAAAGATGGATGATGGGGCGGTTTCACATACCCATGAAAATACACCAGCCAGGCCGCCAGACCTGCGGCCACAAAAAAGGCCAGGGCCGTCATTTTAACACGTCGATATTCGCGTGCCGTAAAAAACAACGGCAGCAAACAAATCCAGTAAAACAATCCGTTTGCGAAATTGAATGACCCAATCCAGCCAACAACGGCCAACAACAACACGCGCCAGGGTTCAAGGCGCCCCACTTGCAGAAGCGCCACCCCGACCACAAGACAAAGCACTGTCAGAGAAATCGATGTGTTTACCCCAAAAGCGAAAAGCTGCCATTGCAAGGTCGAAAAAACCAGCAGGGCCATACCTAAAGGCAGCCAGCGCCCCTTGAGAATGTTCAGCTCTCTGGCGGTATGGCGCCACATGGTCAGCAGTCCCCAAAACGTAGCCACGGCCAGGAGCACCATGACGCCATATTCCGCGAAGCGGTTCAAATAAAACAGAGGCATCAACGCCAGGCCAAACACTCTGGCGGCCAGGTTCCGTTGTTCATTCTGCTGCGCCATGAGTGTGGAGAACGATACGGCGCCATCCTTTAGATCCTGGAGCACAGTGCCCCAGATCATCCATTCGTCCCAAAAGAGCACATCCACGCCAAACAATGCGATGCAGGCACAAAGAAAAACCAAAGGGACGAGACAGGCAAGGAGGACCGCGTTACGCGAAGGAGACGTTACAAAAGAAGGCTGAGAGATCATAACTTTTCCAAATAAAAGGTTCGTTACCATGGGAGCATGTAAACTTTAAGGTGGTTTTTTGTTGGGCTCCACCCCCCGCCAAGGGGAAACGCCCCCCAGCCCCCGCGAATATCACACATTGAAATGCAAGTATGACAACAAGTTACACAAGATAATACCTTTTGGCGATTCTTGCGAACCTGTTGCAAAAGGTTCTTAAGCCCCCGAAGAGATTCCTGTTTCAAAGTCAATATGCTCTAGGGCATGCGGAGAGCGTTATGCTCTCCGCCATGTGATAAGGCTTTCCAGGGGGAAAAACCGATGTTCATCTCCCGTTGTGGAACAGGGGGAGAAAATGCCGTGTCACACCCGGCAATGCCGTCGCTCCCATCTGGGGACGCAATTGCGGCAACATAACGAGGGGCGGTTGCGCCTCATTTTTTTTGGGAGTATAACCCACAGGATGATAAAAGAAAATAACGCCACATACGGCTTTTTACGGCTGGCCTGCATCATGCCGGAGCTGCGCATCGCCGATCCAGACTTCAACCGTGACAAGATCGTTACAGCGTTGGAAAACGCAGCGCAACAAGGCGTGCAATTCGCGGTACTGCCCGAACTTTGCATCACGGGCTACTCCTGCCAGGATCTTTTCTTCCAAAAGGTCTTGCAAGATAAGGCGGTGGAAACTCTCTTCAACCTTGCTGAGGAGATCGCCCTCTTGCCCCTGGCCGCAGTGGTGGGATTGCCCTTGGCAATTTCCGGAAAGCTGTTCAACTGCGCCGCGTTCATTCAAGGCGGGCATGTACGCGGACTTGTCCCCAAAACATATCTACCCAATAACAATGAATTTTATGAACATCGCTGGTTCCGCTCCAGTTGGGAGCTTCCTGTGGAAAGCATTCAATGGGAAGGAAACGACATCCCCATTGGGGCGGATTTGCTTTTCGACGCCGAAAACCTGCCGGGCTGCCGCATCGGCATAGAAATCTGCGAAGACATGTGGGCCGTGCAACCTCCAAGCAGCGCCCAGGCCTTGGCGGGCGCGACAATATTGTGCAATCCATCCGCCAGCAACGAATTGTTGGGCAAAGCGGACTACAGGCGCGCCCTTGTGGCCCAGCAATCCTCCCGCTGCATGGGACTCTACGCCTATGCCGGGGCGGGTCCCTGGGAATCCACCACGGACATGGTTTACTCCGGCCATGCCCTGATCGTGGAAAACGGCGTCATACTGGCCGAAAGCAGATCTTTCTCTTTTGCATCGGAAATGATTACAGCGGATGTGGATCTGGAGCGTTTGCAGCATGAACGCCAGACGAATACGGCCTATGGCGACGCCCACTTGCACCGCTCGTTCAGAGTGCTCCCCTTTCACATGCCCACCCAAACCAACACCAATGAACTCCAGCGCCCCTTGGCGCGCCATCCCTTTGTGCCGGCCGATATGCAGGCCCGCGCCGCCCATTGCGGCGAAATATTCTCCATCCAGTCGACGGCCCTGGCCCGGCGCATACGGCATACGGGATTGTCCCGGCTTGTGCTCGGGGTTTCGGGCGGACTCGATTCCACTCTGGCCCTCCTTGTCTGCTGCCATGCCCTGGACATGCTCAAAATGGAGCGCGACGCGCTCATCTGCGTGACCATGCCCGGCTTCGGTACCTCCTCGCGTACGCGCAACAACGCCACCACACTGGCCACACTCCTTGGCGCGCAATTTCGCGAAGTGCCCATAGGAGAAGCTGTAAACAAACATTTCAATGACATAGGGCATGATCCGGCTGTACGAGATGTGACGTTTGAAAACGCCCAGGCCCGCGAACGCACCCAGGTGCTTATGGACATCGCCAACCAGGTGAACGGATTTGTGGTGGGAACGGGCGATCTTTCGGAAGCGGCCTTGGGCTGGTGCACATTCAACGGGGACCATATGTCCATGTACCATGTGAACGCCGGAGTGCCGAAGACCATGGTCCGCTATGTCATCGGCTGGTGCGCCGAAGAACTCTTTCAAGGCGAGACGTCCAGAGTGCTGCATGATGTGATCGACACGCCCATTTCTCCGGAGCTGTTGCCCGCGGGTGAGGAAACAGGGGCCATCCAAGACACCGAAGCGACCATAGGCCCCTATGAATTGCACGATTTCTTTTTATTTTACGCCCAACGCCATGGATTTGCTCCGCGAAAAGTCTTTTTCCTGGCGCGAAAAGCTTTCGGCGATGTCTACCCTCCGGACGTCATTCTGCAATGGCTGCGGCTCTTTTACAGACGGTTCTTTTCGCAACAGTTCAAGCGCTCGGCCATGCCGGACGGCCCCAAAGTGGGCACCGTGGCTCTTTCTCCCAGAGGAGACTGGCGCATGCCCAGCGACGCGACCGTGACGCTGTGGTTGCGAGACCTCGACGACCTCGCCTGCAAAAGCGGTTAATCATAAAATTGATTTGCCTCCGGCGGCGTACGAACCTTTTAAAAAGTTTCTTAAAAATCTCCATAAGTTATTGATAGACACAGGCCACATGCAACTCGACGTTCCGAGCAAAGAGTACACACAACATCTTATAATTAAAAATAATTCGTCGGTTTTTATGGTGTCCAGGGGCCTCCCCTGGTCGTCGTGCGGGCGCGAAAGCCCGCGACTTTATGCTTTTTTTCTTTTAGAGCATTTACCGCTTGAAATGATTGCAGAGCCTTTCAACTTTTTCAAAGTTTAAATGCTCTAGCGCATTTTCGCCTTGAAACAAGGCTCTCCCCTGAAATAATTTCCAATTGTTCCAGGGAAATGCATAAGAGCATCTAGCGCTTTTCAAGCGTGAGATGCTCTAGTCCGCATGTCGAGCTGAAGAGCCGTCACCCTTTGCGCCCCTCGTTGTGCCGGTAGAAATGGACGCGCACTGTTTCGCGCGTGACCAGCCCCTCCCGCATGATGAGATCCAAAAACTCCAGAAACGGTTCAATTTTTTCAGGACGATCCACAATTTCAATTACCAACGGCAAATCTTCGGAAAGCCTCAGTATTTTTTCCGTGTGTACGCGGCTGTTGGCGCCAAACCCGCTGACGCCCCGCAACACTGTGGCGCCTGCCAACCCGCGGCGCTTGGCCTCCTCCACAACAAGTTCATAGATGGGGCGTCCCTGCCGCCTGTCATTGGCCCCTGTATAGATCTTCAAGCATTCCGCCTCATCAGGTAGTATCATGGCGCCGGCCCCCTTCTTTATCACATGGTTCAAAACGAACGCCCCAAGGCGAGTCCGGAAAAAAGCAACACCAAACCAATGAGATTTTGACCAGCCAGGTTCAATACAGCCAGCCACCACTGGCCATGCTGCATAAGCGCGACGCTTTCAAAAGCATACGTCGAAAAGGTCGTGAACGCGCCCATAAACCCGGTCAAGACAACAACACGAAACTGGGGGCCAAGACGATACTCAAGCACGCCCCAGACCAACCCGAACAAAAAGCAGCCCAAAATGTTCACTATAAACGTGCCTAAAGGAAAAGCCCCCCCTGCCAGACGTTGCACAAATCCCGCCAGGCCATAACGGCTGAGCGCTCCAGCTCCTCCAGCGATTGCGAGAAAAACAAGTTTTTGCACAAAAAACCTCCTCAACACTTCATCATACCGGCGCATCGCCTTTAAAGTCATTTCTCGCGGTTATCATGACACCGGGTCCCGAAGGGGTCAATGTGCATTCCTGAACCCGCGGTGGCATCCTTCTCTTCGCAGGTGCGTCAGTTCACCATCTCACGGCAGGGGCGCATTATCACGTTTTCTTATGCGCCATTTTTTGTTATGTTCAACGCATGAAACTTGAAATAGAACGAAAATTCATGCATGCCGATCTTAAAGGGGTCCGCGATAAACTACGTCAAGCCGGCGCTACATTTTTGCAACGCCATTTTGAGCGCAACGTTGTATTCGATACCGCGGATCAGAGCTTAAGGGCGCGAAACATACTGTTACGCTTGCGCCAATGGGACAATGAACATGACGGATTGTTGACTCATAAGCGTCCTCCGGACCAAGTGGCGGCCTCGGGCTACAAAATCCGGCACGAAACGGAAACACACGTACAAGACGCTGCAGCCATGCGGAATATTTTAGGCTATCTCGGCTACGAGCCCGCTTTTACATACGAAAAGGTTCGTGAGGAATGGCGGATGGATGCCTGCACCGTCTGCCTGGACAGGCTTCCCTTCGGCGATTGCGTGGAATTCGAAGGCGATCCGGAGGCAATTGACCACGCGGCTGCCTTGCTGGCGTTACCTCTTGCAGAAGGCACGGACAAAAACTATCACCAGCTGCATCAGGACTATTTACGCACAACAGGGCGGAACCCCGACCCCAACTTCGTTTTTTCCCCTGCAACGCTGCCTCCGTACCTCCCGTGGGAAGAGTAAAAAATGCTTGCCGTGACCCCAAATCAAGAACGCCGCCTTGATTTTACTGTCGATTTGCTCTATTTTTTATGATAGGAAGATGTCCTTACACGATGGCGGCGTCACGATCCGGACTCACCGGGGCACCCTGAAAACATATTGTCATAATTATATAAAGTCTTTTATTGCAGCGGAAATGCATACAACGCATTTCATTGACGGATTTACCAGGAGGGGAAAAAGTGGATGACGCTGACGCTTCTCCGAACATCACCTGCACGATGCGGCCAACTCACCCTCTCCTCGACAGAACGCGACACTCGACAAGCGCAACGGCCGTACTTAATATGATCATGACATCGAAACGTTTCATGAGAAAACAATTATGAGCCAGAGGTTCAGCAAACCCGAATTCGAGCCCGATATCGGCCTGGAAGAGGAAATTAAAGAGCCGAGGCGATTCAAAGTGCTTCTGCATAATGATGATTACACCACTATGGAATTTGTGGTCCGCATCTTGAAAACGGTGTTTAATAAAACCGAACCCGAAGCCACGCGGATTATGATGAATGTCCACGAACATGGTGTTGGCGTCTGCGGCATCTACTCCATAGAATTGGCGGAAACCAAAGTCGCTCAGGTGCATTCCCTGGCCAGACGAGAAGGTTTTCCGCTACGAAGCAGCATGGAAGAGGTATAAATGCTTAGCAAGCGATTGGAAAACGTGCTCACATCAGCGGTTCGCACTGTACGCCGCCGCAATCACGAATACCTGACCCTGGAGCATTTGCTCTACGCATTGCTGGAAGAGCAACAAGGGCGGGATATCCTGACGCACTGTGGCGTGGACGTGGACAGGCTCCATAATCAGCTGGAGCGTTTCTTCCAGGACCACATGGAAGTGATGCACGGCTCGCCTTCCAGCGAGGTAGTGCAAACTCTTGGCGTGCAACGTGTGTTACAGCGTGCGATCCTGCAAATGCAATCGGCAGGGAAAAGCAAAGTTGACGTTGGGGACGTACTGGCCGCCATTTTCGATGAAGACGATTCCTATGCCGTCTATTTTCTGAAATCCCATGGCGTGGCCAGGCTGGACATACTGGAATATATATCTCACGGTCTTCCAAAAGACGATGAATGGCAACTGCAAGATCCCAAGCCGTTGGAACATAAAAAAGAAGAAACAAAAGGCAGTGCAAAATCCAACAAGGCGCTGGAACAGTTCACCGTGGACCTCGTGCGCCAGGCAAAGGAAGGCCTTATCGATCCGCTCATCGGTCGCGGCCCGGAATTGGAGCGCACTGTGCAAGTTCTGTCGCGCAGACGGAAAAACAACCCGCTCTTCGTTGGCGACCCCGGCGTCGGAAAAACCGCCCTGGCCGAAGGTCTGGCCTTGCGCATTGCAAATGGCGAAGTTCCAAAGACGTTCCTCGACGCGAAAATATTCGCGCTCGATATGGGAGCGCTTCTTGCCGGCACAAAATACAGAGGCGATTTCGAAGTCAGGATGAAAGGAGTCATCGCCGAGTTGCAAACAGTGCCCGGAGCCATTCTGTTTATCGACGAAATTCATACCATTGTCGGCGCAGGCGCCACCAGCGGGGGCACGCTGGACGCATCCAACATCCTCAAACCGGTTTTGGCCTCCGGTGCGGTGCGCTGTATCGGCTCGACAACATATGAAGAATTCAAAAATCACTTTGAAAAGGATCGCGCACTCTCCCGCAGGTTCCAGAAAATCGAAATCCCGGAACCCAGCCTGGACGAGTGTATCGATATCCTGAAAGGACTCCGCAGCTACTACGAGGAGCACCATGGCGTCCACTATACCCTGCCGGCGCTTAAAGCAGCGGTTGAATTGTCCTCGCGGCATATAAACGACCGCTACCTGCCGGACAAGGCCATTGACGTCATAGATGAAGCGGGCGCCATATTCAAACTCAAGCACGCCGAGGGGGCCAAAAACAATACCATCTCGCCGGCGGACATCGAAAAAGTCATTTCACGCATGGCACGGGTGCCGGTGCAAAACGTTTCCTCCTCCGACAGGTTCCTGCTCGAAAACCTTGAACCGCAACTCAAAACCGTAGTCTATGGGCAGGATGCCGCCGTGGAGACCATCGTGCGCTCCATCATGCGTTCCCGCGCCGGTCTGCGGCAACCCGACCGTCCCACAGGCTCTTTCCTGCTCTACGGCCCTACAGGCGTGGGCAAGACCGAACTTGCGAAACAACTGGCTCAATCTCTTGGCGTACAGTTCCTGCGCTTCGATATGAGCGAATATATGGAAAAGCACGCTGTCGCCCGGCTCATCGGCGCGCCTCCCGGCTATATAGGCTTCGATCAGGGAGGACTGCTTACCGATTCCATCCGCAAAAATCCCTACGCGGTGCTCCTGCTCGATGAAATTGAGAAGGCTCACCCCGATTTGTTCAACATTTTGCTGCAAGTCATGGACTATGCAACCTTGACGGACAATAACGGACGAAAAGCGGACTTCCGGCATGTGATTATCCTGATGACGACCAATGCCGGCGCCAGAGAAATGAACGCCGCGCATCTTGGCTTTGGTTCAGGTGGAAAGGTCGAAGATGTGAGCTACCGCGGCAAACAGGCCCTGGAAAAAATGTTCAGTCCCGAATTCCGCAACAGGCTTGACGGCATTGTCGGGTTCAAGTCCCTGCAATTCGAAGTGATGGAACGTATTGTGGAAAAATTCATCAAGGAAGTTGAACAGCAGATGCAGGATAGGAAAATCGGCATTGAACTCACAGACAGCGCCCGATCCTATCTCGCGAAAAAGGGCTATGACCCCTCCTTCGGAGCAAGGCCGCTGGGGCGCGTCATCCAGGACGAATTGAAAGACAAACTCGCACACGAAGTGCTTTTCGGCTGCTTGCAGAAAGGGGGAACCGTCGTTGTGGACCACGACCCCGAACGTCCCGCTGCCGCTGAAGGCGAAAGTGGCCTGACTTTCACCTTCGATACGTCCTTACCCACGAAAAAGGACAAAAAATGCACGGAAAAGCGCGGTAAAAACGAGCAGGCCGAGCCTGCCACAGTGTAACACAACGGGCAGCATGACGGTTTTCTATCTGCCTACGGAATGCATCGCCTTTCCTGATCCGGACCTGGCCGATGCGGACGGACTCTTGGCCGTGGGGGGCGACCTCAGCCTTCCACGGCTCTTAGCTGCCTACGCAAGAGGTATCTTTCCCTGGTACGGCCCCCAAAGCCCCATTCTCTGGTGGTCCCCCCATCCACGGCTGGTTCTGGAACCCGCACAATTGCATATTCCAAAAAGTTTGCGCCGCGTATTGAACAAGGGGCGTTATCGCATCACTCTTGACCAGGCCTGTGAGCAGGTTATCTATAACTGCGCAATATCAATACGCCCGCAGGGCGCAGGCACATGGCTGGTCCGGGAGATGATCGAAGCCTACACCCGCCTGCACCAGGCCGGGTTTGTGCATTCCGTGGAAGCATGGCTCAATGACCGGTTAGTCGGCGGCTTTTACGGTCTGGCGTTGGGGCGGGCTTTTTTCGGAGAATCCATGTTCTTCAGTGAACCCGACGCCTCCAAAGTCGCTTTCGTCCGCTTTGTGAAAACATTGCGGGCTTGGGGATTCACTCTTGTCGATTGCCAGCAGACAACCAGACATATGCTCCGCTTCGGTTCAGTGGAACTGCCGCGCCCCGTTTTCTTGGAGCGGCTGCAGGAAGCGCTCGTCGAGCCACTCCCCAAACAGGGCAAAGCAGGCACATGGCTTGGCAAACCCGTGCTCCCCTGGATAGTCCCGCCTGCCCGCACGTCCTGAACGTATGCTCGCAAGGGCATGACGTCCTTACATAACCAGCCCTGAAGGCCCTCCTTTTTGAAAATTATCTTTCACGTGTTTACATGATTTAGAGCATTTAACGCTTGAAAAGCGCTAGATGCTCTTATGCATTTCCCTGGAACAATTGAAAATTGTTTCAGGGGAGAGCCTTGTTTCAAGGCGAAAATGCGCTAAAAGCTTTATAACTTTTCGCATCGGATTAACGTTGTTTTTTGTTGCACAAATTATACACCACCTTTTATTTCTTGTTCTACAGCCATGCCGTATTTATACGAGTCAACAATGTTCAAGGCGCGCATATGTTGATCCAACATCCGCTCAAGGCAAAGGCACCGGCACGTGTCCGTCACAGCGCCACACATCGGACATTGCTGCATATCCTTGTGTACAATATAATTATCCTTGCATGAGCATGTCCAAAAATCAGATGTGATGACAAGAGAGTGGGCATAATTTTGCACGTAATCGAATACTTCCTTGCCTCGGGCCAGTTCATATAATTGCCATCCCAAACGCGCCAGCTTCTCTTTTTCAAAGCACTTATACCCCTGCAATGTGCTTAACACATGATTCAGAACTTCACCGTTGCAGTCGCACATCCCAAGAATACAAAAATTATTGCAATCGAACTGCATAAGCATAATTCGCTCCCCTGGACTGTAAACCTGCACGCTTCGCCTCGCATCCCGTCCGTGTCATTGAAAGATTGCCGCGACACCGGGGCGGCGCGCATCTTAATGTGCCAAGCATCCCCTTCAAGTCGTTTTTAAGATGCAATCCACTCCATAACGCACTTATGCCAAATATAAATAAAAATAATAAATATGCTTTCATGCGTGAAATAATGGTCAAATTTATGAATATCCAATGCATGCGTACCGAATCACATCCCACACGCTCTTTTATCAACTTATACAATTAGAGTATTCCATATTTAGGAATATTTTTAAAGTTTTTTTTGTTAAATATTTTACTACAGTACAAATATCTTGTTGTGATACGCAAAATCCTATTACCTACATTTAGCGTATTTTCGCCTTGAAACAAGGCTCCCCCCTGAAACAATTTCCAATTGTTCCACGGAAATGCATAAGAGCATCTAGCGCTTTTCAAGCGTGAGATGCTCTAGTTAGAGAGAAGGCGGCACGAATTCACAAAAAAGATGACTCTGTCTCACGCGGGGAAAAATGACGCATCTCCGCCTTGAAACAAGGTTCCCACCTAAGAAAATCTTACTTTTTTCATGGAAATGGTTACAATCAGCTCATCGTCTCAACCGTAAGGTGCTCTAGGGGGTGTCATTCTTCCGCCTGCTGCGCCGCTCGGCCCCAAGCAAATCCCTCGGCGCCGCAAAACAAGAAAATACTGCTATGCAAGCTGGTTATATTATTGTTCCTCCAAGAGTCAGCGAAAAATAAGAGGTAAGGATGGAATGAAGGATGGCGGGAGGCATAACCATACATATCCATGTCTGGCTATGCCCCAAGGGGAGAAAGAGTTCAGCTGAGGAGCCGCGCTTTCGGGGCTCCCATGGTACGCTTATCGCCTTGCAGGTGCTTTATTCCTTTCGCATAACTATCGACAAATCGTTATACAGCATCCGGCCGGACCACTCCATAAATGGCCCCAGCGTATCTGTGTTCTACTTCCCGAATCCCATGGAATGCTCCCACTCCCGCAAGCTCATCTTCTCCAGGGCTTGAAAACCGCCGGGGGGCAAAGCCTTGCGGGCCAGAGTCACGTAAGGGGCCACGGTCAAAGCCGTACCCACCTCGCCTGGCCGCATGATGACGTACGCATAGGCCATGTATGTACGATCATAAACAACGCTCTGATCCTCCCCGCAGGCCACAATGGACTTGGCAACGTTTTTCTGATGCCGCTCCAGGAAGGCCGCCAGATCCTCTTTCTTGTCGTTCCGGAGCCAGAGTCCGGCATCCTCTATAAACAGGCTGGCTCCGGTGTTCCGGTCCTTGGCCAGGGAGATGCACAGATAACACCACACGCCGTAGGCTTGCCCCTTGTTTGGGTCCGGCTGCCCCTGCCCGGGGCGGTAGGCGGTCACATCCTTGTGCGCACAAATGACGTGGCTACCGGGCGCCGGAGGAAAGCGGCGGTCCTTCTCCGTTCCGAACAGCGCCTGCCCCGCCTCAATCAAGGGTGCAGCGTCGTACACAGGAAGCGGAGACCCATCGTATTGCGTCATGGTGAACATCGGCTGTTGTTTGCCGTCGCGGATCGTTTCGCTTACGGCCAGATCATACCCCCAGATGCTGCCCATCACGCCGTTGAAAGAGGAGGCGGTGATCATGTTGATCTGCCCGATATAGGCGTCATTGGCCTCGGCGCGGTCATAGGCGATGATGCCGTCGATAAGCAGATCGTCGGATTTTTGCACAGTGCCCGTGGAAACCTTGAGCACAGATACGTAACCCAGTCCTTCGGCTCCGGGCATGCCGTAGCCGTCGCAATAATCGTCAAAGGGGGCCACCGCGGTCTTGTCGAAAACATGACCACCCGCCTGCGCATTCGAAGCGGCAAAGATAACGATCAAAGCTAAAATCCAAAGCATGTCGCGTCCCATACGATCCTCCTTTCCGTTAGCGTAGTTCGCCTTGAAACAAGCCTTACACCTAAAAAATCATGTTGAATCAGCCAAATACATAAGCGCATCTACACTTTTTCACGGTTAATGCGCTCCAACCTTTCATCAACATTGAGCCATTTTCATTCCCTTGCATACGGTGCGCTGAGCTCCAGGAAATATACCTCAAGGCCATGGTGCATGCCCCCTCTAGCACACGAATAAAGAATGAATGGTCAATAAATGTTGAAAGGCATTCCATCTCCCGGGGCAAGGAGAAGCAACCGCATGGAGTGCAGCCTTTTTTTACAACACATAAAAACTTAAAATATAAAAAAAAATTATGAGGGTTGACCTGTTGTCACGATTGTAGAATCATTGTTCGCCATAATTCCCATGTTCTTTTGATAAAGAAAAAACTCCGAAACGATACTACCTAAGGTAATGCTGTTATCCCGGCGCAATCCGTACGTTGGACCCTGATCGTCCTCTCGCCCGACCCCCGGCCATACCTGCTCTCCTGACATTGCGGCACATGACAACCCGGCTCGGCGTTTCTGCTGAGGAGCACTACGACAATGATGTACCACGAACCCGCTTTTTCCAATATCCAGCTTGACCCTGATACGTATTACTTCCTTTACGTCGGAGAATTAAAGGCCTGCTGCCTCAACCCCTTTTTACAAAAAGGGCTGGAGCGGGAAACCGGACGTAAAGTTGGGCATATATCCGTTGTCCAGGACATGTGCGAGGCCAACGGCCACAATAACATCATGATCCTCAATCCCGAAGCGGTGCAGCTCGCCGTTGAAACCGACGGCTCTCCCAAGGTGGCCATCCGCGTCCCCATGCGGCAATTCGCTATCCACGTATCGCAACACCCGGCCGTGCGGAATCTGGTGCACAGCATCCTGCTCCGCCAACCCGCATTGCCCGTGTGGATGTTCGAAAACAAAGTGGAATTGACGTTGCGGGATATTCCGGGCGTGCAACTCCTGGGGCCTGATCCCTCGTTGGTGTTCCAATGCAATGACAAGGCATGGCAATATGATACGTTTTTCGGTCTGGTGCCCACTGTCGACTACAAAATATGCTGCGGGATAGAGGAACTCATGCTCGCCACGAGCCGCATGCGCGAGAATTCCCCGGACGGCGTGTTTGTTTCCAAGACATACAGCGCGGGTGGATCGGATTCCATGGTCACCCATTCTCAGGAAGAAACCAGCACCCGCTTCAACGACCCCTACGCCCGTTATCTGGTGAGTCCTTATATTAAACACGCCTATGATCCCACAGTGCTGGGCCTTGTGGCCAATGCCAACGATGTCTTTATCGCCGGGGTAGCCGATATGCGCATTGAGGGCGGAACCGGATTTAGAGGCTCCACCTGGCCCTCGCAACTCCCGGAGCATGTTCAAAGCGCGCTACGTAAACACACCAAAACTATTGGGCATAAACTCGGAGAATACGGATTTCGCGGTATATTCGGCTGCGACTACATTGTGGACCACTCTGAAAATATTTACTTCATCGAGGTAAATCCGCGCAAGCAAGGCACCACAATGGAGTTTACCTGCATGCTTGAGCAACTTTCACCTGCTGACGCACCAAGCCTTATTGAACTGGAATATTATGCATTCAAACACGGCAGGTTTCCGAATTCCACCGCGTGGCCTGATTTCAAAAAAATACATCGCAAGGGTACCACGTTCCATTGGGGTACATACAATTTTAAAGTGAACAACACAGTTAAAACCCATACATTTCTTCCCCAGGCAATGCCTGAAGTGGAACTTTTCCGCCGTTGCGCAAAACATGGTCAGGGTGGATACCTCATACTCGAACACGTGGGGCGCGATACCGTGGTCAAACCCGGCACCTTTCTGGCCCGGGCAGTGGCAGTGGATTCCACCAGACAAGGCATGCGAGACAAACTCGAACACGCCATCCAACTCATCAAGTCTTCTTTCGAAGACAACCCGTCGGCGCCAGAGCACGTTCAGGACCCAACCCGAAAACACACTGGAGAAAAAAAATGAGCACCACAGCCACGGATGCGTTCCCACAACTAGACGCCTTTACCAAAAATCTATTGCAAGAATTGCAGAGCGGCAGCCAGGAAGCAGCCCCGACGGCGCGTGAACGCATCGCGCCTCTTTTCTCGGCCGCTCGCGCAACGGAACGCACCGCTCCCATTGTGGATTTATTCGCCGCTTTGCTGCAACTGCGGCGTGAAGAAGGGGTGGCTCCCGGCGCTCTGGGCATCGCAACCGAGGATTTGCTCGATCTCTGCGACAAACACGTTGCCATCGACGAACACGGCGTGACGGTGGGCGGACGTGTGGGGCGCGCCATCACTATTGTGGGCGAAGCCAACACACGTATCCGCGATTACTTGACGCAAAAAGACCAAGTGGCCCCCAGCGGTCTTGAACTCTGGGAGACTGTGCTCGACAATCAAAACCGCATTAAAAAGGCTCTGGGCATGAGCGAAAACGACTGGAACAGTTTTTCAGGCCAGTTGCAATTCGCCATCAACGATGTGGAGACCCTGGCCAAGTGCATTGACCTGCCACCCGACGCCATCCGCGACGTGACGCGGGTCACGCAGCAATACCGCATGCGGCTGACGCCTTATTACGCCAGTCTCATCATGCCCGGCGACATAGACGACCCCGTGCTCCTGCAATCCGTACCCACCGCTGAAATGGTGGATACCGTGGGCGATGAAATTCCTCCTGTGGCCTCCGACCACTCCCCCGCCAGACTTGTGGACCAATTCTACCCCCGTGTGGTAACCATCAAGGCAACCAACATCTGCGCCATGTATTGCGTGCATTGTCTGCGCATTGCCCACATCGGAAAAAGCGACCTCAATTTCAAATGGGAAGCCTACGAAGAGGCCCTGGACTACATCCGCGAGCATGAGGAAATCCGCGATATCCTCATAACGGGGGGCGATGCGTTTATGCTTTCCAACGCCACATTGCGCAAACTGCTGAGCGCTTTGGATGAAATCCCCCACATCAAACTCAAACGGCTGGGCACCCGCGTGCCCGTCACCACGCCCCAGCGTGTTGACCAGGAACTTCTCGATATCCTCGAGCAAAGCAACGACAATGGGCCGGTGCGCGTCGTCACCCAAATCAACACCGCCCAAGAGATCACCCCGATCTCCAAAGACGCCTTCAGACGCATTTCCAAATCCGTAAGCGCCGTGCTGAACCAGGCCGTTCTCTTGCGGGGCATTAACGATGAAAAATACAAAATGTGGAAGCTTTGCGAAACAATCCAGGAAGCTTACGTGCGCCCCTATTATATTTTCAATTGCAGCTATCGAAATCCCCAGTATTACCACCTGCGTGTTCCCATCGAAAAGGGACGCGACATTGTGGAGGGCATGTACGGCAACATTTCCGGCGATGCCATTCCGCGCTACATAGCCGCCGCAGGCGGCAAAATTCCTCTGCATAGGGATAATGTCATGCGCCGTGAGGGAGACGATTGTATCTTGCGCAAACCTTGGAACGGAGAAGAGGTCCGCTATCCGGACGCCGATCCTTCCCTTTATGACAACAACGCGGATTTCGCTTTTAGGAAATATGGGAGATAGCCGCCAACACGACGCCGGACGCCCCGGCATCATAATTTACGTATAGCAATTTAAGTATTGATATAGTCCGTTGGAAAAACCTCTGTAAGCGGTGGCAGTTTGGCATGATCGTTGTGCGTCTGTCGGTCAGCCATCGTTAAACCGGAGGTTTTCCCTCGGTACTCCGTTGCGATTTATCTCTCCGCATGAGCGCTCCACCATAACCTCCCGTAAACGGGAGCTGACGCCATCATATCGACTTCTAACCTCGCTATAAGGGACTGCTCACTATGCATGACATCTTTTCCATGCTTCAAGACTACTGCGCCTCCCGGCAAACAGAGATGCTTTCTCTCCTGGAGCGCATAGTCTTGCTCAACAGCTATACATGGAACAAAACAGGAGCAGACGCTGTCGGCGCCATCCTGTGCCTGGAAATGCAACACCTGGGGTTGCATGTGGAGCGCATCAAGCACCACGATGTGGGAGATACCCTTGTTGCGCGCACAGAGGCCGCCAGGGCCGCCCCCGACATGGGGCAAATCCTGTTCTGCGGCCACCTGGATACTGTTTTTCCTCCGGAAATGGGGTTCTCCTGTTTCGAACAACACGGGGAAACCATTCGTGGGCCAGGGGTCATCGACATGAAAGGCGGATTGGTGTGCGCCCTTTCCGCGCTCGCTGCGCTGCACCACCAGGGGGTGCTCCACAGCTTGCCCATAACGTACCTCATCAATGCCGACGAAGAAGTCGGATCACCCCGCTCCACCCTCCTCATCCAACAAGAAGCGGCACGCAGCTCCTTCGCATTCGTTTTTGAATGCGGCGGCCTTCAGGGACAAGTCGTCACGGCTCGCAAGGGCAAACACGGCTTTGAACTCCAGTGCAAAGGCCAGGCAGGACATGTGGGGCAGGCCGGCGCGGGCAAACCAAGCGCCATTGTGGAACTGGCGCACAAGATTATCTCCATCGAAAGCCTGAACGCCTATGAGCGTGGAATAACGTGCAATGTCGGACAAGTCAAAGGCGGAACGAGCCCCAACACGGTGCCCGAAGAGGCATCGGCCACCGTGGACTGCCGCTTTGTGACCGCTCACGACGCCAAGGCAATAAAGCAATCCATAGAGGCCATTGTCAAAACACCCGTGGTACCTAACGTGCGTACCCAGTTGCGCCCCACCAGTTCTCGTCCGCCCATGGAAGCCTCTGCGCAAAACCGGCGGCTCTTCACCACGCTCTCCACATGCGCCGCGCATCTGCAGCTCTCGGTTCTCGAAGAACGACGAGGGGGCGTTTCCGACGCCAATACCATCGCGGCCACAGGTGTTCCCGTCCTTGACGGCCTGGGTCCATGCGGCGATCGCGACCACTCCGCGGATGAATACATGGTGACGCGCACTCTATGGCAACGCGCGGCCCTGGCGTCAATTGCCACCCTCGCATGTTGGAACAGCAGGATATGAACATAGGTTGTTGCTTGTCGCAGCCACAATCCTTTTTATGTGCAAAGATAAAAATCGTCGTTTTTCATCACATCATTTTTACAATTTCGTTACTATTCACATTTCACTCTAGCCAAAAGCTGGTTTTTTTTGTAAAGAAAATGTGCTTTAGCCAGATCTAGGTTCTCGAAACATAGCGTTTCCGAGCGCTTTTCCCCTTTCGGGCCCCGCACTCCGCCCTCTTCAGAAAATACGCAAGGAATCTTATGCAGAAAACAGATGAAAAAGTGACAATCAATTACAAAGGCAAGAGTTACGAATTACCGGTAATTATAGGCACTGAGGGTGAACTTGGTGTCGATATCGCGACCCTCAGGAAAGAAACCGGCCTGATAACTCTCGATCCCGGCTTTGCCAATACCGGCGCCTGCAAAAGCGGCATCACTTTTGTCGATGGCGAAAAAGGCATCCTGCGCTACCGCGGCTACCCTGTCGAGGAAATCGCAGAAAAAAGCACCTTCATCGAAACAGCGATGCTGCTTATTTTCGGTGAATTGCCGACAAAAGAGGAACTGGACGCCTTTCGCGACACGTTGCGCGATGAAGAATTGTTGCACGAGGATCTCTTACACCATTTCGACGGATTTCCTCCCAACCCGCAACCCATGGCCATTCTTTCCGCCATGGTCAATTCCCTCGGCAGCTACAACCCGGATCTGTACCACATTCAAAGCGAAAAAGAATTTCGCATCGCCGCCGCCAAAATCATTTCCAAGGTGCGGACCATCGCTGCGTTCAGCTACCGCAAATCCAGAGGGTTGCCTTTCATGTACCCCAATCCGAAGCTGCGGTACTGCGTCAACTTCCTGCACATGATGTTCTCCATCCCCAACAGGTTGTACAATCCGCCCCTCGGCGCGGTACGGGCCCTGTCGCTCTTTCTGATCGTGCATGCCGATCACGAGCAGAATTGTTCATGCTCAACGGTGCGCATGGTGGGGTCCACACAGGCAAATCTTTTCGCCTCCATTTCCGCCGGGATCTGCGCGCTTTGGGGCCCCTTGCATGGAGGAGCCAACGCCGGCGTCATTAAAATGCTGCAAGACTTGAAAAGCGGCAACGCTGATATCAAAAAGGTCATTGAGGAAGTAAAGCAGAAAAAATTCCGCCTCATGGGGTTTGGACACCGAATTTACAAGAGTTTTGATCCTCGTGCGAAGATTTTGAAAAAGGCCGCCCATAATTTGCTGCGCAATATGGGCTCAAATGATGAATTGCTCCTCATCGCACAGGAACTTGAAGACGCGGCCCTGAATGATGACTATTTTCTCGAACGCAGTCTTTACCCGAATGTGGACTTCTATTCCGGTATCATTCTTCACGCCCTCGGCATCCCGGTCCCGATGTTTCCCGCCATGTTCGCCATTGGCCGCATGCCCGGGTGGATCGCTCATTGGTACGAAGACCTGCAGCAAACGACCCGTATTCACCGCCCCAGGCAAATCTATACGGGACCGGTTCAGCGCGAATACGTTCCGCTTGAAGAACGCACAAAACCCGACGCACCTCTCCGCCCTCAAGACGTCTGGGGATAGCAACCTCATCCGGAATCTCGTGCCCTTGTGTCGTGTTGTCGCTCCAACGCGGCACGAGGGACGTATCCTCTCCTTTCTCCTGAATGCGTCATCCAGGCTTCCGTGCTGTACATAAAAGAGCGCGTTAGAGCATATTGACGTTAAAATAGGAATGCCTCCGTCAGCTTAAGAACCTTGTGAAAAAGGTTCTTATGAATCTCCAAAACTTTTTTACTTGTATAATTTGTTTGCATGGTTACAGTTTCATACAGGATATCCGCGGGTCTATGGAGGCGCTCCCCTCTGGCCAGGCTTGGAGCATCCTTACTTTAATAAATTTAAATTGTCTTAAGAGTTATTCGAAACAATGAACATTGTTTCAGAGGTGAGCCATTTCCCAAGGCGAAAATACGCTGGGACAGTGCTCTACAATAACCCATCTTTAAATTAAAATGCTCTAATATGAAGCATGTTACTCTAGAGACAACAGCGTTGTCTGAGTAAAAATCCATAGCTTCAAGAAATTCCTGAGTATATGCAGCCATTATCAATGCTGACACTCTCAATCGGCAAGCAATGTGCAGCTTTTTAGGGATGCATGGGGTGTATAAAGATAAAAAAAATATGCAAAAAATATATTAATGTCGAGAAAACAACAGGATAAAAAGATACACCCCCTATAAATTCTTTTCCGATATGTAAAATATAAAAATATAAATCATTACATTCAGAATCTTGCCTTGCAACAACAACGCACCACGCCGCACAACATGCACAGTATTAATATAAATATTTTTCTACTTCAAAAGGAACTTTATTATAGTAACCCACACAACATTAGGAAAATAACTATTGATTTATATCACTACATTTCTATATAGATCTACGAGTGCGCCATTCTTTTAACCCCTACGACAGGCGACAACCTTATTTCACGAAATCAGTGGATTACGATTTCCAACCATTATTTTTACCAACTTCTATACATTTACGTAAAATGGCAGTCGCAAGCAACACTAGAACCGCAACTGGGACGACGCAACACGTACTTTATCCGTGGTGTACTTTAGTTAGCTCCTCATCTCGCATTCTAACTCGCAAGAGAAGACATGGCGTGCTCTACAACAGAATATAACGCGCAAGCATTTTTTACATCTTGACTTCTTTATAATAAGCGCTATGGATTTGTATACACTGCAACACAAATTATGCCGTATGGAGGACTAAATGGAGTCTTACATCAAGGAGGCTTTGGAGATAGTCAAAGCCCAAGCCAGTGTCCGCGTGATGACCGAAGAAGAAATTACGGATATGGTCAGCAAACTCGCGACAGGCATTAAGGAAATCGGGGAGGGCGAAGGTTCTTTCAAAGGCGTTCAAGAACCGGCCATGGATCCCAAAAAAGCTATAAAGGAAAAGACTATCACATGCCTAGAATCAGGTAAGCAATTTAAGGTGCTGACTAAAAAACACCTTGCGAAATTCGGCCTCACGCCTGACGAATATAGGGAAAAATGGGGGTATAAAAAAGGGACTCCCCTTGTCTGTAAGGCGTTGCAAAGAGAACGCAGAAAAAAAATGAAAGAAATGCGTCTGTGGGAAAAACGCAAAGGTAAAAAACTCGACTAACAAAGGAGTTCATGGTGGAGAGGGGGGACAACGGCAGGACTCCACAACGGCGGATTCCATAAGCCCCTGTGTACATTACGCAGGGGCTTCTCTTTTTCCGTATCAACTCTATCGACGTTTGTTCCAGCGTTTCATACGCATCTCCCGGTTCCCGCCTATCGTTGTTCCCGAAAAAACTTGTGTGAGAGCGCTTAACGCATTATCGCCTTGAAACAAACTTTTCCAGAAAACGTATAGGCTTTTATTTTATGGAATTGCATTGGAACAAAGGTCGCCTCGTGCAAGGCCAACTTACTCTACGCTGATACATCTCTCCTCTCTTTCTGTATAATTTTCCTGTTGTCTGCAGGTTGCGAACTTTCGCCTTCCTTTGCATCAACTATAATCAATAAACTGCTGTCCAACAGAAACTGCGCCAGATAATACACAACAACGACCAATATTGATGCGGGATACGTATTAACAAAACTCATTGACCATATAGTTAACTATATAGCCATTTTTTTTTTGACAAGCCGTAATTATTAAAAACAATCCTTGTAAAGAAACCTCATACTCCCGTTTAGATAGCACTCTCCTGTAACTTTACAGGCGTTTTCATCTCTTTTTGACTTTCTCTATCAAAATGTTTACGAGACTTTGCCCCCAACAATGGTGGACCATTGCAGGAGGATTTGGCGGTTCGCAGTATTGGCGTCACGTCGCCTGACCGCCCAGGCAACTCCCACAACCCGAGGATAGTAACATGACTGTACGGTTTTATCTTGGTTTCGACGATACCGATATATTGGAAGCCCCTCGCGGCACCGGAAAACTCGCCCGCTGGTTTGAAAAGGAACTGCCCCAGGGTTGCCGTTTATGGGGCGTGGTGCGCCAGCAGTTTCTGGTTCACGAGGATGTGCCCTACACTTCCCACAACAGTGGCGCCTGTCTTGTGATTGATGCGCAAGACGCTTCCCTGCGCGCCCCCATCCTTGATGCCGCCGTCAGCCATCTGGAAAAGCATGCTTTTCAGGGAAGCGATCCGGGGTTATGTCTTGCCCAGGTCACCGACGACATTTTGCCCACCCTCACCGACTTTGGCCAACGCTGCGTGCAGCAGGTGGTGCGTCAACCTGACGCCTTCGCATTGGCTAAAGAGACCAATGTTCACCTTTCCGCTCACGGAGGCACCGGCGACGGCGTTATCGGCGCCCTGGCCTCGGTTGGCCTCACGGCCTGGGGCTGGACCGGGCGTTGCATTGAATTCGGCGGGTTGCGGTCCCTGCCAGATACATGCACGGTTGCGCAATTGCAGGCGCACGGCATGCAAGTAAGTTCAATCGACCGCGATGCCGCATTACCGGCCTCCCACGACATGGTGCGCACCCACGGGTGGTGCCGCCCCCGTCTTTTAGGGGGGCAGGCCGTGTTGTTCGTGCAAAAAGCGGAAAACGGAACATGGGATTCCCTGGGGCGAAAGCGCGCTAAACAACATGACCAGGGAGTGCATGCCGCTTAAGGACTATCTCCGCTGCTCGTCATTGTGAAAAGGGGAGAACCTGCAACGGGTTTTCCCCATAAAGCTATCCATCCTCGCCATGCTGGTTCTTCGTGGACTGCAATCCTTCTCGGTAGCGCGCAACAAAACGCTCCAGATGCAGGGCCTGTTCTTCCATGAATTCCACCCATCCAGCCAAGGCGTCGCGACCCTCCGCCGTAATCTCGTACATCCGCTTGGCAGGACCGCTTTCTTCGGTTTGCCAGGCCGATTGCACGAACCCCTCCTCTTCAAGCTGCCGTAAATGTCGATAGACCATGCCTGGCGGCGCCTTGCCCTGCACAAAACCAAAATCCTGTATTATTCCAAGCAAATCATACCCGTAACGCGCCTGTCCTTCCTGCAGCGCCAGCAACAAGGATGGCTTCATATAGCGCTCAGCCTTCCCTTGCCCTGTTTGACGCGCCTTTTGCCCTTGTTTGTCCGCCATTGACGATCTCCTCTTGACATATATCCTTTGAGGATATAATTCTAGATTGAACATAGATTGGTGATGATGTCATATCCTTGAGTAACCCTATAGGTACAGGAGCAAGTCATGAGTGGCAAGATTTTCGTCAGAGAGCGGCGTAAGGTTGAAACGGGCGAAAAAAAGCCCCGTTTCCGTGTGATCGCAGTAAGCGGCACCGATGTTAAATTCAAGGCACGCCACATCCGCAAGCAGGAGATCGATACAATCGCCGCGGCGGTGGGAGCTGAGGTCGTCCTGCTGAAGCCCGAAAAGGGAAAGACGCAGCCCGCGGCCGACTAGCGCATTTTCGCCTTGAAACAAGGCTCTCCCCTGAAACAATTTCCAATTGTTCCAGGGAAATGCATAAGAGCATCTAGCGCTTTTCAAGCGTGAGATGCTCTAGTGTGTGCTTCTCCATTCGGCATGAAAAGCAAATACGAGAGGGGAAACCCGTTAAAAGGGTTTCCCCTCTCGCGTCCACCCCTTCCTACCGTTGTTCCGCCGTTCATCATGCAATTCCGGGCACCCGTCCGGTTGTGTCGCGACTCATAGTTCCAGTACCCCTTTAATTAAGGAAATCGCGCAGGCTACACCATTCACAATGAAAAAAAAGGTCAGAATAATAGCCAGCCATACGTACACCCGGAAATCAAACTGCGCCCAAATCATAACGATACCGGCAAAGACCACCCTATAAATCCAAGTCCTTAAACGGTTGCTCATCATAGCCTCCTCCACTCTATACTGGACACATCGACATACGTATCTTTTTTATCACTAAAATAGTTTAAAATACATACTTGTTCATAAAAGATGCTGGAACGGCGTATCGTAAAATGATTTTGTTTGGAACTCCGCCCCAAACTCCGCCAGATGGAAACGCCTCCATAGCTGCAACCACCTATTTTAAAACAAAATTAAACCATTTTGCCCCAACCGGCGATTATCTGTTACAGATACGCAGAGATCATAATTTTCATCAATCCGCAAACACACCGGTTCCAAGCCCATGTCACAATGTATCCATTTGCACTGCCACACTGAGTACAGCCTCCTTGACGGCGCGATCCGCATCAAGGATCTTTGCAAGAAAGCGAAGGAATTCAACATGCCTGCCGTGGCCATCACAGACCACGGCAATCTCTACGGCGCGTTGCATTTTTATCTTGAGGCCCTCAAGAACGAGCTGAAGCCCATCATCGGTTGCGAGGTCTATGTAGCGGGCGCGGGCCATAAGGACCGCTCCCAGGAACATGCTCGAAACCGCCATCATCTGGTGCTCCTGGCGCAAAACATGACCGGCTATCACAACCTGCTCACATTGGTGAGTACGGGATATCTGCATGGTTTTTTTTACAAGCCCCGCATCGACCTGGATCTGTTGCGCCAACACAACGAGGGACTCATCGCGCTATCCGCGTGCCTGGCCGGACAGGTGCCGCGCGCGCTGCTCAGCCAGGGCATGGATGCCGGCCTGGCCGTGGCCAGGGAGTACGCCTCCATTTTCAAGGACCGCTATTATATCGAGCTGCAATCCAACGGCCTTGAGGAGCAGGTCCGCTGCAACAACATGCTCGTCGAGCTGGCCGATGAACTGCGCCTGCCCCTCGTCGCCACCAACGACTGCCATTATCTGACCAAAGACGATGTGGAAGCCCACGATATTCTGCTCTGCATCCAGACCGCGGCCTGTGTGGACGACGCAAAACGCATGCGTTTTGAAACCAAGGAGTTGTATTACAAATCTCCTGAAGAAATGGCCCTGAATTTTTCCCATGTTCCCCAAGCCTTGGCCAATAGTCTGGAGATATGTGAACGCATCGCCCCCTTGAACATCGATCTCAAATCGCACCATTTCCCGGTATACGATCTTCCCGAGGGGAAAACCCTGCACGAGGAATTTGTGGAACTCTCGCGCCAGGGGCTTGAAAAACGTTTGCGAAAAACGCCCTACGCAGTGGACGCGGACAGCTACTGGGAGCGGTTGGAACGCGAACTGGACGTTATCGCCACCATGGGCTTCGAGGGCTATTTCCTCATCGTGCAGGACTTCATCAACTGGGCCAAGGACCATGCGATTCCCGTCGGGCCGGGGCGCGGCTCGGCGGCCGGTTCGCTGGTGGCCTTCGCCTTGAAAATCACCAACCTCGATCCCATCCGCTATAATCTGTTGTTCGAGCGTTTTTTGAATATCGAGCGCGTCTCCATGCCTGATATCGACGTTGACTTCTGCGAACGCCGCCGTAGCGAAGTCATAGAATACGTCACGCATAAATACGGGGAAGACTCGGTTGCCCAAATAACGACTTTCGGCAAGATGAAAGCCAAGGCCGTTATCCGCGACGTGGGGCGCGCCCTGGGTTTGAGCTTCGGGGAAACCGACAAGATAGCCAAACTCGTTCCCGATGATCTGAAAATGACCATCGACAAGGCCCTGGATCAGGAGCCGGAGCTCAAGCAACTCGCCGCATCCGAGGCCAAGGTAGCCCACTTGCTGGAGATATCCCGGCGCCTGGAAGGATTGTGCCGTCACGCCTCCACCCATGCCGCCGGGGTTGTCATCGGGGACAAGCCCCTGGATCACTATCTCCCCCTGTATCGTGGAAAAAACAACGAAGTCGTCACCCAGTTCGATATGAAAATGGTGGAAAAAGTCGGGTTGATCAAATTCGACTTTTTGGGTCTGCGCACCATGACCCTGATCCAGGACACTCTGGACATCATCGATCAACAGCCGGATAAAACCGCACCGGATCTCGACACGCTTCCTTTGGACGGCCCTGGCACGGAGGAAACATACGCCTTATATTCACGCGGCGACACCGACGGCGTGTTCCAGGTGGAAAGCGGCGGTATGAGGCGCTATCTGCGTCAACTCAAGCCCTCGTGTTTCGACGATGTCATCGCCATGCTCGCGCTCTATCGCCCCGGCCCTCTGGGGTCGGGCATGGTGGATCAATTCATCCAGCGCAAGCAGGGGCTCATTCCCGTGGAATATCCCTTGCCCCAACTCGAAGACACGCTCAGGGAGACGTACGGAGTCATCGTCTACCAGGAGCAGGTCATGCGCATCGCGCAAATAGTGGCCAATTACAGCCTTGGCGGCGCCGACCTGCTGCGCCGCGCCATGGGTAAAAAGAATGCCGAGGCCATGGCCGAACAGCGCGTCAGATTCCTCGAAGGGGCCAATGAAAACAACATAGACAAAGCCAAGGCCAATGAGATCTTCGATCTCATGGAGAAATTCGCGGAATACGGCTTCAACAAATCGCACAGCGCCGCATACGCGCTCATCTCCTATTACACGGCCTATCTCAAGACCCATTACCCCACGGAATTCATGGCCGCCCTCCTGTCCTCGGAAGTCAACAACCAGGACAAGGTGCTCAAATACATCTTCACCTGCAAAGAGATGGGCATTCAGGTACTGCCCCCAAACGTGAACGTGAGCATGTGGCAATTCACCGTGAGCGGGGGCAACATCATCTTCGGACTCAGCGGCGTGAAGAACGTGGGCAACGAGGCCATTAAGGATATCGTCGCGCAACGCGAAGCCAACGGCCCCTTCCAAAGTTTGTTGGACTTTTGCCAACGGGTGAATTTGCGCAAGGTAACCAAGCGCGTCATTGAAAATTTGATCAAAAGCGGAGCCATGGACTGCTTCGGATGCAGCCGGGCAGGTCTGTCGGCCGCGCTTGAGGTGGCCGTCGCCCGTGCGCAGAAGACTGCAAAAGCCAAGGATTCCGGCATGGGTTCCTTGTTCACGCTCATCAAGGAGGAACCAAAGGTCCTCCCCGGCGTGGGATTCCCATGCGAGGAACAGGACATCCCTGAATTTGAAAACGACATTTTGTCGCGTATGGAAAAGGAATCCCTGGGTTTTTTTCTCACCAGCAACCCGTTGCTGCCCTATCGGGAAAAATGCCGGCGGCTTGGTCTCAATACCCTCGACGATATTCACGACATGCCCGACCGGAGTGACTTGAAACTCGCCCTGCTGGTGACCGGCAAAACGGAAAAATATAACAAGCGCAATGAAAAATGGGCGATATGCCAGGTGGAGGACCTCACCGGTCGCGCTGAAATGCTCGTTTTTTCCAAAGCCTATCAGGAAATGCGCGAACTATTGGAAAACGAGGCCCCGCTGGTTGTGGAAGCCAGTATCATGGTCGATGAAAAGGACGGAGGGGATGACGAAAACCGGGAAGTGAAACTGCGCGCCGAAAGCGCCATGCTGCTGTCCAATCTGCGCGAGGAGGAAGGTAAGCCCGTGCGGCTGGCCGTGCGGCCGGCATGTTTCGAAAACGGCGGCATGCAGGATTTTCGCGAACTGCTCAAACTCTACAAGGGCAAATCCCCTGTTCATCTGGAGCTGGTGTTTGAAACAGTGTGGGGCGTCCTGGAACTCGGCCCCGAACACTGCGTCAAACCCGGTCCGGAATTTGACAAGGCATTCCAAGAATGGAGCAACTCCAGGAGAAGCGTTCATGGCAAATAAAGGCAAGTGGCGCCTGACCGTGCGCAAGGATTTCAGCGCCTCGCACGCGCTGCGTAACTATAACGGCAAGTGTGAAAACATGCACGGCCACAACTTTATTGTCGAAGCGGTGGTGGAAGGCGAGCGTTTAGATCCTGATGTGGAAATAATCCTCGATTTTAAGCTCATCAAGGAAGCTCTCGCAGCGGCCATAGCGCCTTTGGATCATGCGAACCTGAACCAGGTGCCCCCCTTCGACAACATCAACCCCTCTTCAGAAAACCTTTCACGCTATGTGTTCCGGGCCCTCGCCCCGCGCATGAAGCAATACGGCGTAAGGCTGGTGCAGATCAGCGTGAGCGAAAAGGAGGGGCAAAGCGCCACCTACATTGAAATGGAAAGCGCCTCGTGAAAATGTTGCTGCAACGCGTGAAGCACGCAGCCGTCACCGTCAACGGCCGAGAGGTGTCCAAGATCGGCCCCGGTCTCCTGGGCTTTGTCGGCTTCGGTCTCGATGATGACGCGTCATTGCCTGATAGTAAAAAGTGGCGCTTTATGTTGAAAAAGCTCCTCGAATTACGTATATTTCCAGATGAAGCTGGCAAACTGAACAAATGCGTGACCGAATACGGACTCGCGGGCGGCGAAATATTGCTGGTCTCGCAATTCACGCTGTACGCCGATTGCCGCAAAGGCCGCAGGCCGTCTTTCCATCCAGCCACGCCCCCGGATGTTGCGCAACGCCTGTTTTCGCGTTTTGTTGCGGATATGGAAGGTCTTTGGCCGGGAAAGGTGCACTCCGGCCTCTTCGGCGAGGATATGGACGTTTCTCTGACCAACTGGGGACCTGTGACCATTATGCTCTCCAGCGATGCACTCGGGATCTGAAACAATGACGCAGCCCTCGCAACTTGTCTCCTCTCCGCAACCATCTGCGGACAGAGCCGGGCAGATAAAAGTCCTGATTGTTGACGACTCCTTAAGCATGCGTCAAACGCTTGAATTAATTCTTAAAGATGATTTCACCATACAAACGGCGGGCGATGGACAGGAAGCCATTGAACGCTACGCCTCATTCGCCCCCGATGTTATTCTGCTTGATGTCGTCATGCCTGTGGCGGACGGATATCAGGTTATCAAGCACATCCGCAAAGCCATAAACGACCAAGACACTTTCATTCTCATGCTTACGGCGGAAGAATCGCAGCAAAGCAAACTCAAGGCCCTCAACCTGGGGGCCAACGACTTCCTCTACAAGCCGTTCGACCGCACCGAACTTCTCGCGCGCATCGGCGTTGCCGAACGTCAGGTACGCCTCACGCGCAAATTGCGCTCCCATATGGAGCGAATTCAAACTGAACTGGAACTAGTTGCCCTGTTGCAAAGCAAGCTGTTGCCGCATCAAAGCCCTTATTTCCAGGGCGTGAGCGTCCAAAACCTCTATCGGCCCTCGGGCCAGGCCAGCGGCGACTATTTCGATTATTTTCTCGTGGATTCCAAGACACTTCGCATTGTCATCGCGGACGTTTCCGGTCACGGAGCACGTGCCGCATTCCTCATGGCCATCGTGCGCACGCTTTTTCGCATCACGGAAACCGACTACAAAGGACTCGATGCCACCTTGGCCCTGGTGAATCACCATCTCAACCAGATCATCGGCAATGAAAGCGATTTCGTCACCGCCTTTGCAGCGGATATCGACCTTCAAAACAACTGCCTGTATTATCTCAATTGCGGGCACCCGCCAGGCCTGCTGCGCTTGCCCGGAGATAAGTTTGTGGCCTTGAAAACACAGACCACCCTTTTGGGTTTCTTTGAACAAAATTTTTCTCAAGAACGTGTGGACTTTCCCAATGGCTCTGAATTATTTCTCTTTACCGACGGCTTCTACGAATGGCAACCTGTTCCCGGAACATATCTGGATCTGGATGGATTCTGGGAACTGGCGAAAAAAGCGATGATGCAACCAGGCAACCTTTTGGAAAACGTTATGCGCGACCTCTCGGCCATCTCACATAGCATACCGAAATTCAAAGACGATCTCACAGCCCTTTGGGTCAAAGTGGAGGCACGCTGTTGATCCGTTTTGTTCTGCGCACCACGGCCACTCCCTTTGCCAGTCGTAAATTAGCCAAAGCGGCGGTGAGCATTATCAGGGATTTCGTCCATGACCGGGACGAGCTGTTCAACTTCGACCTTGCTCTTTCAGAGGCCTGTGCCAACGTGGTACGTCACGCCTACGGCGCCAACACCCCGGGAGACATAGAAATTACCATTTGCATAGATCCGGGACACTCCATCCAGCTCGACATTGCCGACTGGGGGGCGGGATTCCCCGCATGGCCCGTGAATGTAAAAAACGCCGAACCCCATGCCGAAGGGGGACGCGGCCTTTTTATCATGTCTGAACTCGCGGATGTCTTCGACATTCTCTGTGACTCAGGTAAAAACACTATTCATTTGAAAAAATTTATAAAGGACACCTCATGGAAGCTTTCCGCATAGAGCACAAACACGGATGCCTCATTGTCTCTTTCAGCGGTGAAATCACGTTGGAAGTCACTACCCTGTTGAAAAAGGAAATGGATCTGGCCATGAAACAGGGAAATTTTGAAAACATGATCATCGATCTCGCAGAAATCACCTTTATGGACAGCTCTGGTATCGGCTTTCTGGTGGCCCTGAACACAAAGGCCATGGGGCAAGGAAAAAAAATGTATCTCTACCGTCCCAGTTCGCAAGTGCGAAAAACCCTGGCACTCGTGCAACTCGCCAACTTTTTCCAGACCATCAATACCGAGGAAGAGTTGCTCACTCTGTAGTCCGTTCTTCGAGACGCCGCCATGCCCTATTATCTCCATCTCTTTTTCGATCCCGATCACGACAGCTCCAGGCTCAAACCTGCGGAACGCGAGGATGGCAGTGTTGACCATTACGAGCTGGGATACGTCCAAAATGTCATAATGAACCAGGTCATCGCGGAATTGCGGGAAATAAGCGAAAAAGAAGCGGCCGGCCTTGACAGCCGCTTCGTGTTGGCCGAAAGTACGATACCTGGGGGCTCCAATACTGCCGTCAACCCACACAATCCATTGCAGCTTATAGCGAAAACAAACGGTTACGCCTGTTTTGAAAACGGTCGCGTTGCCGTGAAAAATGTTCTCGTCGTCACCACCGACGTAAGCTTTCATACCGGGAACATACTTTTTGTGGGGGACCTAGTTGTGGAAAAAAACGTGCTCGGAGGCTTCAAAATCCAAGCGCGCAACATCCTGGTCAAAGGGCATATCGGAGGGGCGGAAGTGACCGCTCAAGAATCCATCGCCGCGGAATCCGGCGTCAAAGGTGAACGCCAGGCCCTGATAAGCGCCGGCAAAAACCTGCGCATCCCCTTTTGCGAACATGCCAAGCTGCTGGCGAAAGAAAACATCCTCATCGGCGGGGTCTGCCTCCACAGTGAACTGTATGTCGGAAAACAACTCGCCGTAAAAGGAAAACTCATCGGCGGAAGCGTGTACTGCCGCAGTATTGCATACGTCCAGGAGCAACTCGGCGGCAGCGGCAATAGCACCACCCTGACCCTGGGGTATGATCCGTTCCTGTTGCGTAAATCGGAACTGTTGGACGACCAGATAGAAGAACTCGAAGACGAACTCGACACCATGAAAAGCCGAATTGAAAAATTCAATAGCCTTGAAACGGAAATACGACCTAAAATTCTTGCGGCCGAAAAAAAACGGCTCGCCTTGCTCAGCCAGAAATTGCGTATCTGGGATCTTATCAAAGAGCGTGAGTCACTCCGCAACTGCGGTCTTGTCGTACCTGGAACCGTTATGCCCGGCGTGACCATCAGTATCGGCGAGGCCAGCCGCACCGTCAACGAGCCCTTGGAAAACGTCCGGTTCACATTGCGCGGGGACAAAATCCATATCAGCTCTCCGGCCATGCATACCAGGTAAGTGACTACGTTATGGATATCGCAACCCTCGTTGGCATTCTCGGTGGTCTCGGCCTCATCATCGGCGCTATCGCCATGGGCGGCAGTGTCGGAGGCTTTGTCGACATACCCTCGGTCATTGTTGTGGGCGGCGGCACTTTTGCCGTCACATTCATCATGTTCCCGCTCAAAACGGTTCTCGGCTCCATCAAGGTGGCCATGAAGGCGTTTTTCGCACAGGCCCCGGACCCGGGAGCCAATATCCGTCAGATTGTGCAGCTTGCCGAAACCGCCCGTAAAGAAAGTCTTGTGGCTTTGGAAAAAGCCAACGTCTCCGATCCGTTCCTGCATCGGGGCATCCTGCTTGTGGCCGACGGCACCGAGGAAGCGCTTGTGCGCTCGGTCATGGATTTCGAAATCTCGGCCATGAAACGCCGGCACGTACAGGGGCAAAACGTATTCAAAGGCATGGGAACCTACGCCCCAGCCTTCGGCATGATCGGCACGCTCATCGGTTTGGTGCGCATGCTGCAAAATCTCGACGATCCTTCTTCCATCGGCCCCGCCATGGCCGTGGCCCTGCTCACCACTTTTTACGGCGCCGTTCTGGCCAACGTTGTTTTTCTGCCAATCGCCAACAAGCTTGGGGAGCGCTCCCAGGAGGAACTGAGTTACATGGAAATCACCATGGAGGGCGTCATCTCGATTCTCAATGGTGAACACCCAAACATTGTTAAAGAAAAACTCAATTCCTTCCTGCCTGCGGGCTTGCGTGAAGGGAACAAGTAGCCATGGCCAAAAAGCCGAAAAAGGATGCCCCAAAAGGGCCGCCCCCAAAAAAGCCCGACGACACCCCGTGTGAAGAGGGACTACCGCTCTGGTTGGCCACCTTTGCGGACATGATGTCCCTTTTGTTATGCTTTTTCGTGCTTCTGCTCTCATTCGCCAACCAGGACGTCACCAAATTCCGTACGCTCATGGGCTCCATCAAGGATGCCTTCGGCGTGCAGATAAAACGCCCAGACGCCGAGTTCGCCGCCTTTTCACCGTCCAAATTCGAACGCAAAGACGTGGAACTCGACGAGCAAAACAAAATGCTGCTCGGCATGGTGCTGCAACTCAAAAAACTGATAATCGACGACCCGGAACTCAAGGAAAGCACGGAAATCACCGCCGATGACCGGGGCGTGATCATGCGTATCCCCAACAACCTCATATTCAAAGCCGGAACAGCGCAATTTCAGCCCACGGCCGACAAAATTTTCAGTAAAATCATCGTGTTCCTTAAAGAACACAACTTCAACCTCGTGGTGCGCGGGCATACGGACGATCGTTTTTCCCAAAAAGACAGCAACTATCCCTCCAACTGGGAGCTTTCCTCGGCACGCGCCGGCGCCGCGTTACGTTATATTATTGAAAAAGGTAATATTCCTCCCTCACGCCTGAAAGCCGTGGGCTATTCCGATTCACAACCCATTGTGCCCAACAACTCTGATCCCAATCGGCTTCTCAACAGCCGTACCGAATTCTATTTCCACAGACCGAACATCGATAGTTGGTAGACACCTCTTATGTCGCACTACACCGCGGAAGCGCTTTACAACCAAGACAACGAGCTTGCAGACGTACGGTTGCACGTCGGCGGCAAGGTCTGGCATGTGGCGGGGCGCGACTGCGCAAAGCGCGAGCACGCCATGCTGCGCCCTTTGCTGCAATCGGAGCAGGTTCTGCCCGTGCTTCTCGGTTCCGGCCTGGGGCACGGGTTGGAGCTGTTGCTTGCCACCCATCAAGGACCTGTGGCCGTGGTGGACAAAGAAGGCCCCATCCTGGGCATCACGAAATGCAACGAACGCTTTGCCGCCAGAGAAAATCTGCTCTGGGTGCATGCCGATGATCCATCAGCAGCGCTGAAACAACTGTCCATCTGGCAGATGGAGCAACGCGGCCTGCCCTTCGTCCCTTTGGTCAACCCGGTCTATCAGCGCCTGGACAATAATTATTACGGCACACTGCGCGAGCAGCTCGCAGCGAGCCGCGACTACGATTATTGGACCAAAGCCCGCTACCCGAAGTTCAGAAACGCCAAGCCCCGCATCCTGCTCATAACCAGCCAATACTTCCTGATGGGCGAAATCGTCACGGCCTGCAAACGGTTGGACGTGGAGCACCACTTCATCAATCTCGAAGAAAAGGAACTGGCCAGTTCACAATTTCTGGAAGCGCTCCTCAAGGCCGTGGTGGAATTCAGGCCCGATTTCGTGTTCACCATCAACCACCTGGGTGTTGACCGCGAAGGCGTGCTCATGGAATTGCTGGAACGGCTCCAATTGCCCCTGGCTTCCTGGTTCGTGGACAACCCCCACCTTATTCTCTACCTGTACAACAAGCTCGTTACCCCCATTACCACCATCTTCACCTGGGATGCCGACAACATTCCCTCCCTGCACGATCTGGGATTCGGCAATGTGCATTACCTGCCTCTGGGCACGGACATCAGGCGCTTCACGCCGCCGGCGCGATCGCACCGCCAAGATTCGCCAATCGCACGGATCAGCTTTGTGGGAAATTCCATGCACTACAAAGTGGGGCACAGGCTCAAAACAGCCCAACCCGGCCGCGCGCTGCTCCTGCGATACAGGCAAGTGGCGGCCGCGTTCAGCGCGAGCGACGAACCATCCGTGGGCGCCTTTCTCGCCCATGAATACCCCGCCCTGTTTCACCATTTCGAACAGTTGGACAGCGCCGAACGCAGGCTGGCTTTCGAGGCGATGATAACCTGGGAAGCGACCAGGCAATACCGTAAAACCTGTCTGGAACGGATACTGCCATTCAGCCCGCTCATCGCCGGCGACCAGGGGTGGAAGATCACTTTCAAGCACACGCCCCACCAGTGGCGTTGGCATCATGAGCTCAATTACTACGCAGACTTGCCACGCTTTTATCCGCGTTGCGATATCAACTTCAACTGCACCAGCAAACAGATGAAAGGCGCGGTGAATCAGCGTGTTTTCGACGTTCCGGCCACAGGGGCGTTCTTGCTGACCGATTGGCGTTCCCAAATCGAAAAACTTTTCGAACCGGACAAGGAAGTCGTCTGTTTCCAGGAACCCGAGGCCATCCCTGAATTGGTGGAGCATTATTTGGCGCACCCCCGGGAGCGCGCCGCAGTGGCCGAGGCAGCGCGCAAGCGCATCTTGGCGGAGCACACCTACGAGCACAGGTTGCAAAAACTCATCCACATCATGCGGCAAACAACGCTCTAGCGCATTTTCGCCTTGAAACAAGGCTCTCCCCTGAAACAATTTCCAATTGTTCCAGGGAAATGCATAAGAGCATCTAGCGCTTTTCAAGCGTGAGATGCTCTAGTGGCTTATGCCGGTTGAATTTGTTACGGAGGGGAAAGCCTCTCGTACTGCCATGCCTTTTCGTAAAGCGCGCAACATTCCCGCCTGTCACTGCTGCGGCTCGAATGTTCTCCTTCTTACAGTATAAAATGATGTGGCTATGCCGTTAACTCCGCAATGTGGGAATGACTTTTTTTCCGAGGGGAAAACCAGCGCTGCTATCTTCATCCCTAAGGCGCGATACAAC